>JBCBVA010000237.1:0-505 GCA_039817825.1 Cyanobacteria bacterium J06642_12 | reverse complement strand
CGCCTCCCAGGGCTCGCCCCTGCACAGCCCCCACAATCGGTTTGTGGAAGTAGCGAATGCGCTGAAGGAGAGCTTGAAATTTGGTGAGGAGACTAGCAATGGTATCCCAATCCTGAGCCCTAGCCGCTGTTCCCATCTCCACCAGGTTGGCCCCACCACAGAAATGATCGCTGGCATTGCCAATCACCATCCCCCGATAGGAATTTTCCTCGAGCAGATCAAGTACCGTTGAGAGCCCATCTACCACTTTGTTACTGAGGGTATTGCCCTTAGAGCGAAACTCGTAGAGCACAACGCCATCGCCAATGTCGAGCAGAGCAGCCTCTTTATTATCCCAGAGGAGATTCTTGGCAAAGGCTTTGATAAAGGGCACATGAATCTCATCATGGGGGTGCTCAACCATCTGCTGCCCTGTTGGACTCATCACCGTCTCCGCCATGAGTAGCCCGCTGGGGACAGTGTGCTCACTGCGGTAGAAATGGGCCTCCCCCATCACCGACATCTC
>JBCBVA010000236.1:0-506 GCA_039817825.1 Cyanobacteria bacterium J06642_12 | reverse complement strand
CCCCCCCCCCCCCCCCCCCCCCCCCCCCCAAAAATTTTTTTTTTTTTTTTTTTTTTTTTTTTTTTTTTTGTTTTTTTTTTTTTTTTTTTTTTTTTTTTTTTTTTTTTTTTTTTTTTTTTTTTTTTTGGGGCGGGGGGGGGGGGGGGGGGGGGGGGGGGGGGGGGGGGCGGGCGTCCCCTTTTCGTTTCCGGGCTATTAGTACCTTTAGTGTGCCAAATATCATAAATAAATATACAATAGTTTTCGCGTAATAGCCCGGACAAGCAGAGGGGGACGCCCGCCCGCCCGCCCGCCCGCCCGCCCGCCCGCCCGCCGGACGGACAACTTTTTCAAAAGTGATTACAATACCCTTCGGCAAAGTTTTGCCGAGGGTAAAAAGAAAAAGTAAAAGTGGTCCGTCTGTATTTAGATGGTAATTAATTGAATGACAACTGTTGAAACTCTACCAGCAACAAAAATGAGAAATTGGTTATAATTCTGGTGGTTTCTGACAGTTTCAACAGTTG
>JBCBVA010000235.1:0-506 GCA_039817825.1 Cyanobacteria bacterium J06642_12 | reverse complement strand
GCGGCTGAGATTGGTGAAGTTGACTTTGCCACACACCACCATCATCGCGCTCATCAGGCTGAGCAGGAACTGACGCTGGGGTTTGCGAAAAGGCTGGTTGTATCCAGCAGACCCGTTAGGATATCTGTGAGGCTGTCCATCAGAGTGTTTTGAGTGACATCTGCACTCTACATGGTGGACGCCTTTCTTCTAACTTCAACCTCTAAACTGTCCGGACTATTGTCAATGAGCCGTTGACAAAATGGCTGTAACTCAAGTGGTTCGGGATTGAACTCTAGCTTGCCAGCCTCAGCCCGAGTCAGAATTAGGATATCGGCCAAAAGTTGAGCCATCGTTTTGGCTGCTGATTGAATTCGCCGGAGATTGCGCGATCGCTTCTCAGCCGAAAGCTCTCCCTTGGCTTGCTGTAATAATTGCGTTGCTACCAAAATCCCGCTCAATGGAGTGCGCAACTCGTGAGATGCTAGCGAGAAAAAGTTCAGCTTCAAATCGTTGAGTTCTTTCTC
>JBCBVA010000234.1:0-507 GCA_039817825.1 Cyanobacteria bacterium J06642_12 | reverse complement strand
CGGCTTGTAGTTGACGTTTCTGTTGTTGTGGTAGTTGTTGGTGTTGCCGCTGTTGTGGATGTTGTTGCTGGTCTTGAAACTTCTTCAAGTCAGAGTAAGCAGTTACAGTTTGAAAATCGTTGTCGTCGTTGTTGTTGTTGTTGTTGTTGTTCAAATCAGTCGCTTGGTTGTGAGTATCTTTGTCGCAACTAGTGTTTTTGTAATTGTTGTTGTTATTGCTGCTGTAGTAGTCGATGTAGCCGCTATTGTTGTTGTTGTTGTTGTTATAAAAATCAATGCTGTATTGAGTGTTGTAAATATTGTTATATAAAGTGTTGTTATTGTTGTCGGTGTTGTGGATGCTGTTGCTTGTGTTACTGTTATAGTAACTATTGGTTTTGCCGTTTTATTATTGTTATTGTCACTATCGCTGTTGTTGTTGTTGTTGTTGTTGTTGTTGTTGGTGTTGTTGTTGTTGTTGTTGTTGTTGTTGTTGTTAAAGCTTAACTTAACTCTAATTGACTTAGT
>JBCBVA010000233.1:0-517 GCA_039817825.1 Cyanobacteria bacterium J06642_12 | reverse complement strand
CACAATTAATCTTATTATAATCGTAAACATATATAGAGTTGTATACATAGTGTACGTTAAGCTTACCGACACCAGCAGACAACGAATTGCCTTGTTCTAGCTTGCCACGTGACGCCGCTGTTGCCGGTGTGGCGATTGGTTCGCTGACATCTGAAAAAAAAATGAAAAAAAAAAAAAATAAATAAATTAATATATAAATAAACACATTAAGTCGTCACCAAAGGAAAACAAAGGAAGAGAAAGAGAGACGAACAACGAGAGGATATACCTTTTTTCAAAATAACTGGTGTTGATGGAAGCGATAGTGGTGGTGCCAGAATCCTTTTGACTTTTTTTGGCAGAGGCCATGTCTCTTCATCGCTCTGTTTGTTGTTGTTGTTGTTGTTGTTGCCATTCGTCACGATGGTGTCGTCTTCATCGTCGTCATCGTCGTCGACGTTCGTAAGTGGCGAAACAGAGCTGATCAGTGCTGAGCAATCGAAAATAAAGAGGGATTAAAAATGATGGTACACTTGAC
>JBCBVA010000232.1:0-523 GCA_039817825.1 Cyanobacteria bacterium J06642_12 | reverse complement strand
CTTATTTCTCGTTTGTGCTCCCAGCGGTGCTCATGGGTAAGGAGCATCTCAAGCTCTATGAGGAATCAGTGGAAGTCCCTGGTCCGGTGACTGAGGCGATTAGCCGTGCGGCAAAAACCCATCAAATGGTCATCGTCCTGGGGATAAATGAGCGAGATAATGGTTCTCTCTACAACACGCAACTCATCTTCGACGCAGACGGTGCCTGCGTGCTTAAGCGTCGTAAGGTGACGCCGACCTACCATGAGCGGATGGTCTGGGGGCAAGGTGATGGGTCCGGGCTGAAAGTCTGCGAGACTGGCGTGGGTAAAGTGGGGGCCCTGGCTTGTTGGGAGCATTACAACCCCCTGGCGCGCTACAGTTTGATGGCGCAACACGAGCAAATTCACTGTGCCCAGTTTCCTGGGTCGATGGTGGGAGATATTTTCTCCCAGCAAACGGAGGTCACCCTGCGCCACCACGCGTTAGAGTCAGGTTGTTTTGTGGTGAATGCCACCGGTTGGCTGACTCCGGAGCAAGTGGC
>JBCBVA010000231.1:0-530 GCA_039817825.1 Cyanobacteria bacterium J06642_12 | reverse complement strand
CGGTGGCAGCGAGTTGCCTCTGGACGACGCAGCTGAATAAAGCATCTGCTAAAGCAATCCGCTATGAGGTCTAGCGTGTGGAAACACCTTCAAGCCCTGATGGGCAAGGAAACAGGCCTAAGAAACTCTCCATAACGGATTGCCGATCGCAATAGTGCAACTGATAGTCCAATTAAGCGGTAGTTTTCTATTCCCTGACAAGGGTTGCAGTTGCTGAGATGCCATAGCTGCGGTTAGTGAAGTCGCTAATTGCTCGCAGTCAATTGCTAAGGGGGCTCCTATTCGGTGGAGTCCTTTTTTGCGCGTTGAACCAGGCAAGATGGAAATCGGTGAGAGCGATTGGATAGCCATCCGCTGTAAGGTCTAGAGAGTGGAGACAGCTTTAAGCCTTGATTTTCGAGGAAAAATGATTAGGGAAGCATCCATAGTGGATTGCCGAGCACAATAGTGTTAGCTGGAACCTAACAATGCCGTGGAAATACCCTGAGCAAGGTCATTATCATCGAACACAATTGAAAGCGATCTTCAAG
>JBCBVA010000230.1:0-535 GCA_039817825.1 Cyanobacteria bacterium J06642_12 | reverse complement strand
AGCCGTCGTAAAGAACTTCGTCTTCGCCGGATGTTGGACTGTCGTAGAATGAACATACCCGACTCCTCTTTTCCCCGAACAGCACTGCCAGTTCCTCTTCTGATTGTGTCGGTGACGGAAGAATATTGTTGTTGTTGTTGTTTTTGGCATTGATGTTGTTTTCGTCGTCGCTGTAATAAATGCTTTCTTCACCGCCAAACGATAAAGTACGATTATCATTTTTCCGAGGACTCGACGATTCGCTATCCGCATCATTCGTATCGCTGCCACTTCTGTTGTTGAATTCTTTGTGTTGTTGTTGTTGTTGTTGTTGTTGTTGTGGTTTATCCTTGTTGTCGATGGAGATTTTGCTGTTATCCATATTGGGTTCCTCATTTTCGCTGTTGTTGTTATTGTTGTTGTTGTTGTTGTTGTTGTCTTCTTCGGATTTTTCGTTGTCGTTTTCTTCTATTTTGCTCTTGTCCTCACCACTTTTGGTACTGACAAGTGTCTTTTCTTTTTGTTGATTTTTTGCTGTCAATAAGAAGGCAGCAAA
>JBCBVA010000229.1:0-538 GCA_039817825.1 Cyanobacteria bacterium J06642_12 | reverse complement strand
AGAAATTTTCGCGACCAGAAATTTTCGGTGGAAGTGAAAGCCTCAAAACAAATTGAAATTCGCGGAATTTAACTTTCATGGTATGCAGAGGGGTTCTAGCCCCCCCCCCCAAAGAAATTAGGTCCCCCCAAAGAAGTAGGTCCCCCCAGAACTCGTGAAACCTCAGGTCCCCCCAACAATTTTACAACCTTATTTTTTTGTTTTATTATCTCCAAATATATAAAAAACATATTCATTACAAGGAATAGTAAACTACTAAATATCAGGGCTGCAGATAGGAGTTGGAAGAGGCAATGAAGGATTTATAAAAATGGGACATAACATTAACGAGGGCCCCATAATGGGGTCCGAGTGGAGAAAATTTTGAATTTCACCATTAAAAATTACCCTAAAATTGCCTATTTTGCTTTAAATCTTCTAGGTCCCCCCAATCAGAAAAAAGTTGTGGGGGGGGGGGGGGGGGGGGGGGGGGGGGGGGGGGGGGGGGGGGGGGGGGGGGTGGGGGGGGGGGGGGGGGGGGGGGGGGGGGGGGGGGGGG
>JBCBVA010000228.1:0-547 GCA_039817825.1 Cyanobacteria bacterium J06642_12 | reverse complement strand
TTGAATCTCTCTGGGTACATTCCCCGCCGCTCTGCGGCGGCTTAGGCTTTAGCATGTAGCGGTGAGCGAATATATCCACAAGAAGCACAACGTAACGGTTTTGCTATATCACTTGGTGTTTCCAGCGAAGTATCGGCGTGCAGTGCTTGATGAGCAAGTGGATGCAGTGTTGCGAGAAGTCTGCTTAGAGATCGAAAAGCGCTACGAAATGAAGTTTATAGAGATCGGAACGGAAAAAGACCACGTGCATTTTTTAGTGCAGTCAGTGCCAACGTATAGCGTGACGAAACTGGTAACGATTCTGAAGAGTTTGACAGCGAAGGAAGTGTTCAGGCGATGCCCGCATGTGAAGAAGCAGCTATGGGGTGGAGAGTTTTGGAGTAGTGGTTACTTTGCGAGCACAGTAGGAAAGCATGGTGATGAGGGAATGATTGCCAGCTACGTCAAGAATCAGGGAAATGAGTATCAGCAATTGCATCGAGATGAGCAGCTAAAGCTTTTCTGAGGGCAGGGATACCCCGTCCGCTTGCGGCGGGGTAGTTCATTT
>JBCBVA010000227.1:0-556 GCA_039817825.1 Cyanobacteria bacterium J06642_12 | reverse complement strand
GAACAAGCCTCTACACCCACATCTCCTTCACCTTATGATCTGTCCAACAAAAATGTGATGACAAACAATACACAACAACAACAACAACAACTTGCTAATGATTTGGTCTCACCCACTATTCCACCGCCAATGGCTGCGGACGGGCAACCGTTGTACAACTTTCAGCACAACACAACAACGACCAACAATAAAATCAACACAACAGGCAACAAGATGGGTGTGAAAGAACAACTTCATCACCAACAACAACAACAACAGCAACAACAACAACAACAACAACAACAACAACAAAGCAATATTCCATTATCTCCTTCTTTCCCAAGTGCAAGCAATAGTCTTTATCCTACTGCACCACCAGCAGCCTCTTGGAAAAACCAGCAACATCTTCTACAACAGCAGCAGCAACAACAACAACAACAACAGCACACGCAGAATGCAGGAGAGATTAATTTGAATTCAACAATGGCTCGAAATTTCCAACAAGAATTACAGGTAGAAAAAATGTTTGACATCTTGCAAACATTACATGCCAGGGTGTCCCTACCCCACAAAACAT
>JBCBVA010000226.1:0-559 GCA_039817825.1 Cyanobacteria bacterium J06642_12 | reverse complement strand
CAAAAACCGCCCCACTGCCCCACCTCCTCACTTCCCTACCGCTTCAGTGTAGAATAATTAAGCCTCTGGAGAGGTGGCAGAGTGGTTGAATGCGGTAGACTCGAAATCTATTATGGGCTTCGGTTCATCGAGGGTTCGAATCCCTCCCTCTCCGTTTAGTAGCCCAATCGAGCTGCCTTAGAACAGCGCTTTGGGAAAAACCAGCCCCTCAATTCACCGGCCTTCCCCAAGCTAAAGTTGACAGCGAAAGCTATCTTGAAGGCTGAAACATCATCAATGACTGGCTTTTTATACGCTGCGGCTTTGATCTAATACCCAAACCAAAGCCGCAAATATCTCTTTTATGCTGAAACCTGCTCTTTAAAGGCCTTACCGGCGGAGAAGGCAGGCACTGTTGTAGCCGGAATTGTCATGGGCTCACCTGTCTTTGGATTGCGACCTTCTCGCTGTTTGCGATCGCGGGACTCAAAGCTACCAAACCCAATTAACGTGACCTTATCTCCCTCAGAGACCGCCTCCATGATGGAGTCAATTGTCGCCGTCACGACAGCATCAGCCA
>JBCBVA010000225.1:0-561 GCA_039817825.1 Cyanobacteria bacterium J06642_12 | reverse complement strand
GGGCCACCAAATTCACGTCCATAAAGTTCACCATGGTAACGCCCGAGTAAAATACGTTGAGTTCAAGCCAGTTAAAGATGGTAACACAACTGTACAATCACCACAACAACAACAAATACACAAACAACAACAACAACAACATCAACAACAACAGCAACACAAACAACAACAACATGGAGGTTATAACCAATATTACCATAATCAACAACCGAGCCACAATAGGCTATCAGTACAGACACAACAACAACAACAACAACAACAACAACATTCTGCGTTAAGTCCGCTACACAGCCCCCCTGCCCTTCAGCCACCACCCAGTATTGCACCCCGGTCACGCGCCAATGCAATGAATAGTCCACCTTCGCTTGTCCCTTCGCCTGACGTACGGCCTCGTTTTGAATATCAACAACAACAACAACAACAACAACAACACCATATGCGAAACTACGCCAACAAAGCTGCTCCGTCATTTAGTATGGTTCAAATACCAGTATCATCCAGAATGCCATTTGTGCAAAAATATCAACCCAGCAGCAATGCTGGCAATAACAATGGTAGTGG
>JBCBVA010000224.1:0-568 GCA_039817825.1 Cyanobacteria bacterium J06642_12 | reverse complement strand
CAGTTACCGCTAGGTTTGTTGTTGATGAGGTTGTTGTTGATCCAATAGGTGCTAGTAAGCTTGTTGTTGCAGAATCTTCTGAGCTTTGACGGCGGAGATTCTGCAACAACAAGCTTACTAGCACCTATTGGATCAACAACAACCTCATCAACAACAAACCTAGCGGTTTGTTATGATCCTCGTTGTTCTCCCCGTCAGCAGTTACCGCTAGGTTTGTTGTTGATGAGGTTGTTGTTGATCCAATAGGTGCTAGTAAGCTTGTTGTTGCAGAATTTCCGCCGTCAAAGCTCAGAAGATTCTGCAACAACAAGCTTACTAGCACCTATTGGATCAACAACAACCTCATCAACAACAAACCTAGCGGTAACTGCTGACGGGGAGAACAACGAGGATCACAACAAACCGCTAGGTTTGTTGTTGATGAGGTTGTTGTTGATCCAATAGGTGCTAGTAAGCTTGTTGTTGCAGAATCTCCGCCGTCAAAGCTCAGAAGATTCTGCAACAACAAGCTTACTAGCACCTATTGGATCAACAACAACCTCATCAACAACAAACCTAGCGGTAACTG
>JBCBVA010000223.1:0-576 GCA_039817825.1 Cyanobacteria bacterium J06642_12 | reverse complement strand
TCCACAATAATTATGTATAATATTAACTTATCCGACATATTTTTCTTGTGGATCCGTGCCAAGGGCATCGAGCGTGAGATCTAAAGGCCTCAAGTTCGATCCCTCTGTCAAGCCTTCGGTGGTGAAAATTGCTTATCACTTCTAATTCCATAAGGCTCCTTTGTAGGTGTTTCACAAGGAAGACAGTACCCTCATTAATGACAGTTTTCATGCGTGGATCTGGAAGTACGGCAAAATTACCGATGGAGTGTAGAGTAAATACATCGCTTTCCTTTTGTAAAATAGTTCGCTCTCCTCCGTGTTGCTGTGCCGTACTTCTAGATCCGCCCTTGGTCAAAAAGGTTGCAAAAGTTTTTTAATAGACAAAAGAAAATTTTTCCCATGGCTCACAGTCTGTCTCTGTCCTAAATATCATCAATGTAGGCAAAATCACCATTCCATATCAGCTAACAAATTTGAGGTCGCAGCTGCAAGTTCATCGCTGCCTTCTTCTTCACCTTCGGCACCACCATAGACAAAATCATCTACCATAGGGTCATCATTATTGACATGTCGGTGGTAATGATGGTCACCACC
>JBCBVA010000222.1:0-581 GCA_039817825.1 Cyanobacteria bacterium J06642_12 | reverse complement strand
AAAAAGTGTTGTTTGTACCTAAAACAAAATGAAACCAACAAGCTATCACCATATTTGGGTTATTTATAGGTTTTATTGTTCTGTTTAGAGTTTTTTGGTGTCATTTTCAGGGATTTGATGACGAGGATGATGACGTCATATCTAACCACGTGACATCACAGCCACGTGGGTCATTATGTTTTTGGAAAGACTATTCCCTAAAGATTACCACACCTACGTTTCATAACCTTGGTGTGAACAAAACTAAACTAATTAGCATTTAATTACCGCGGGCACTATTGACCCCCCCCCCCCGGCCATAGAGACACCCCAAAAAGCCCGGCCTTAATAGGGTTAAAGAATGCTGCGATCTGATTGGCCCAGAGCAATACTCTCAATTTGGTCAATACTCTCCGTCGCTCAATTGTAGGGGGGGCTTATTAAGAAGGGGGGGTTGGAAATTTTAAACAAATCCATAAACGGGGAGGGTGTTAATAAATGGAAGTAGGTGGATTTTACTCTAAATCCTTTAATTAGGGGGGGTTGTCAATAGTTTGGGGGGGGTTGAACAATTGAATATTTTCTGTGTTTATTAATGTATT
>JBCBVA010000221.1:0-581 GCA_039817825.1 Cyanobacteria bacterium J06642_12 | reverse complement strand
CCTTTTTTTGGGTGGGGTCTTTTTTTTGTGGGGTGCCCTTTTTTTTTTTTTTTTTTTTCCCCCCCCCCCCCCCCCCCCCCTGAGATCAGGGGGGGAATGATATTTGAAGCTTTGGAAAGGCAAGGGGGGGAAAGATGATTTCCGAGAACCAGGGGGGGACATATTCAAGGGGGGGAATGACATATTTTAGGAAACAGGCAGGAGGGGGAACCACCAAATTATGCCACTTCCATATCTAAACCCTTGATTTTCCAATTTTTTTCGCCTGCGGCACTTCTTTTCCCCTAGCCTTTCTGTTTTGTTGGAAACCACAGATGTGAGTAAGCAAGAAAATGTTTAATTTCAAGTATTTCTAACAAAAATACAAATCCACGCCTTCTTGAGGTATACAACATTTTAAAACTAGTTCATGTTAAAAAAGTCACCCGAGGAGGGGGAACCAAAAAATTTTGGACCCAGGGGTGGGAAAATTGAGGGGGGGGGGAGGACTTTTTTCAATTTAGGCAGGGGGGGGACCAGACCCTGGATGACACTATGTAGTCCGGGGGGGTGTGGGTTGATCTTGGGTCGGGGGGGGTAGG
>JBCBVA010000220.1:0-598 GCA_039817825.1 Cyanobacteria bacterium J06642_12 | reverse complement strand
TCAACAAATCCATAAACGGGGGGTACGAAACGGGGAGGGTGTTAATAAATGGAAGTAGGTGGATTTTACTCTAAATTCTTTAATTAGGGGGGGTTGTCAATAGTTAGGGGGGGGGGGGTTGACGTTATAAAAATAAAAAATTTACAGAGAATTTAAAATGAATTTAATTTTTACCGCTTTTTTTCCGTAAGTGATATTCGAATGTTGGAAACTAAAAATCTGTAAAAACTAAAAAGTTGTAAAATCTTTGTGAAAGCTGTTATGCTTTAAACTTTTGTTTTGTTGGTTAACTACCGTACTTATGTACACAGTTTGAGAGTAATATAAAAACTTTTTTCGTCATATTAGTTTTAATTACTTTGCATTTTTGTTTCCAGTTTTTCAAGAATCAGATTTAATTTTTGTTAGGGGGGGGTGTTAATAAATGGGGGTAGTTGGAATTTGGGTAAAATATTTAATTTGGGGGGGGGGTGTTAATAAATTGAAATGGGTGGTAATTTTTCCTAAAATTTGGTGTTGTGGGGGGGGGGGGGGGGGGTGGGGGGGGGGGGGGGGGGGGGGGGGGGGGGGGGGGGGGGGGTGGGGTGGGGGGGGGTGG
>JBCBVA010000219.1:0-610 GCA_039817825.1 Cyanobacteria bacterium J06642_12 | reverse complement strand
TAACTAAATAGAGGTAAGCCCCCGGCTCTGCCGGGGAGACTCGCCAAGGTTTGACCGTGTGAAGCAGTAGCAGAAAAAATCTCCTTGCATTTCTCAAGCAAGGAGAAAGTCTATTGAATGTCAAAAAGCTAAATCACACGAGTTGGAATTGCAAGTATCACATCGTATTTATTCCAAAGCGTCGCAAGAAAGTCATCTTCGGCCAGTTGCGCGGTCATTTGGGTGAGATGTTTCACGAGCTGGCGCGGCAGAAAGAATGTCAGATAGTCGAAGGCCATTTAATGCCAGACCATGAGCATATGTGCATGAGTATCCCGCCGAAGTACGCAGTGTCTCAGGTGGTGGGATACATGAAGGGCAAAAGTGCGATTGGCATAGCCAGAGAGTTTATGGGGCGTCGTCGAAACTTTAGTGGAGAGAGCTTCTGGGCGCGTGGCTACTACGTATCGACGGTGGGATTGGATGAGGAAGTGGTCAGAGCGTATATTCGTCGTCAGGAAAAAGAGGAAGAACGGTTGGAGCAATTAAGGTTGCCGACAATCTAGGAGAGGACTGCCCCTTGGGGGCTAAGCCTACTAAGCCTCCGGCTCTGCCGGAGGTGACTTAACTA
>JBCBVA010000218.1:0-623 GCA_039817825.1 Cyanobacteria bacterium J06642_12 | reverse complement strand
GATGGTAAATGATTTTCAACTTTTTTTAACAGCTCCGCGTCCAACGTGAAAAAGAACTTCGCTTAAAACATGAACAAAAACAAAAAGCACAACAACAACAACAACAACAACAACAACACCAACAACCACCGCACCAGTCACAGCTGCACCCGCAACAGTCTGCCCAACAAATTCAACAATATCATCGCCAACAACAACAGCAGCAACAGCAACAAACCCCGCAGCAGCAAACGCAACACCAACAACACCATGCACAGCAGCAACAACTTTACAATCAACATTTCCTCCAGCAACAACAACAACTACGCCAGCAACAACAACAACAACAACACCTACGCCAACAACAGCAACAGCAACCGCAACAACAATTTACAGCTGGAGGTCTTAGCCATCCTTCAACGATAGGAATGCAACAACAACAACAACGTATGCAACCTGTCATGGGAGCTTCCGCCAACGCAACAACTGGAGGTGGAATTTCGTTACCACAACAACAACAACAACAACAACAACAACGACAACAACAGCAACAGCAACAACAACAATCAGCATCAATAGGTGGTGCTAGTCAACAAAAGAAAGGACTTTCTCTTACGGTAATTAATTTTCATTTTTATCGCTTC
>JBCBVA010000217.1:0-624 GCA_039817825.1 Cyanobacteria bacterium J06642_12 | reverse complement strand
TCTAAGCCAGTGGCAGCGGCACCCGCCACGCCCGCCGCACCTGACGAGGAGGAAGCACCCGCTTATCGCATTGGCCTGACCGGTGAATATGATGAGAGCGGTCTGGCCAAGCGGGTGGCGCTGGCGTTTGACGAAGATGCTCAGCTAGATGATGTCGATACGCTCTGGGTGGCTCAGCTCAGCGGCACCGTTGTGCTCAAGGGCACCGTCCCTAGCCAAGATATTTTGCAGAAAATGGTCGCGGTGGCCAGACAAGTAGACGGCACCGAAGCCGTTGACACGGCTCAGGTGAAGGTTGGTTAATCGAGCATTATAGCGATGCCCAAAATTTGAACTGGTCATGGGCCCAGGCAACTGTCTGGGCTTTTTTGCACTTTAATCCACAGCCTTGCTAACCGGAATCACTCCAGGGTGCAAACCACCGGGAAGTATGTCTGCCAGCGACTGCCAATCCGCTTCGGTGAACATGATCCATTCTCCACTTCTTCCCGATTAATGTCTATCCTCTACTGGTGACAAACTGCCCAAGTGCAACTCAACAGTGAGGCGACCCTATGCGAAAACTCAAGTACTCCGTCGCCTGCACCGTAGATGGATTTATCGCCCACCCAGATGGGTCTTGGG
>JBCBVA010000216.1:0-628 GCA_039817825.1 Cyanobacteria bacterium J06642_12 | reverse complement strand
GTTCTAACAGTTATTGAAACCTATAGTTTGTGCCATCTTTTTTTTGAACCCCCGCCTTTAGGCAAATTGGGGTCCTACAATTACAGACCTACTGACTGACTGACCTACTGACTGACAGTGCTGAAATTATAGGACCCCAATTTGCCTAAAGGCGGGGGTTCAAAAAAAAGATGGCACAAACTATAGGTTTCAATATCTGTTGCACTTTATTGTTCTAACAGTTATTGAAACCTATAGTTTGTGCCATCTTTTTTTTGAACCCCCGCCTTTAGGCAAATTGGGGTCCTATAATTTCAGCACTGTCAGTCAGTAGGTCAGTCAGTCAGTAGGTCTGTAATTGTAGGACCCCAATTTGCCTAAAGGCGGGGGTTCAAAAAAAAGATGGCACAAACTATAGGTTTCAATAACTGTTAGAACAATAAAGTGCAACAGATTTTGAAACCTATAGTTTGTGCCATCTTTTTTTTGAACCCCCGCCTTTAGGCAAATTGGGGTCCTATAATTTCAGCACTGTCAGTCAGTAGGTCAGTCAGTCAGTAGGTCTGTAATTGTAGGACCCCAATTTGCCTAAAGGCGGGGGTTCAAAAAAAAGATGGCACAAACTATAGGTTTCAATAACTGTTAGAAC
>JBCBVA010000215.1:0-629 GCA_039817825.1 Cyanobacteria bacterium J06642_12 | reverse complement strand
TCAATAAACCAAAGACATAAATTATGAAAATCTTTGTTTAGCTGTTGATTAATTTTATTAATGTCTTTGTGTTGGAAGGCCAGGCCAGAGTCATCAGCATAAAGAAATAGATCACTTTCAACTGCTTGAGGCATATCATTAATATATAAAAGGAAAAGAAGAGGCCCAAGGATAGAACCTTGAGGAACACCACAGACAATGTTTCCTGCAGACGACATATATGAATTTAAACTCACGTGAAAAGTTCTATTTGATAAATAAGAACGAAACCATTTAATTGAATTTTCGGAGAAACCAAGAAGTGAGATCTTGCTTTCTAAGATGTCACTTCTTGGTTTCTCCGAAAATTCAATTAAATGGTTTCGTTCTTATTTATCAAATAGAACTTTTCACGTGAGTTTAAATTCATATATGTCGTCTGCAGGAAACATTGTCTGTGGTGTTCCTCAAGGTTCTATCCTTGGGCCTCTTCTTTTCCTTTTATATATTAATGATATGCCTCAAGCAGTTGAAAGTGATCTATTTCTTTATGCTGATGACTCTGGCCTGGCCTTCCAACACAAAGACATTAATAAAATTAATCAACAGCTAAACAAAGATTTTCATAATTTATGTCTTTGGTTTATTGA
>JBCBVA010000214.1:0-636 GCA_039817825.1 Cyanobacteria bacterium J06642_12 | reverse complement strand
TTAGCTGTTTAGGAGGAATAACATTACTGACTGACTGACTGACCTACTGACTGACTGACTGACTGATCTACTGACTAACAGTGGTGAAACCATAGGACCCCTTCTCACCTAAAGGCGGGGGTCCAAAAATTGTGTTCGGTTCTTGAGATATTTGCGTTTTTATATTTCCAGCTCATCTTTCAAAACTGAAAATTATGACGTCATCATGAACATCAAGCCATTTAGAAAAGTACATTTTTAGCAATATCTGAGAAACCAGTAGGAGCTAGTGGATGAAACTTGGCTAACATATAGAAAAACTTATGACGAATCTTTTTCAACAAATTTTGAAACATTTTTGTGGATTGGAAACTAGTTCCAGGCCCTTTTTATAAAATCAAAAACTTGCTATTGCTTGAGATTTATTACTTTTTATCTTAAAATTTTGAGCTTATTAAAAACCTACATTTAGAAGCTCAAACTGTGTAAAAAACAACTTCCTATTATTTTTTATTCTTGAGATATTGCATTTTTGTAAAATCAGGAAAGGACCTGGAACTAGTGTCCAGGCCACGAAATTGTCAAAAAAAATTTTGGAAAATGTTTGCCAACTTTCTATTTATATATTGTTCAAGTTTCATTCACTAACACATATTG
>JBCBVA010000213.1:0-676 GCA_039817825.1 Cyanobacteria bacterium J06642_12 | reverse complement strand
TTTAATTACCAGTACGTTTGTGGCGAAGTAATAGGGGTGGGGGTGTCGTCATCCGTTTGAGATAAGTGGTTGGTCACTGGTCACTGGTCATTAGTCATTAGTCAGTACACCCACTAAGGACCAAGAACTAAGGACCAAGGACCAAGAACTAAGAACCTAGCCCCCACATCTCTCCCCCCTCCCAACCAACCCTTAGCTGAGTGGATCGATGACTCAAGCAACAGTCATTACCGTAAGTTGGATAGACCCGGCTACCGGAGGGGCACGTCAGGAAATAGCAACGGCCCCGATCGTGTTTGGGCGGGTGGCGATTTCAATGCCCACCACTATTAATGGAGTCGCGACTCGCCAGATCGAGTTGGGCGATAGCGATATTTCACGCTTCCACCTGCTGGTGGATTGGCAGGGCGATCGGTTGGTGGCCACTGACCAAAACAGTCGCAACGGTACTTTTCTGAATGGCAGGCGGTTGCAATCCGATGTGGTGCCCAATGGTGGTCAACTGCAGATGGGTGCTGTGGCGTTGTCCATTAGCTATGCCGTCGCATCGATTCCTGCAGCCGGGGCTAGTGGGGGGGGAATTGCTCCTGTAGGGGGGGTAGCTCCGGAAGGCACGATTATTCGGCGGGTGCGCACCTCCCGTGAAATTCTCGCAGAGCGGCAAACGACTGGATTG
>JBCBVA010000212.1:0-693 GCA_039817825.1 Cyanobacteria bacterium J06642_12 | reverse complement strand
AGATGATATCTTATTACAATATTTTCAATCGTCGCACGGTTAAGTGGTATAAGCGGTTATTTACATGGTGCATTGAACTGACACAAATCAATGCTTTTATCCTTTATTGCCTTACAAGAGCAGCAGGAACGAAGGCTACATCTTTGAAATCATGCAAGCAATTCCTTTATAAGCATTTGCTTGAATGATTTCAAAGATGTAGCCTTCGTTCCTGCTGCTCTTGTAAGGCAATAAAGGATAAAAGCATTGATTTGTGTCACTTCAATGCACCATGTAAATAACCGCTTATACCACTTAACCGTGCGACGATTGAAAATATTATAATTTCTCCATGAATGGGTGTGATCGCATGGATCAGATGATATCTTATTACAATATTTTCAATCGTCGCACGGTTAAGTGGTATAAGCGGTTATTTACATGGTGCATTGAAGTGACACAAATCAATGCTTTTATCCTTTATTGCCTTACAAGAGCAGCAGGAACGAAGGCTACATCTTTGAAATCATTCAAGCAAATGCTTATAAAGGAATTGCTTGCATGATTTCAAAGATGTAGCCTTCGTTCCTGCTGCTCTTGTAAGGCAATAAAGGATAAAAGCATTGATTTGTGTCAGTTCAATGCACCATGTAAATAACCGCTTATACCACTTAACCGTGCGACGATTGAAAATATTGTAATAAGATATCATCT
>JBCBVA010000211.1:0-735 GCA_039817825.1 Cyanobacteria bacterium J06642_12 | reverse complement strand
GACCTGACCGGCAACGACACCGACGTCGATAGCGGCACCGACCTGGAAATTGGCAGCATCGACACGACTGGAACTCAAGGTTCCGTCACCATCAATGGGGATAGCGATTCCGTCACCTACGATGCCGGTACGGCATTTGATTCTCTGGCTGCAGGTGAGACGGCCACCGACACCTTCACCTACACCGTCACTGACGGAGATGGAGGTACAGACACGGCAACAGTAACCGTCACCATTACCGGTGAAAACGACCTGCCGATTGCCAACAACGACACCGGCAGCGTCACCGAGAACGGCAGCACCTCCATTGACCTGACCGGCAACGACACCGACGTCGATAGCGGCACCGACCTGGAAATTGGCAGCATCGACACGACTGGAACTCAGGGGTCAGTGACCATCAATGGGGATAGCGATTCCGTCACCTACGATGCCGGTACTGCATTCGATTCCCTGGCCGCAGGTCAGACCGCTACCGATACCTTCACCTACACCGTCACTGACGGAGATGGAGGTACAGACACGGCAACAGTAACCGTCACCATTACCGGTGAAAATGACTTACCCACAGCAGTAGCTGACAGCGCCAGCGTCACCGAGAACGGCACCACCTCCATTGACCTGACAGGCAACGATACCGACGTCGATAGCGGCACCGACCTGGAAATCTCTGGAGTTAATACCTCCGGCATTCAAGGGTCAGTCACCATCAATGGGGATAGCGATTCCGTCACC
>JBCBVA010000210.1:0-951 GCA_039817825.1 Cyanobacteria bacterium J06642_12 | reverse complement strand
AGATGAGAATCCAACACCATCGAGCTTTGTACATCGTCCACAATAAACTGATCCATCATCTGCCAACTGGGATCGGTGTGATTGGCACCGATGAATTCGACGAAAGCTGCGAATCCCTCGTTCAACCACAGTGGTTCGGTAACTTGGTCACCATGAAATGGTGGAACGATCTGTGGTTGAACGAGGGATTCGCAGCTTTCGTCGAATTCATCGGTGCCAATCATACCGATCCCAGTTGGCAGATGATGGATCAGTTTATTGTGGACGATGTACAAAGCTCGATGGTGACGGATCTTTCACTTCCACCGAGATGGGATGCGAATTAAGATGAGAATCCAACACCATCGAGCTTTGTACATCGTCCACAATAAACTGATCCATCATCTGCCAACTGGGATCGGTGTGATTGGCACCGATGAATTCGACGAAAGCTGCGAATCCCTCGTTCAACCACAGATCGTTCCACCATTTCATGGTGACCAAGTTACCGAACCACTGTGGTTGAACGAGGGATTCGCAGCTTTCGTCGAATTCATCGGTGCCAATCACACCGATCCCAGTTGGCAGATGATGGATCAGTTTATTGTGGACGATGTACAAAGCTCGATGGTGTTGGATTCTCATCTTAATTCGCATCCCATCTCGGTGGAAGTGAAAGATCCGTCACCATCGAGCTTTGTACATCGTCCACAATAAACTGATCCATCATCTGCCAACTGGGATCGGTATGATTGGCACCGATGAATTCGACGAAAGCTGCGAATCCCTCGTTCAACCACAGATCGTTCCACCATTTCATGGTGACCAAGTTACCGAACCACTGTGGTTGAACGAGGGATTCGCAGCTTTCGTCGAATTCATCGGTGCCAATCACACCGATCCCAGTTGGCAGATGATGGATCAGTTTATTGTGGACGATGTACAAAGCTCGATGGTGTTGGATTCTCATCT
>JBCBVA010000209.1:0-1685 GCA_039817825.1 Cyanobacteria bacterium J06642_12 | reverse complement strand
TCAAGAGGATGGCACCCAGCGCGGCGTCAGCACTATGGCCTACATGGACAGCGAGATCGACCGGATTGGTAAAGTCGCCTTTGATATGGCGATGAAACGGGGCAAGAAAGTCTGCTCGGTGGACAAAGCGAATGTCCTTAATGTTTCCCAGCTATGGCGGCAGCGCATGACCGACTTGGCTGCAAGCTATCCCGAAGTCGAACTGTCTCACATGTATGTAGACAACGCTGCGATGCAACTGGTGCGCTGGCCCAAACAGTTTGATGTCATGGTCACCGGCAACATGTTCGGGGATATCCTCTCCGATGAGGCGTCCATGCTCACCGGCTCCATCGGCATGCTGCCATCGGCGTCCCTAGGAGCCGACGGCCCCGGCGTGTTCGAGCCTGTCCACGGCTCTGCCCCCGATATCGCCGGACAAGACAAAGCTAACCCCATCGCCCAAGTGCTATCCGGTGCCATGATGCTGCGCTACAGCCTCGACCAGCCAGAGGCGGCCACCCGGATCGAGCGAGCAGTGTCTCTGGTTCTCGATCGCGGCTACCGCACTGGAGATATTGCCTCTAATAGTTCCAAATCTGAGGGGGCCAACGTCGTTGGCTGTCGCGAGATAGGCGATCGCATTCTCGCCGCTCTGGATGAACTGGCAGCTTGACTCCCCTGCCACACACAATAGAAATCGGATGGTGCCAGCCCGAGACATTGCTCTACCGGTACCATCCGAATGAACGACAGCTTGATATGCAAGAAGCAGGGCAAGACTTTAGCCCTTATGGGCTTGGGAAAGAAATTAGAAACGTCAGCATTGCAGTTTGCAGAACGCTGGAATGAATGCACTAGGCTTGGGTGATGCTGGCTACTTTTCCCCCTAGATTGTTAATCCGTTTGAGGGTGTCAGATAGCTGTTCGTACGACACAACGTATGCTCTGCTGCTTCTGCGAACCTTGGGATATCCTGGTTTGCTCATACCCGCCACTTCTACCCGATACAAACGTCCTTCAGAATCTGTTGTAGTCGGTCTGGCAAAATTACGATTTTGAGGGACGTTGCGTTTAGACTCGCAATACGCCCAGCCATTGTTGCTGCCCGATGGGCCAATTGCAGGCGAGACCTTACCTTGCCCTAACTCTTTAGCCAGCCGAGGAGCCGTTCCTGCAACTTGGGAGCGATCGCTATTGGCATACCCGCGATACAAACGGAACATGCGTGGAAATCCGGCAATTGCTTGACCCGGCTGCGTGGAGAACCCCCGATAATAAGGAACGATGGACTCTCCAAAGTTCTCTTCATATTCAACAGAGTCAATATACGAGTCTATGTCGGTCTCAAACCCTTTATTTTGATACAGATCGAGGTGAAAAATAATCTCCGATTCATCGTACGGAGCACGACCTAGAAGATGTTTAAAATTCAACTCAATGGTGCGTGACTGAAAATTTGAGTACAGAAATTTTGTCTTATATAGTTCTGACTTCGCGATTGTGCGAATAAACTCTCGTACCGATAGCGAACCATTCGATAGCAGTGATTCTGCACCTAATAAGCGCTCGGAGTTCATCAAATGATCGTTTCCTAGAATTTGGCGATACGCAGCTCGAATAATATTTCCAGCATCTTCTGGTGTAGATTGCGGACGCAGCTCAAAAGATGGCTGTTCGTCAAATGCAATCGTTCCCAAGCGAGA
>JBCBVA010000208.1:0-1687 GCA_039817825.1 Cyanobacteria bacterium J06642_12 | reverse complement strand
CCCGATATCCTGTTCGGTTTTGCAGGCAATGACACCATCAGTGGATTGGGCGGAAACGACACTCTTGATGGCGGCCCGGATAATGACTTGGTGACTGGGGGGAGCGGCAACGATCGCCTCCTGGGAGGTACTGGCAACGACACGTTACTAGGAGGCACTGGCAACGATCGCATTCTGGCCGGATCGGGCGACGATTTCATCAACGCCGGTAGTGGCAATGACAATGTTACGGGTGGAACGGGCAAGGACACCCTGTTTGGCGGTCTGGGCAACGATCGCCTCTTGGGAGAGGAGGGCAACGACCTACTCATCGGGGGAGGCGGTCGCGACACCTTAACGGGTGGTCTTGGCCGAGATACCTTGACGGGTGGACGGGGAGAGACCGACATCTTCCGCTATGCCAGCCGCAATGAGGTAGGTGTGCCGGATACCATTACCGATTTTGAAGTGGCTCTCGACCGGATTCACTTGGGCGACCTATCCATTGTCGGGGGGACGTTCAGTCGCAATATCTCGCTGACTCAGCGGGGCAACAACACTCTGGTCTCTGTTCGGCTGAGTGGCACTAACTTCAAGGTGGCTGACTTGCTCAATGTCAATGCTGAAACTCTCGATAGTTCTAATTTCATTTTCTAGAACCTAAGTCCAATTCCCTCACCCTTACTGTCCCCCATTGGGCATGCTGGAGCAGTTGACAAACGCCAGTTCGGCGGAGCGACTCGAGCGAAAGCGTTGCTTGATGGGAGAAGAACTAGGTGTAAGAGAAGTCGTGCACTCAGGTTGAAAACTACTGGAACCAGCGACGCGCGAAAATCGGCAACATTGACAGTACGGTCAGAGTAGTTAATGCCAAACTAAATGACAAGCCGCCGCCTCCTTCCAACAACTCCCGACCGGATACACCAACCCAGGTATATAGGACAACTCCAGGAATAATCCCGATCGCTGTTCCCACCCCATATTCCAGCAGTGGAGTACGGGTAAGGCCAAACAAAAAGTTCACCAGATTAAACGGAGAAATTGGAAACAGCCGCACTGCCAAAATCAGCTTCATTGCATGACGTTCAATCGATTGATTGAGACGCATGAGTAAGGGATGCTTGCCATAGCGAGCAATCGCCCAATCATGAAATAGATATCGTGCGATTAAAAAAGCACAGATAGCGCCAACCGACAATCCAATTGCCGACCATACTGTCCCCCATGCCAGTCCGAAGACAGCACCACCAACCACCGTTAACACTGTGCCGGGAATCCCCAAACTGGTGGCTAAAATATTCAGCAGTACAAACAATACAGGAGCCCAAGGACCAAGCATTTCCAGGTCCATAACCAACTGTTCGTGATGCAATCGCTCCCCTAACGGAGAGAAGAAGAGGAGAATTAGCAAAAGAACAATACCGATCGCCACCCACAGGCGCGGTCGCATGCACTGTCTGAGGATGAATTGCAGAACGTCTGCTAACCCTGATGTCTCCCGCCTAGGCTTCAGTTTTATCGGTGTACGACGTGCCATTAAATCAAGTCTGCAGTGGCGGTTAATCCGCTCGGTTTAGGGAAGCAATAGATATGTAAACTGCTTTTGGAGCTCGCGAGAAGCCTTGATTCGCAAGGCAACATGGTCAAGAAACTCTCCGTAGCCGATCGTAGAGCGATGTAACGAAATGAAGTAGCTACAGAGTCAAAC
>JBCBVA010000207.1:0-1828 GCA_039817825.1 Cyanobacteria bacterium J06642_12 | reverse complement strand
CACTCGTGTGCAGTCCTCCGAGCCTCAGGATGATATCGATCAAGAGATCGCCCGCACCCTACGCGCGGGAATTGTGTCATTTCAAGCGGGGCATCTGGAACTCGCCGCCCAACACTGTGAAGCTGTACTGACCTTGCACCCCCAGCATTTCGATGCCTGGCACCTGTTGGGGCTGATTGCCGCGCAGCAGAACGATGTGCCGTCGGCGATCGCTCGCCTCGAACGGGCCATTCAGTTATGTCCCGATTGTTCTGAGGCACGCATCAATTTAGGACTGCTGCTCAAAAACACCGGACAGCTCGACCGGGCTGTCGACACCTTCCAAGCAGCGATCGAAGCAATCCCCACGTGCGCCTCTGCCCACGAGCAGTTGGGACGCCTCTTGACGCAGCAAGAGCAGTACGATCGCGCCCTTGCAATGCTCGAACTGGCCCAACACCTGCAACCAGACAATCATCAGATTTACCTGTATTTGGGGTTTGCCCACCAGAAATCGGGGCACCTCACGGACGCCATGAATTGCTTCCGCACTGCCATTCGTCTACAGCCGGACGATCCGCAGCCCCATTGGCGACTGGGCAGTGCCCACAAACAGCAGAGGGAGTTCGACGCCGCGATCGCCTGCTATCAACAGGCTCTAGACCTCAACCCCGACTACCATCAAGTGCTCTACGACTTGGGCACCCTCCACAAAGACCGGCAGCAGCTCGATCGAGCCATTCCCTACTACCAACAGGCGCTGGCTGTCGCCCCCGATTACCTCCCGGCCCTGACGCAGTATGTATACACTCGGAGACTGGCCTGCGATTGGCGCGATCTGGAGCCTTATATCGAACAGTTGTTGCAAGCAGCAGCCAGCCCCCACTGGCAGGACTCCGCCTGGATTTTGCTGGGGCTGACCGATCGTCCCGAGTTACACCTGAAGGCCGCTCGCAGTTACTGCCGCAATACTGCCGCGTCTCATTCAGTTGCATCCCCCTTGCCCCCAGCCACTCCCGACCGCCATAGCAAAAAACGCGGCACCCAAACCCGCCACAACAAAATTCGACTGGCGTACTTATCTGCCGATTTCTACGACCATGCCACCGCCTACTTAATGGCAGAACTGTTCGAGCGACACAATCGCGATCGGTTCGAGGTGATTGCCATTTCCTTTAGCCCAGACAGCAGCAGTGTCATGCGACAGCGCCTGGAGGCCGCGTTCGACCGGTTCATTGACGTGCGCCAGCTTAGCGATCGGCAAGCAGCCGATCTACTGGTAGAGCTAAACATCGATATTGCCATTGACTTAAAGGGCTATACCAAAGACACGAGATCGAGCATATTGGCCCACCGGCCTGCCCCCATTCAGGTGAACTATTTGGGATATCCGGGATCGATGGGGGCTGACTTCATGGATTACGTGGTGGTCGATGCGTTTATCGCCCCACCCGAGCGGCAACAGCATTACAGCGAATGCTTAGTCCACCTACCCGATTGCTACCAGGTAAACGACGGTCAGCGGGAGATTTCCCCAGCGATCGCCTCCAAGACAGACTACGGGCTGCCCGAAGACGGGTTTGTCTTCTGCAGTTTCAACAAGTCCTACAAACTCGAATCCACGTGTTTCGATATCTGGATGCGCCTGCTCAACGCTGTCCCAGGCTCAGTACTGTGGCTGTTGGAAAGCAATCCCTTGATGGTGGAGAATCTGCGGCGGGAAGCGCGATCGCGAGGGGTCAATCCCGATCGCTTGGTGTTCGCACCGAAGGAACTACCGGCGATTCACCTCGCTCGCCATCAGTATGCTGATTTGTTCTTAGACTCGTGGCCCTGCTGTGCCCATACC
>JBCBVA010000206.1:0-1839 GCA_039817825.1 Cyanobacteria bacterium J06642_12 | reverse complement strand
CAACAATCGAATATGTTTTCTTATGAACATCAATCCCAATGAAAACATCTTTCTCAGAATAAGAATTCTGTTGAATAGCTTTCTTCATGAGATGCCTCATTCTCAGTAGAGACTAAACTTCTTTTCCACGTAGGCTTTACATTCTCTCAATGCCTTAAATCCATCATAGGGACAATAACAGGTCTTTGGGGATAACACTTGCAGCAAGAAAGGAACCAACTATTAAAGTTTGCAAATCGGGGAAAAGGAGAGAGAACACGCCCTCTGGAAGCGATAGAATCCCGACATCTCCAGCCAGCTTTGAACTGTGCCAGAAATTTAACTAGCATAATTCCTTACAAGCTAGCGTCCGAAGTACGATGCAACCCCACGGGCGATCGCCTGAGCCAGACGCTCTTGATATTCAGGTGACCCGAGGCGGCGAGCTTCGTTGGGGTTGGTCAGATAGCCCATTTCAAGCAACACGGATGGCATTGATGTTGGAGTTTCCCGCACCATAAAGAAGCGAGCACGACGGATATTGCGATCGATTGCCCCTGTCCCTGCTACTAAGCTGCGATGGATGGTTTGAGCCAAGCGGGCACTGTCGGCACGCAAGTAATAGGTTTCAATGCCGCTAATTTCCGATCGCTCTAGTGCATTGGCATGAATGCTCACCAAGATATCGGCACCACCATCCACAGCAGTATCGATACGGGGTTGAAGGAAAATTTCGCGATCGTCCCTCCGGGTCATCACCACTTCAAATCCCTGCAGTCTGAGCAATTGCTCTACTCGAGTAGCAACTGCAAAGTTGACTGTCTTTTCGTATAGCCCTCCAACCCCTACAGCCCCCGGATCTCGACCGCCATGGCCGGCATCGAGCGCTACGACAATTCCGTTGGCGGCGGGAGTGGGCTCGTCTCCAGGACTGGGGGACAAGAGTAAATCTGGGCGAGGAACGGGAGTGGGTAAAGGATTGGGGAGTGGAGATTGGTCCGGTGGAGATTGGCTCGACGGTGGTTGAGATGGGGCAGTTGCGAGATTGCGGTACGCCAGCTCAAGGGTGATATGGCGAGAGCCCTGACCAGAATTGCGCTCTCTGACTTCAACTCCTTCGGCAGGTTCCACCAAAATACTGACGGTGCGGCTATTTTCTTGAGCAAATCTCACCCGTTCCACTGGGCCATTGGCTACCAGTCCCGGATCGGCCATCGTTACTGGTAAGCGAGCAGGAGATACGGAAATGCGATAGGAACCGCTCTCTTCATCCAGACTGCTGCGGTAGAACATAAAACCATCGGCAGTAATTGAGAGCTGATTGCCCTGCACGCGCACCGCCTGGATTGTCGCTGCCCCTTCAACGTTTGCTGCTGGGGTTATGGGGCCACTGCTGCTCGGGGTCAGTACAACACCTCCGAGATCGGCATCGTAGCGCCCCGACCACGAACCGCTAGTGCTGCTGATATCTAACGCAATGCGGGCGATGGTTGGTTGGAATTGCCCCGCTCGCAGCATTGAAACATTAAAACGATCGACGGTCATTTCTCGCGGGCCACGCATCTGAGAGACATCGGTATTCAGAAAGTCCACTGCGACTCGATGGGGATTGAACACGCGCCGGATGGAAACGTTTACGGGGCCGCTAGTGCGGATGAAAAACCCGTCGTCCGTGGTCTCGATGCTAAAAATATGGGTTCGTATCGCAGAAGCAGGGGCGGGATTGTTACGAGGTATCTCTGCTTGAGCAGTCCGGGTGGGCACTGCATTGGCTGGCGGTGAGTTGGTGCCTGGGGCTTGAGCGAGCAGTGTTTGAAGCTGCCCAACTGGAGACTGCGTGGCTTGAGACTGAGCCGTCTG
>JBCBVA010000205.1:0-1925 GCA_039817825.1 Cyanobacteria bacterium J06642_12 | reverse complement strand
GGAGCTTCTGAAGCGTTGTCAAGTTCACCATTGGTCTGGTTACTGCTGAGAAATACGATCGCTGATAGGGCAGATAGCGTCACGATGGTGGCATAGCTGACCTGCTGCCAGTCTGGGCAATGGCGTTTAACAGTGTTCAACCAATGTGTGAGTGGATTCATAACAAAGCCCTGCAGTCAGTAGATCAGAATTGCGCACCTAGCATTGCGCCAACGAGATATCGCTCTGTTTCGGAGTTAGCGTGTTCTCTGTCGAAACTATGGGGTTCGTATCCGGTGATGCGGTTGCGCCTGGCTATTAGACGGATTGACCCGTTCCTCACTGATTCAACGCTAAAGAAGAACTGTGAACCGTTTGTGAAGCATTTGAGGGGCCGGTGTCGATACTGGCTGTTGACCGAGCGCGGCTTCTGTTGAACAGGGCTCAAGTGCCGGGGCTGGATGAGATCTCAATAAATTTGCTGTAAGTAAGCATTGTTCAACTCTTTAGTGTGCGTCGATTCGCGACTTTAGTCGTTCTCAGGGTGGCCACGTTTAATCAGTCCTATCGAAGCGTTGGCACCGTCCCCGTAACGGTCTTTCACCACTGCGGCCAGCGCAAACGTTTCGCTCATCACATCACGGAATACCGTTCATGAATTCGCCTACTCTGTCTTCTGTTTCGCTAGCCTTGACTGTAGCGACTGTTGTGGTTTCGGCAGCTCCTGCAATTGCCTTGGCTGCATTTGTAGCTAACACCACGCCCAATCCGCGCCTGGATGCGCCGTTGGGTAGCGCACGATTTGAAATTGCTCGCGAAGGCACTACGGAAATCGAGCTTCTGCGATGACAGTAGGGAGCCTGCAACCATTGCTGGCGTTAGTGTCCCTCCGTTGATGGTGAATTCAAATCCTGCTGTACGTAGACAGAGGCTTTCACCGCACGAGCATCAATTCATCCCAGCGCGTTGTGTAAGCATTCGTTTTTCGCTCTCGCTTCATCGACCATGTCTGCGCCGTACCTTCTCCCGCGAAGAATACGGTTCGCTTCCCCATCCGCCGATTGATGCCATCCAGTGTCTCCATCAGTAGTCGCGACCGGTTGCTGTCTGCCTCGTAAAACAAGTCTGTCTGCACCAATGCATTGGGGGATATGTCCATCAAAATTACCCCTGCTTTCGCATAGCGATATCCCTTGCGATAGATCCCCTCTAGCGCCCTTGTTGCTCCCGCCGCGATGGTGGGTGTATCGGCTGTCGGGGTGGGGAATTTCACAATTGCGCTGCGGCTGTAAGTCGGTTCATCGGGGTTAAACATGCCTGTACGAATAAAGACTTGAGCCAGGCCGCAGACGGATTGCTGCGATCGCAGTTTGCGGGCGGCGTTGCCCACGTGCTTCGATACCGCTTGGCTTAAGTGAGTCAGCGAGAGGATGCGTTCGCCAAACGAGCGAGAGCACATGATTTGCTGTTTGGGAGCAATCTCTTCCGGGCCAATGCAGGGTATGCCTCGCAGCTCTAGAATCAAGCGTTGCATGACAACGCTGAATTTACGGCGCATCAATTCGGGATCGGCATCGCGGAGGTCTTTAGCCGTTCCGATCCCCATCATTCTCAATCGCTTCCCCCAGCGGCGTCCGATGCCCCAGATGTCCTCTACGTCCAGAGTGGCAAGCAGATCGTTCAGTTCGTCATCCATCCTCAGTCGGTAAACTCCACCAAGGACTTTTCGCTTTTTAGCCACTCGATTGGCCACCTTCGCCAGTACTCGTGTGGGGGCGATGCCGATAGATACGGGAATGCCGGTCCATTGACGAACAGTGCTAACGATGTCTTGCGCGTAAGGGAGCAAGATGCCTGGATTGAACTTTGTAAGATCTAGCCAAGCCTCATCAATGGAGTAGATATCGAGGGCCGGAGTGAATTGGCTCAAGGTATCCATCACTCTG
>JBCBVA010000204.1:0-2127 GCA_039817825.1 Cyanobacteria bacterium J06642_12 | reverse complement strand
TCTTTATTCTTCAGTGTAGGCCAGTCTGCGTCATCCAGTTGATCTGCCATGTTTTTAAACGTGTTCAGGTTCTCATCGGCAGGTCTCCAGTTCACTGAAGATAGGTCATCAGTGATGGCGATGGTAGCTGCGGTCGAAGCCCCGCCAATCGATCTCCAAACCGCGAACGTATAGCTGCGCCAAGCTCGCTGTTAGTGTCTCCCAATTCTCGCGATCTGCCCGCAAGCTTGGGATCCATAAGGGTTGTGGGTTACTAGGGTCATCAGCTTGAACGGACCAACATTGTTGCCCCATTGTCATCAGTAACGGTTTGGGGCTCAGATCGATCAGGATGTCGCAGCCTTTTGCTCGTAACGTCTCCATCCCTGCCGCAAATTGGACAGGCTGACGAATGTGTCGACACCAATAATCAGGTTTTGCGATGTCCTTACCGATCGCCTTTCCCGTCACATTCGAAATCAACTCAATTTGGGGAGGAACAAACTCAACTGCACTGGCAACGAGTGCAAATGCTTCCAGCATCGGCTCCATGAGGTGGGAGTGAAATGCATGGGAAACCTGCAGATATTTCGTTTGAATCCCAGCCTCAGCTAACATCGCCAAGACTTTTTCGACCGTAGCTTGGGTGCCAGAAATAACGGTGCTCGTAGGCCCATTCAGCGTCGCAATTTCAACTGTCTCGCCAGCTTTGATTGAGACAGACGCGATCGCCTTACCCACTCGTTCCGGGTCGGTCGCCACAGCAGCCATCACCCCTGTCGAGGGTAGCGATTGCATCAACTGCCCTCGTTTGGCAATAAACTGCAGCCCTGTTTCTAAGCTGAAAACTCCTGCCACACAAGCTGCGACGTATTCGCCAACACTATGTCCCAACACCACAGTCGGACGTACGCCCCAAGACATCCACAGTTGCGCTAGCGAATATTCCAACGAAAACAAAACCGGTTGTGCATAGGCTGTCTCGTGAATCGCCTCACTCTCCCCCTCGCTGGGGTACAGCACTGCAAGCAGTGGTTGTTCTAAATACTCATCCAAAACCGCAGCACAGCGAGCGAGGGTTTGACGAAAGACCGGCTCGGTCTCGTACAGCTGCCGACCCATTCCTATATATTGAGAACCTTGACCGCCAAATAAGAAAGCAATCTTAGGCTCAGTTCCCACATCCTGACGGCATGCTCCCACCCAGCCTGGGAATTGCGAATCTTCTCTGCCATCCTCAAACGCACGCAATTGCTGATGGAGTCGCTCGCTTGAATCAGCGACGAGTGCCAAACGATGCTCGAAGTGACTGCGATTGGTATTGGCTGTGTAGCAAACATCTGCCAACTCAAGTTCAGCCTGGGCTTTCAGGACTTCCCCATAGTGACGAACCAATTGCAGCAAAGCGGCGTCAGACTTGGCTGAAAGTGCCAGGACGTGGTGGGAGCGATCGCCTTCGTTCGTCTGCGCGACTCGCTCTGGAGCCTCTGCCAAAATAGTGTGGCAATTAGTTCCCCCAAAGCCAAACGAACTTACCCCGGCCATGCGGCAGCGACCGTTGCGACCCCATCCTTGACTCGTCCGAGCAACTTGTAAAGCAGGATCTACCGTTGCAATTGCTGGATTGAGCCGATCTAAATGCAAACTGGCCGGAATTTCTCCATGTTGGAGCGCCAGCGCCACCTTAATCGCTCCGGCAATGCCAGCTGCGGCTTCGAGATGGCCGATATTGGTCTTAACAGAACCCACCCAACAGGGGTCTTGACTGTCACGGTCGGCAGCTAAGCAGCTTTGCAGCGCTTCCATCTCAATCGGATCGCCCAACGACGTGCCGGTACCGTGGGCTTCGACATAATCAATCGCACTAGCTTCGACACCCGCATCTGCTAGGGCTTGGCGGATTGTTGCGGCTTGGGAAGGTCCGTTCGGAGCGGTCAACCCATTGCTGCGCCCATCCTGCACGACCGCAGACCCTCGAATCGTTGCCACAATCGGGTCGCCATCGCGCACAGCATCCTGCAAACGCTTGAGGATCACCACGCCACAGCCTTCTCCCCGCACGTAGCCATCAGCACTGGCATCAAAGGTTTTGCAGCGACCGTCTGCCGCTAACATGCCCGCCCGCGCAAAGGCAATACTGATATTGGG
>JBCBVA010000203.1:0-2246 GCA_039817825.1 Cyanobacteria bacterium J06642_12 | reverse complement strand
ACAACATTCAAGTCATTCTGCTCGATTCGAGTTTGGGTGGCGTCCCTCAAATTTCAACTGCATTATCTAGCTATAAAGACCTTGATGCCGTCCACTTTTTCACTCATGGAGATACCGGACAGATTTCGTTAGGTGCATCGAACCTAACTCATGCCAATGTGGGAGCGTTTAGCGACCCGTTAGCTAACTGGGGCAGCTCCCTGAGCGAGACCGCCGATCTGTTGTTCTACGGATGCAATGTCGGCATCGGAGCGGGCTTGTCGTTGGTGAATGACCTGTCCGCAATTACCGGAGCAGACGTAGCCGCATCGGACGATCTAACCGGTGCGGCTTCTCTGGGGGGAGATTGGGATCTTGAGGTGGCTTCAGGTGCGATCGACACCGATGTCGGGGTGATGTCCGACATTACGTTTGAGGAGGTGTTGCAGGGGCGGGCCATCTTCAATGCCAACATCGACAATGGCGGTCTGAAGGGACTGCGGGTGATTACCAATGAACCCCACGGCATCACGGTCGTGAATGACCCTGCCGGTTCGGGGAACAAAGTGGTCAAATTCGACCTGAGAGCGTCAGATCGAATCGCGCAAAATGCTCACCGAGCCGAATTGGTTCCCATCCCTAAAACCCCCATTCAGTTCGGAAGGACGTATACCTACCGATTTCGGACGTTCATACCAAACAACTGGCAGAACGACCGGAGTTTTGAGATATTGACGCAGTGGCACAAGAAGCCAGATAAGCACTTGGGAGAGACCTCGGGGAACCCTCCAGCCAAGATATTCAGCACGGGTGGAAGCCTCCAATTTCGTCATAAATGGAGTTCTGCGCCAGTCACGAATAAGGGTTCGAACAAAGTTGGCAGTGCGACCAGCTATAGCGGTGGCACTACCAAGGGTCGATGGGTGCAGTGGGAAGTCATCGCCAAGTGGAGTTACAAGGCAGACGGCGTCTTCAAAGCCTACAAGGACGGACAGTTGATAGCCGCCCGCCAGGGGCCGAATTCCTTTAACGATGCTGTCCCTCCCTTCTGGAAGATAGGCATTTACAAGCCTGACTGGACGCAGCGACGTGGACGCTCCAGCACCTCTCGACGGGTGTACTACCTCGATGACATTCAGATTTTCGAGGGGGGCTCGGCAGTCATCGATGCCAACGAACCTGTCTATGGCTCGGGAGGCAAACGAGTCGGTGGCGGTGGCTCCGGCTCGCCTGGAAACGGCAACCCTGTGGGGGGCAATCCCGGCAACCGTACCCCCTTCAACCCAGGAGCCCCCATCCCCCGCCGCACCCCCACCGATAGCTTCTCTCGCCTGCTACCCGACATCGGTGGCTATCGAGATGTATCGCTTCCGAGGATCGACTTGTTGACGGCCTAAGGCAGTTGTCATGCCGATGCGATCGCCTGCATCGGTGCATAGCGATGTGTTGTTTACCCCCAACCGTGACGCCAGATGAGATTGACTTCCCACTCAATCAAGCTGATTGCTTTTACCCTCATGCTCGTCGACCATGCCGGTCGGATGTTCGTGCCTGGGTTGTGGTTACCGATTGCCATTGGACGGCTGAGCTATCCGCTGTTTGCATGGTTGGCAGCCGAGGGACAGAAGAAGACTTCTAATGTGGCGAAGTATCTTGGCAGGCTGGTGTTGTGGGGATTTATCTCGCAGCCGTTCTATGCTTACTTTTGCCACCTGGCCAATCTTCCCCCTCAGCTCAACATTCTGTTCACTCTGGCATTGGGGGTTGGTGCGATCGACCTGTGGAAGCGAACCGCTCGCTACATTGGCCTGCCCGTTCTGTTCTTGGGGTTGGTTCTCTCAATCGTGTTGCAAGTGGCGGGGGGTGCGTATGCCGTCAGCATCATCTACGTGATGTCCGAGATCCGCTATCGAAACGCTTGGTGGCATGTGGCCTTTGCAGGTACGGTTCTGGTTTTTATCGCAATATACGGAGTGTCATGGGTGGAGCTCTGCGGACTGTTTTCATCGCTGATTTTGGTGTCGTACAACGGTCTGCAAGGGAAGCGAAGCAAAGTGTTCTATCTGCTGTATCCGGTTCACTTTGCGGGACTGATCGCCATTCAGACTTGGCTGTTGAGTTGACTATCCAGTCGCAATAGGGATGGGCAGGATCCTAAAATCCTTAACCTCGATCTCGTTATTTGCGGCTAATCTGGCTTTCTGCAGGTGTGGAGAGTCATGATGAATTTATTCGATGATTCGTTTGCGGATTTGCGTTGGAAGGGA
>JBCBVA010000202.1:0-2281 GCA_039817825.1 Cyanobacteria bacterium J06642_12 | reverse complement strand
GTTTTGAGTGACATCTGCACTCTACATGGTGGACGCCTTTCTTCTAACTTCAACCTCTAAACTGTCCGGACTATTGTGGGTATGACATTTTAGATTCCTATGATGACATCAGTGTCTTGTTAAACTGCGGGGGCTTTCCAGATATCTTCGATTGCCACGATATCAATGAGTTTGGCTTAATCGCAACCCTCGATCGCGCTCGGGATATTGCTTGCGCCCTGCGTCGAGATTTTTCCGCAGATCCGCACTGTCATCAATGCCGAGTGTGGGGAGTTGCTCGGTATAAAGGCGATCGCTGATTTTTAAACATTCTGACAGGGCATTTGATTAGCCAAACATGCAATATCAATGCCCTTCAATTGAAATTTTGAGTTGGAGAATTTTCAAGCTCTTATATCAACTCATGCGTATGCGCGATCGCTCTTCTTCTCCGTGGGCTTTGAGCAGGGCTAGAATTTTTCTCCGGACCATAATGCCTGGTTTATCTGAAAACATGTGTTCTTCTGCCCGCATCATTAATGGAACGTCGTCGTCGGTGGACTCGAGAATGCGCTTGTCTTCTAGGGTGACTTGGCGATCGAAGGCGACGATTTCGCGGCTGGGAGTTTGGGCTTCGGTGTCGTTGCGGATGCAAAATTGCACCATTTGAGAGGAGCCGTCGTCAATGGGGGTCATGGTGTTGACGATGACGTGCTCCAAACCATTGGGATACATAATTTTGAGCTTGATGGTGAAGGGTACGAACCAGTCCATTTCCAGCGTGCGGAAGGTTTGGTTGTCATCCATTTTCAGATTCTTTTGCTGGAGTTCGGGATTGACGACGCCCAGTTTGCCGCGCACGTGAATGCCCCAGTCAGTATCTTCAACCTTTAAGGAATCGGGGACGGGGTGATCTTCACTGCCAAAGGTGGACGTGTGGACGAAGGTGGGATGGGCTAAGTCCAGCTCGTTTTCCATGACGCGCAGACCCGCGCAGCGCCAGGGTTCGTAAAATTCGTGAATGGTGCGGTAGCCTGCTGTCGTGGTTTCGGCAATGTGGGGGATGTCGGCGATGGGCTCTTCTAGGCAAACCCAAGCGTAACCGTACTGTTCTCGGCAGCGATAGGCTTCAACTTTGTAGCCTGATGGGATGGCCGATCCTTCTTTGAGTTGGGGCACGCGCACGCAGGCTCCGGTTTCGTCAAACTGCCAGCCGTGGTAGGGACAGCAAATACGACCGTCGTTAACGCAGCCGAGAGAAAGCTGGGCCGAGCGGTGACAGCAGCGATCGCGAACTGCGGCGGGCATGCCGGTGTCAGTCCGCCACAGGGCGATAGGTTGGCCCAGAAGAGTAAAGGGCTGCGGCGCTTCTTGCAACAGATTCATGGGGATGACGGGATACCAGAACCTGCGAAACACGGGTTGTTGAGTGACTAGCATGGCCGATGCTGTATCTGATGAGTGCGGTCAGAGGCTGCATTCTGGCTCAATTTACGAGGAATTTCTGTACTTGGGTGACATGTTGCAGGCAGCCTGAAGCGAGATGGAGTGGCGGTCAGCTTCCACGATAGGTGCTGTAGGCCCAAGGGGAGACTAAAAGCGGAACGTGATAGTGGCTGTGGGGGTCGTCGATGCCAAACCGGATGGGGATGCGATCGAGAAATAGACGCTGGGGGAGGGAGAGCGTCTGCTGTCGAAAGTAGTCACCGACGTGGAAAACTAATTCATAGGCTTGAGCCTGAAGTTGGCCCTCGGCTCGCATGGGTGTATCAGTGCGTCCGTCTGTATTGGTGACGGTGGTGACGAGGAGAATGCGCTCCGCTCCGTCAATGCCCCATAGTTCAATCGTCATGCCTGCCGCTGGACGACCCTGAGCGGTGTCGAGGACGTGGGTGGTGAGTTTGCCGGTGGAGTGGGTCATCGTGGGTTATTCAGACAATTGATATTGCTGCCGCAAATCATCAAGATTACTTGCAATTTGAATCGTATTGGGGTGACCGGGACCGAGTACGCGATCTGCAATCTCCAGTGCTTGCTCGTAGAGGGGTGCAGCTTGCTCATAGCGACCCTGAGAAGCGTAGAGTAAGGCCAGATTGTTCAGGCTGGTGGCAACAGAGGGATGCTTCGGCCCCAACAGCTCTTTCTTCAACTCCAGCGCTTGCTGGTAGAGGGGTTCAGCTTGCTCGTAGCGACCCTGAGAATAGTAGAGTCCGGCCAGATTGTTCAGGCTGGTGGCAACATCGGGATGCTTCTGCCCCAACAGCTCTTTCCTCAACTCCAGCGCTTGCTGGTAGAGGGGTTC
>JBCBVA010000201.1:0-2398 GCA_039817825.1 Cyanobacteria bacterium J06642_12 | reverse complement strand
ACCGATTGGGGTTAGTAAGGCTCGGTTGGGGACGCGAGTTTGAACGTGTTTCAGTCGCGGGAACGGATGCCAACGCCTTTACATGTCCAATTAAACGGGGCAGCCCTGAGAATAACTGGAACTGCTCTTCCCCATTCGCTGAAGAGTTGGAGAAGGCTTGTTTACGGAAAATTCATCTAGGCTTCATCCCGTCCGTTCGCTTGACCCCAGTTCGAGAGGAACGGCTACCCAAAAGAAGCAATATCCACTATCTGGCGACAATCATCTAGACCGCGAACTGTTAATCATGTTGGCCGTGGAAAGCGGAAACTAATCAGCAACCAATCCCCCCAGCTGCGTAGTGCCCGGCCAACGAATCAATCAACGACAGGTCAAGATCTATATGGAATCAAGAGAGGGAGGTTGCCAGCAGGAAGCTGCGGCAGCCAAAGCTGGAATATCAAGCAGAAGTGGAAGACGGATCGAGAAAGGTGACCACCAACCGGGCAAACATCGTCCTCGGTGGCGCAGTCGCCCCGACCCACTAGAAGCAGTCTGGGAAAGCGAGTTGGAACCGATGCTGCGTCGGGAAGCGAAGCTCAAACCGATGACGCTGTTCATCTACCTGCAGAAGAAATACCCCGGGGAGTATTCCCGCTCAATTCTGAGAACGTTGCAGAGACGAGTGCAGCAGTGGCATGCCCAGAACGGTCCAGCTAAAGAAGTGATGTTTCCACAAGAGCATCGTCCAGGCGAACAAGGCCTGTCGGATTACACGCAACTGAAACGGGTAAAAGTTACCATCCAGGGAGAAGCATTTCTCCACTTGCTGTATCACTACCGTTTGGCCTACAGCGGCTGGCAGTCGGTGCAGATTGTGGAAGGAGGAGAAAGCTTCATCAGCCTGTCCGAATGCTTGCAAAATGCCCTGCATCAATGCGGTGGAGTGCCCAAAGAGCACCGAACCGATAGCCTCAGTGCTGCTTACCGGAATCTGGGGGGGCGAGCGGAAAAAGACCTGAGTTTCAGCTACCAAAAGCTGTGCGAGCACTACCGGATGCGACCCAGCCGGAATAACCGGGGCAAGGGTCACGAGAACGGCTCCATTGAGTCTCCGCACGGTCATTTCAAGCAGCGATTGCGTCAGGCGCTGCTGATGCGAGGGAGCACCGACTTCGACTCGAAAGCTGAGTATCAGGCATTGATCGATGAAGTGGTCGATTCTCTCAATCAGACCTGCGAGGCAGAGTTCACCATCGAACGAGAGTTTCTCAGAGTCCTGCCGAGCCATCGCCACCCGGACTGCGAGGTGCTTTCGGTCAAGGTCACCCGCAACAGCACCATCAGCGTGCGCTGCATCCTCTACACCGTCCCCTCCCGACTGATTGGTCAGCGACTGACGATTCACTTACATCACGACCGGTTGATAGGGTTTTTAGGACTGCAATCAGTGGTAGAGCTGGAGCGATTGCACGTCTGTAAAGATGCTCCTAGCCGCCGGGGCCGACAGATCGATTACCGACATGTGATTGACAGCCTCAGGACCAAGCCGAGAGCCCTGCTCAACTGCCAGTGGCGCGAGCAGCTCCTGCCAACCGAAGACTACCGCCGCTTGTGGGGCCAGTTTCTGGAGCGATTCGATTCCGATTCCGCCTGCCGGTTGATGGTGGAGGCACTCTACATCGCCGCCAAACAAGATAAGCAACAGGCAGTGTGGGAGTATCTCGACTCTCAATTCAACGCCCAAAGCTTGACCCTATCTGGGTTGCAGCAACAGTTCCAACTCACTCAACCCTCCCCCCAGCAGGTGGAGGTCCATCAACATTGCTTGTCCGATTACGACCAACTGATTTGCCATGACTCGCTCCGCCCCCCGCATCCAGCAGACCTTGCCGCTGTTACTCAAATCCCTCCGCCTCCCCCACATGCTTAGTCAGTGGGACTCTCTGGAACAACAGGCTAGCGAGCAGGGATGGTCCTACGGTCAATTTCTAGCCGCACTGTGCGAACACGAGCAGGCCCAGCGCTATCACAACCGGGTACAGCGATATCTCAAGCAGGCCCAGTTGCCTCCCGGCAAGTCTCTGACCAATTTCAACTTCGACCACTGCCCCAAGCTCGACCGGACTCAACTGATGCAGTTAGCTAATGACCGAGGGTGGTTGGAGCGGGGAGAGAATTTGCTCTTGTTCGGGCCCAGCGGAGTAGGGAAAACTCACGCCATTTCGGCTGTATCCCGCTCCTTGATTGAGTTAGGAGCTCGGGTGAAGTTCCTTTCCGCCACCACTCTGGTGCAGCAATTACAGCAGGCTAAACTCGACCTCTCCCTGCCAGAACGGCTACTGGCTCTGGATAAGTTTGACTTGCTGGTGCTTGACGATATCGGTTACGTCAAACGCTCGGAGGCTGAAACTTCGGT
>JBCBVA010000200.1:0-2722 GCA_039817825.1 Cyanobacteria bacterium J06642_12 | reverse complement strand
GTTCGTCTGGATTGTTGGCGCACAAGGCCAGCAAGGTGAGGCTGGGATACAGCTTCGCCTCGGTAATCTGACCGTGGTTCGACACCAGCCACTTGCTGCAGATGGTTTTGTGACAGGGCTTGGTGGTGTTGTCGCTGTATTTATCCAGGAGGTGTTCGGGGAATCCAAATTCTTCGAAGGAGGGCTTGGCTTCGTTGGTGATAAATCCCACCAACTTGTACTGCATGTTTTTGAGAATCTTGTCTGCTGCAGGCGATCGCTTCACGTCCTCGGCAGTCTGCGCCCCCAGCACCACTCTGGCCCCCCACTTGAGGCCGTTGGCGGAAATCTCACCCAGTAGATTGCTGATGGCTTGATGGCGGAAAAAGATCGCTCCCTCATCCACGCAGAAGCAGGAACGGGGGGATTCCAATGCCTTCAACAACAGAGCGCTGTAGGCACTGACGGCAGTCAGGGCCACCTCGGTCGGGTCATCCACCGAGCGGACGGCAAAACACAGGAAGTTGAGGTCGGTGGGAATCTCACCGGGGGAGGCAATTGAGTGGGCCAGTGGGCCGTTGAGGACTGCAGTTAATTGGTGCAGGATGCGGGCCATTGCCGCTTGAATCTCTGGGGTGTCCAGATGGCTGTCCCCTTCGCGGTAGTTGGCGATCCAGCTACGGGCAAAGGCGGTGAAATCGTGCAGGGTGGGAATAGCTTGGTGAGCAGTACTGCCGATTCCCCCTTCAATGGCGTCTCGGTAGCGCGTCCGGATCGCTTCATCGTCATGAAAATCCCGCAGGATATTGCCCAGCGTATTGCGGACAATCGACGCGCATTCCCCCTGCTCGTTGACGATGATTGCCAGCGATTGCAGTTGGGCGGATTCCACCGCTCGCAAGCGGTTGTTGTAACCCTCGTTGGCCTGCTCCAGTTGTCGGTTGATGGAGGGGAGTTCGCCTGCAGAAGCCGTCTCTAACCGAGCTTCCAATCGAGCAATTGTGGCCTCAAATTGCCGCAGATCCGGCAGCTTGAGAATATTGTTTCCCACCCTCCGCGTGTCGTAGTAGGCGGCTTTGACTCCGAACGTCTGCACCATTTCGGTGAAGTCCCGAAAGGTACTGCTGCCATCGGTGGGCTTGGGGAAGTCCATCGCCACGATGGGCACCCCGTTCAGCAGCATCTCCTCAAATAAGGAGCCAATCAGAATGCTTTTGCCCCCTCGGGTGGTGGCAAAGATGCCGATGTGAGCCGGTTGCTGGAGGATGTCGAGCTGATAGGGCTCGCCCCCTTTGGCGGTCAGCATTAATAGCCCTGTGGCATCGTGACTGGTATTGCTGTTTTTGATCAGCGGAACCAGCCCGTTGAATTCAGCTCCAGGCCGGTCGTCGTTGGTCATGTACTCCTGTCGCCGGTCGAACGGTTTGGTTAGAGACGCGCAAGCCGTTGTGGGCAGGGTGGAGAGATAGTAGTCCAGGACGTAGCTATCGATGCGGGCGGCGTTTTGATAGCGAGCCAGCATTTGAGCGGCAGAGACCAGGTCATCGTTGAGCTGATTTAAGTCATCGCGATAGAGAATCAGCACCTGCGTGGCGACGATCAAGGTCGCCCCATCTTCCATCGCATTGCGAGCATCCAGGCTGTAACCTAATCGCTTATCCGAATGCACGTCCACCGTCCGCTCCTGACTGGCCCGGTCGCCTTTGTGCATACTGTTGCGGGTCAGACGCTCTAGTTCGAATCTGGCTCTGGCATCCGATGAGCTGGAAACGTGGGTGACTAGCTTGTAGTCGTACATGAACGGCAGATCCTGCACGTTCCACAAGCTCAACAGATGTTTGCGGGCTCCGTTGAACCGCTGTCCGGCACCCACTTTGCCTAAGTCCAGCAGACCGACGTATTTGCCCAAGGCTGGAATGTAGAGATAGCGGCGGTGCACCTGCGGAAAGGCAGCAACCCCGCGTTCGGGGTGGATGATGACCGAGCGGGCGTGCAGTCCGTTTCTGACCGGCATGTGACGAAAGGCTTTTACCTCGCGGTCGCAGACAATCAGACTGGGGACGTTGCCCTCTCGGCTCAACGCATGATGGTCGGCGTAATCGTTATCGGCTAGCTGCTCGGCGGTGAGGGGATGGGCCTGAAAGGGCAGCTTTTGGATTTCGTTGCACCAGTTGAAATAGCGGCGGTGACCCGATTGCAACAGTCCCAATAACCGGTAGTACGTGTCCGATTCCGCTTGACCGGCCACAATCCGCAGCAGCCGATCCAGTTGCTTGAACACTGAGCCCAGCAGATCTGCTCGAACGCTGTGGCTTTCCCCTAACGGCAATTGAATCTCTAACAGAATGTCCCGCCGTTTGTAGGTTTTGTTCTGGCTGAGGGATTGCTTGCGTTGCAGTCGGCTCAGATCGAGCACCTGCAATATCGGGTTGTTGCGAGAGACGGCGGCCTGATATTCCTGCTGTTGCTGCGTTTCCCGCAGATTGGAGAAGCAGGAGTAGTTGACGCTCAGGTGCTCGTCTTTGGCCAATTGTTTGAGTAGAGAGCCAATATCATCCAGATACCGATCCGCATTCGCTTCCGAGACCGACGCCGGAATACCCTCGAGCAACCAGCTAAACGTTAGGAAGTACTGCTTGCGATGGTCTCTCAGTAAACGAGCACCTACAGTTTCCAGATCGCTGGTTTGTCCCACCCCAACGGTTTCGGCGGGAAACTGTACGTAGGCAACTAGATCGAGACG
>JBCBVA010000199.1:0-2874 GCA_039817825.1 Cyanobacteria bacterium J06642_12 | reverse complement strand
GCCCGCTACAGGTCTGCAGCGGGCTCTTTTATCTTATTGCAGCGCAGCGAAACCAAACGTAACGTTGAATTCCCGACACCAGATGACCGCTGAGCGAAAATCTTCGACCTCAACATCATCCGGAATCAGATAGCGCTGTGTACCGCTGACTTGTTCCAGCATCCCGAGGCTGACATATTCCGATTCGTCATAGCTATCAGGTGTTTCCGAGCGATGGAGCAGGACAAACAGATCCGGGCCAGAATCTGTGCCGAAATCTTCGCTCAGTTCGAGGTATCGAGCATCATCGTCCGTGACGATTCGAGCCGATCCCGTGGTGGTGTGGGCCACATCTGTGAAGTCTCCGCTGACTTCGGTAGACGCCGCGATCGCCGGATTTGCAGATGCGGGTAAGGAGGCTAGAGAGTTCGTGGCAAGTCCCCCAACAGATCCCAAGGTCATCAGAGCGGCTAAACCGAGAGTTGCAAACGACTTCTGGCTACGTTGAATCAGCTTCATGGTTCGGGTTTCCAGTCAACACTGGTAACTACTCTACGAAGTGATTCGATTGTTTTTTCGAGAACAGTTGTATAAATACCTCTGAAGTTCTTCAGTTGGGTCTCAAGAAAAACTCAGGTCCTGCCCATTCTCCCTACTCTGAAGGCAGCAATCTCAACAGTCGCAAATCATTAAGCTGGAAATCGACATATCCGGCCCCCAAGCGCGTAAGCGAGCTGTATGGTTTCCCTCAACTGTTGCTAGCCCCCTGTAGAACCGTTTGAATCCTGTAGAAAAGGCTGCTTAAAAACAAGCTCCATCGTTCCATATTTCTGTTTCTTTCTAACGGACGAGTGCTAGCTCCTAGCAGCCAGCGCCTCTATAATCGATGAGTTACAGCAGTGGCTACACCGCTGCGGACATTTCAGCGATGGCAATCTCTCACCCAGCTTTAAACTCCATGTCCTAACTGAAATGACAGATTCTATTAGCACCGGGAAGGACGCCGTGGCAAAATTTATCTTCATCACCGGTGGTGTTGTCTCTAGCATTGGTAAAGGCATTGTGGCCGCCAGCTTGGGAACCCTCCTCAAAGCTCGCAATTATTCCGTTTCTATTCTTAAACTCGATCCCTACATTAACGTCGACCCCGGCACCATGAGCCCTTACCAGCACGGGGAAGTTTTTGTCACGGATGATGGTGCTGAAACAGACTTAGATTTGGGTCACTACGAGCGCTTCACCGACACCAACATGTCGAAGCTAAATAACGTGACCACAGGGGCGATTTACCAAGCGGTATTGAATAAAGAACGCCGGGGAGACTACCACGGAGGTACGGTACAGGTAATTCCTCACATCACCAACGAAATTAAGGAGCGCATTCACCGAGTAGCTCGCAGCACCAGCCCCGATGTGGTGTTGGTGGAAGTGGGGGGCACAGTGGGCGACATCGAATCCTTGCCGTTTATGGAAGCAATTCGCCAGTTCCGCAAAGATGTCGGTCGCAATAACGTCATGTACGTTCACGTGACGCTGATCCCCATGATCGAGGCGGCTGGGGAAATGAAAACCAAGCCGACACAGCACTCGGTTAAGGAATTGCGCTCGATCGGTATTCAGCCCGATATGCTGGTGTGCCGCTGCGATCGCCCCCTCCATCCTGGCATCAAGGCCAAGATCGCAGAATTCTGCGATGTCCCCTCCGAATCGGTGGTCACGGCAAAGGATGCCCCCACAATCTACGACGTACCGCTAGTGATGGAGAACGAGGGATTGGCTCGCCAGGTGCTGTCAATCTTAGGGATGGAGCAGCGGTCTCCCGACCTGGAGTCATGGACGCGGTTGGTGGAACGATTGCACAATCCCCAGAGCGAGCTGAAAGTGGCGATCGTTGGTAAGTACGTTCGCCTGTCCGATGCTTACTTGTCCGTTGTTGAAGCTTTGAATCACGCGGCGCTAGATGCCAACTGCAACGTCAAGGTGGAGTGGGTGTCAGCTGAAGATGTGGCCGCCCACGGTCCCGAACGTTTCCTATCGCAAGTGGATGCCCTGGTGGTTCCCGGAGGATTTGGAACTCGCGGGATTGAAGGGAAAATTGACGCGGTGCGTTTTGCTCGCGAGCACAAGATTCCGTTCTTAGGGCTATGTTTGGGTATGCAGTGTGCCGTAATCGAATGGGCACTGAATCTTGCCAATTTAGAGCGGGCCAACAGCTCGGAATTCGACGAAGGCACCCCCAACCCCGTGATCAGCTTGCTGCCCGAGCAAGAGGATGTTGTAGACCTGGGGGGGACGATGCGGCTGGGGCTATATCCCTGTCGCCTGAAGGAAGGGACCTTGGCGCGATCGCTCTATGAAGACAGCGTCGTGTCAGAGCGCCATCGCCACCGCTACGAGTTCAACAACCATTACCGCAAAGGACTACTGGAGTCTGGCTATCTAATCAGCGGTACGTCGCTGGACGATCGCCTGGTGGAGATTGTGGAGTATCCCGACCATCCGTTCTTCATCGCCTGTCAGTTCCACCCCGAGTTCTTGTCGCGCCCCCGCAAGCCTCACCCGTTGTTCAAGGGATTGATAGACGCCACTCTCAAGCGCAAGGTCGGGCAGGAGAGCGATTCTGTTCCTGCCGAATTGAATAATCCGGTTGAAGTTCACGTGTAGATCCGCGATCGTGACCCCAACAACGATTGATAACTTGCTTCTCCTGCTGGCAGAAGGTTACTTAAGCCGAGGGATCGCTCCCCCGACTCGACTTAGGTAACCCTATTCCTACAAGCTTCAACCAAAAGCTAGCGCACTTCAACCTTCCGCTGCATTTGAATCTCTCTGGGTACATTCCCCGCCGCTCTGCGGCGGCTTAGGCTTTAGCATGTAGCGGTGAGCGAATATATC
>JBCBVA010000198.1:0-2904 GCA_039817825.1 Cyanobacteria bacterium J06642_12 | reverse complement strand
GGCGATCGCTTTTCGTTTGCTGTCAAAAGACGAAGCGATCGAGGTTTACGAACAGCTCGACTCCAGCGTGCAGCAAACGCTGATTGAAGAGTTTAAGCGGCAGGAAGTCCTGGACATTGTCGATAAGATGTCCCCTGACGATCGGGCGCGCCTATTTGACGAGTTGCCCGCCAAGGTGATCGCCAGAATCGTCGGTCAACTCAGCCCTGCCGAGCGCAAAGCCACTGCGTTGCTGTTGGGATACGAGCAAAATACTGCCGGGCGGATTATGACGCCCGAGTATATCTCCCTCAAAGAGACGTTTACGGTCACGCAGGCGATCGATCGCATTCGTAGCTTGGCTGACGAGACCGAGACGGTTTATTACTTGTACGTGACCGATGCAGCCCGGCGCCTGACCGGTATTTTGTCCCTGCGCGATTTGGTGACCGCCTATCCCAACCAGACCATCGGCGAGATCATGACTCGCGATGTGGTGTCCGTGAATACAGATACGGACCAAGAAGAGGTTGCACGGATTATTCAACGCTACGACTTTATCGCGGCACCGGTTGTGGATGCCGAACACCGACTGGTGGGGATCATCACGGTCGATGACATCATCGACATCTTGGAAGAGGAAACCACCGAAGATATTTACAACTTAGGGGGGGTACAGTCCGGTCGCGAAGATTACTTTCAAACCAATCTGCTCACGGTGGCTCGCCGTCGAGTGGTGTGGCTGTTTGTGCTGCTGTTTACCAATACCGTCACCGGTAGCATCATTGACCGTCAGGAGGAGCTGTTGAAAGTCCTGCTGATCTCGTTTATCCCTCTCCTGACCGGAACGGGGGGTAACGTTGGAGCACAGTCTTCTACGGTCGTCATCCGTGGTTTGAATACTGCCGAAATTGAGAGCCGTGGTGCCGCAACAGTGATTGCCCGAGAATTTGCGGCTGGAGCCCTGTTGGGACTCATGCTGGGCTTAGTTGCCATGGGGTGGGCCTTGGCTCTTCAGGGAGATGTGCGAATTGCGATGTCCGTTGGTATTAGCTTGATTAGTATTTCCACATTGGCATCAGTCGCAGGGGCGGGCTTGCCGATGATGTTTCGGTCGTTTGGTCTCGATCCGGCGTTAATGTCTGCCCCGTTCATCACGACTGTGACCGATGTGTTGGGGGTCTTGATCTTGTTCGCGATCGCGAAAGCCATCTTGCAGATTTAGCTCTCGAATCAGAGAAACAGAAGAACGCTAGCCTGCAATCTGCTGCACACCAACCAAAATCGTCCAAGCATCCGCTGCCAGTAGCAACAGCGTGCATCCCAATAGTGCCAGGTACATCCAGGGTTGAGCCAACGCTCTAGTTGTGGACGTGTCTATTCCGGTATTCTGTTGCACCACTTGCAGCAACGTACGAAATCTTACAATCCGCATCGGCAATAGGTAGGCGCGATCGCGAGTCTGGGTCACGAAGTAGTACACCATTCCTCCTTGTCCCGTCGTCCGTATGGATAGCTCGTCCACTTCAGACCACGGCAGCGACCATCCCTTACGTAGCCATCGCACCCATATCGGATAGGTGACAGCAATGCCGCGATCGCTGGTTTCCACCCGTTCGCTAAGAATACCGAATAAAGCCACTCCACCCAGAACGATTCCGAACGCTAGGAGCTTGGGCGAAATGACGGAGTCGGTCACCGTTGCCAACACAGGAAGTGGAATGGTCAGGGATACGAATAGGGCCAGCAGGGTGATTCGAATCAATGGAGAAATATGAAAGGTCTCGCTAGAGGTGCGATCGAAGGATGCGTCGGACATAGGGCGAAATTCAAGTTGAACGTATTAGGTCAGTTCTAGGATCGAGTCAGCTCCGAACTTAGATCAGTTCGGGTGGGAGGGGAGCTTCAACCGCTATTCTGCGTTGAGACTCGGGATGGGTAAAGATGAGGCGGTGGGCGTGCAAGTCATACCCACAATCGCCTGGAACGGGCGTGGTCTCCGCTGAGTCACCCAGGCGGACGGACCCTCCGCTGATGTAGAGGGGATCGCCCAATAGCGGATAGCCAATTGAGGCTAGATGAATCCGGATTTGGTGAGGGCGTCCCGTCAGAATATCGACTTCTAGTAGCGTACTATCGTGCGATCTCCGCAGGACTCGGCAGTCGCTGCGAGCATCCTTGCCGCGATCGTTGGCGGCAAATACCGTTCCCAAATACGGGTGTGGGACTGGCCCGATGGGAGTGTTAATCGAGAAGGCATCGGGCAGGTCTGCACGTTCGATCAGAGTCCGGTAGATTTTGGACAGGCTGCGATCGCGCATCTGCTGACTCAGGCTGGACTTGGCCTGTGGCGATCGGGCAGATAGCACAATTCCCGATGTGCCTCGACCCAAACGGTGAATGGGGATTGGAACGCGATCGGGATAGCGCAGTTGGAGCTGGTGGAGCAGTGTGTGCTCTAAGAAGCCGCCACCGGGCATAACAGGTAGGCCACTGGGTTTGTCAACTGCCACAACGTCGTCATCTTCGTACAAAACACCGAAGGAGAGCGGGACGGAGGGCTCTTCCCATGGGGGACGATGGTAGATCAGCAGATCGCCCGATTTCAGCAGTGTTTCTGGGGAGACTGGGCGATCGTTCACCTGCACTTGACCCCTCTGAATCCGTTCTCGCCACTCATGCTTGGATGAATGCTGATAGCGCTGCACGTAATACTGCAGAACTGTTTGACCCCCTTGCGAGATTTGGTCTCTGTATGTCCAACCTTGATTCATCCCCTCATTGTCAAATTAGGGGCGCTCGCCCGTACTGCTGCATCAGTCAGTCAATTCTCGCCGTCATTTCTAGTGAAAAAGCCGCCCCCGGTAGGGAGCGGCCATCATCATCTCAAGACTCAGAGACTAGATTCTTGGCCATCACACCGCA
>JBCBVA010000197.1:0-2944 GCA_039817825.1 Cyanobacteria bacterium J06642_12 | reverse complement strand
GGCCAGAAGCCGGCTACCGTTCCTTTGCTGAGGGATTGGCAATTTTTAAGCAGATGGGCCTCACTCAGATTGCCATTGGTGGTACCTTGCTCCTAGCACAGATGAGCATAGCCCAGGGGCTGCTCCACCGGGCAACTAATATTTGTGAGCAGTCCTTACAGCTGGCCAAAGAGCAGGGCGACCCGGTGCGGGCCGGCACGCCAGAACTGTATTTGGCCTTGAGCGAAGTGCGCTACGAACAAGGTAATCTGGCGGCGGCCAGCCAGCTGTTACTGAAGGGTGAAACGCTACGGCAGCAGGCTTCGCTATCGGGGGCTAAATTTATTTGGTGGGTGGCGCAGGCAAGATTAAAAGCCGCCGAGGGCGATCTGGAAACCGCATTCGACCAGCTTCACGAGGCGGAGCGGCTCTACTCCCGGACGTCTATGCCAGTGCCAGATGTGCGCCCGATCGCAGCGTTGAGGGTGCGGTGGTGGTTGTGGCAAGGGAGGCTAGCTGAAGCGCTGGGCTGGGTACGCGATGGCCCTTTCGGGCCGGTCTTTGACCATCGCGGTCTGTCGGTAGACGATGAGCTGAGCTATCTACATGAGTACGAACATCTCACCCTGGCGAGAATCCTGGTCGCTCAGTATCGGCGCGACGGCACAGATGAGTTAATTCATCAGGCTGTTGAACTCTTGGCTCGATTACTGGCTGCCGCAGAAGTTCAGGAGCGCACGGGCAGCATCATCGAAATTCTGGTAGTCCAAGCATTAGCTTATGAGGCGAAAGCGGATTTGCCGGGAGCAATTCCAATGCTAGAACGCGCCCTGACCCTAGCGGAGCCAGAGGGCTATGTGCGCATCTTTGTCGAATGTGGAACCCCTATGGTGCGGCTACTGCAGGCGGTTAAGACTCGCAACATGACGCCTGCTTACACCCAACACCTGTTGACCGCTGCTGAAACCTGGGGACAACAGCCACCAAAGTCATCGTCTATACCCATTTCCTCCGCTTCCCCATCCCTCATCGAACCGCTCAGCCAGCGGGAATTAGAAGTGCTGCGACTGCTTAATACCGAACTCTCTGGCCCCGAAATCGCCCGTGAACTGGTCGTAGCTTTGAGTACCGTGCGCACCCACACCAAGCGCATTTACAGCAAGCTCAACGTTACCAATCGGCGCGCCGCTGTAAAACGAGCCGCAGAGCTGGGGTTGATTTAACTTAACTTCGGGATATGGAGTGATGCATGTTGCCTATCAAATTCTTGCCATCTACATCAAGACAGGTGAGGCCATAGAGTCAGTAAACAACAATCCCTGCCAACGCCTTGAGTCTCACGTTACGTCACCCCTTAGCATCTAATCATCAACCGCACTCTTCTGAATAGAAGCTGAAGTGTATATGTCTAACCTGCTGCAAATTGGTGAATTGGCCAAACAGACTGGACTGTCAATCCGCACCTTACGGTACTACGACGAGATTGGTCTGTTGGTACCCTCACATCGCACCGAGGCAGAGTATCGACTCTACAGCGAAGCAGATATTGCCCGACTCCAGCGAATCCTATCGCTGCGGCAGTTGGGGTTTGCGCTTAAGGAAATCCGCGAGTGTCTGGAGAATCCCGAATTTTCCTTGCCTCAAGTGATTGACTTGCATCTAGCGCGCCTGCAAGAGCAGATGGCGGTATCGCGATCGCTCTTTACCAAGCTCAGCAAGATGGCCCAGCAGCTACAAATCTCTCAGTCCGTTGCGGTTGAAGACCTGATTACCACAATGGAGACGATTACCATGACCCAGCAATATTTGACCCAAGAACAGCACGATTTACTAGAAGGTCGACTCAATCAAGACCAGCAGGCCGCATTGCAGCAGTTCCTGACCCAAGTGCGATCGTATCTAGCCGAGGGGCGTGACCTCAACGATCCAGAGGTACAGCAAATGGCGTGGCAGTGGCGGGAGGGGCTTCTCTCCATTGTCGGTGGCGACCTACAGTTCTACGAAGCGCTGATGCGGCTTTACCAACAAGAAGGAGCCGAAGCGGCTAGCTGGGGCAGGCTAGATGGGCCAACGATGGAATACATTCTCAAAGCGGTGGCGATGCTGTCGGTGCGGGAAGAGTTGTCGGTGCGGGAAGAGTTGGTGGGTTTTGCGCTGGGTCGCTTAGCGCCAGAAACTTATGCGGTGCTTAGCCAAGGGCAGGCAGCCATGCGCAAGTTGCAGCTCAACTTTTTGGGGACTGAGGGATTGCTGCTAGGACTGCTCGCAGTTGAAACGAGTGTGGCATCCCAAGCTCTGGGAGAACAAGGCGTGGACTTTGCCACAGCAGAAACCCTGCTTCGCGACTGGTTAGCCAACCACACCGTGCCACCTACCGACATTCCCACCGAAATTCCGTTTACCCCCCGCACCTGCCGCATATTGGAACTAGCTGCTAAGCAAGTGCAACGGCAGGGAGAAGGTCAGATTACCCCGCAGCATCTGCTGCTCGGCATTTTGCAAGAAGGCGAAAAGGGGGGTGGCCTAGCGATGCACGTCTTGCAAACATGCGGTGTGGACTGCGATCGCCTGAAGCAACAACTCAGTAATCCTTGTGAACCCTATCCCTAAATCCCCACATCTGGGACAACGGCTGCCCACATCCGTTTATATCTTTGAGTTGTTCACGCCAGTTGTGATTAGAGCAGGCGATCGCCCAAACGTCACCCCGATAATTCTCAGCATTTGGGAGGGCGAATATACTGGATACGTCTCTCTCATCATCGATATCGGGGTATTATCCTGACGAATTTCCACCTAATCGGGATTAGACTGAAATTTTTCTGCCTAAACACTCGTATAGGGTAGTCATAGAGGCAGCCAACATAGTTAGGCCTGGTTAGAGCATGAATTGATTGAGTACTCATTGCCTGCTCAAAGATGAGATATCAAATGTATAGCTATGAGATAAGAAGAGGACGCCCAT
>JBCBVA010000196.1:0-3022 GCA_039817825.1 Cyanobacteria bacterium J06642_12 | reverse complement strand
GTCAACTCCCAGAGGGCTCCGGCGAACCGTTTCTCCGTTGGCGGAACAGTCACAGTGCAGCAGAAACTCCAGCGCCGAATATAGTTGAGTCAGGTGCGATCGCATTTTCTATCAGCAGGTACATTGGCGTCAGCCTCTCCTAATGGATCGATTCATAGCGCAATGGACAATGGTATCCGTCTCAAACCGCAATCGATGATGTTTCCTTTTTCTGGGCCACCTGCAATACACCTTGAGCCATACCTTGAGCGGCTATGTCTGCCAGCGACTGCCAATCCGCTTCAGTGAACAGGGTTGAGAACAGGGCAACTACTTGCGATCGCAACGCCCTTTCTGCCATTGGCAAATGCTGATCATCCTCCACCACCAGGGCATCTAGCCACGCCTCCTGCTCTGGCGTCAGCTGCTTCAAGTGTCGCCGCACCACTCGCCGCGCTTCGGTGTAAACCGCCTCAAAACTTAGACCCAGTTCCCAGGACTCCAGCCATTGGCATAGCTCCGGCATCAAAATCGACTGTATCCGCATCTGCCGCCGCAGGGTTCTAATGTCTTCGGGCGACATTGATTTCAGGGCCTCAACATAGGGGCGCATCCTCGGCCCTGCTTCGATCCAGCCATCACCTTCAATACGAGTTGTCTCAGCAATCCAGGCATCATCACAAGGTGCAGTCAGTAACGCATTCACCTTGGCCAGTCGTTCAGCAAGCATTGGATCATCCATCGGTTGGGTTTCTTGATGTGGGTTACTCATGGCTAAATCAAACCGTACTCGAAGTATACCAAGCCATCTTTTTCTGGGTCAGGGCCATAGTCAGGCATATTCAAGCGCTGATAGAACCCCTCCACATTCGGGAGTGAATGTAACCCCACTCGGCCACCATAACCCAGCTCAACACTGCGTAATCGAGCGAAGGTCAACAGTCGTCGCCCGATACCGCGCAACCAGGGCGGTTGCTCAATAGGTAATCGATTCCACGGCGCTGAGGCAATCGCCTCGACATACACCAACGGCCACCGTTGTAGTAGCTGCGAACGATGCCACTGGGTTTCGATAAAAATGAGCCCCTGGCTCAGGCCATCTACATCCAGAGAATAGGCTTCATAACGTTCTTGTTGTTGGGACTGATTCAGCTTGTAGTCCCATATCCATCCAGCATCGGGTTGACCTGCCGCTCTGAGAATCGGCTTCCAAATGTCTTCGACATCCTCGTAGTGGCGTTGCTCCATCAGCACAATTTGCCCTTCTAAGACCTGCCCACCACTGGTGATTAGCTGAACAGTTCTGGTCATTACAAAAGGGCGAAGAGCAATACCCAAACAAAATCTACCCAGTCATCATAGGGCATTACGCTTACTTGAAAGTGGGGCAGTTGCGATCGCAATTTTTGGCCAAGGAGGTAGGTGTCATATATGGGAATCCCCCTATCACACTCCCCATAATCTTCTTAGCCGATCAGTCAGGTAGAGAGGACTCCTTCAATACTTAGGTCTGCTTTGTATTCCCCGTTGCTCCTGCCTTTCGGTTCAAGAGTGTCACACGATTCGACCTTATATCGTTGAGAGCCTCCCCCCCACAGAAGCCTGCCTGCGGTTTTCCCGCACAAGCCTCTTCCTGCTGCCATTCGCTAATACGAGTGGAGGGACACCAATCGCCTTGGACGCGGCAGTGGATGCCGCGCTTCGTAACACTGGAAACTAGCCCAGGTGAAGCTCCGGCGTTGACTTCGTCGGTTGAGACACTTGAAGACGAGGTGACGCACCTCTTTGACAAAGCACTTGAGAGCATGGCTGTTGTCAGTCACTCCAAAATAGTTGAAGTGGCCTCTCAGCTTCAGCCCGAGACTTTGCCAGATCACCGGCAACCTGCAAACACTGCAAACCTTTTTCAGCCATAACTTTAGCTGTTTCAAGGCACGACGAAATCGCTTTTTCGATGTCTTGCGTTTCAGACGCACTTGCCCCCGGCGGCTGCGGCCCCAGTAGTGGGTCAACCCCAGAAAATCCAAGGTCGGTGCCGACTGCCCGGTGCCTAAGCACTGACGGGCATACCGTTTGCCAAATGCCACCAGATGGGTCTTGCGCTCATTCAAACGCAGGCCATACTTAGCCAATCGTCGCGGCAGCGCCCGCATAAAGCGGTGGGCGTCTTCCTCATATTCAAACACCGCAATCGCGTCATCGGCATATCGGAGAATCGAGCAGTAACCGCGGCAGTGTTGACGCACTACTTCGGTGAACCACTTGTCCAATACGTAATCTAGAAAGATGTTCGCGATCACCGGCGAGCAGATTGAGCCTTGTGGGCTCCCAAGCTCGTCCATCAACACCCCACCAGGTGTTTGAATGCCCGCTTTGAGCAGCCGCGCAATCAGGCGAAGAAATCTCTCATCCTGTATCCGACGTCTCAACACAGACAGGATTTCCTGGTGCGGCATCGTGTCAAAGAACTGCGCCATATCCAGGTCCGCCACCCAGTTGACTGAGTTCATCATCACTTCCCGGTTGAGTTGCCTCAACGCATCATGGCAGCTCCGCTTAGGACGGAACCCATAGGAGGTCTCGATAAACTCAGGTTCGTAGATCGCTTCCAGGATCCGACGGGTCAGCTCCTGCACGATTTTGTCCTCCGTACAACTGATCCCGAGCGGACGCATACTGCCATCCTCTTTCGGGATCTCCACTAGCCGCACTGGTTGGGGACGGTATGACAAGCTTCGGCTGCCATGACCGATCGAATTTGCTGTCGCTGTATCCGGAAATCAGGATCGTCGGAGTGTTGACGAACATAGTCCCATAGGACATCGCGCACTAATGACTGGTAGCCTTGGCTGCCCGCCAGTGTTTTTAGCTTGTCAATCAAGGCGCGCTCAAAGCGGATGCTGGTGACTTGCATTTCAGTAGTCGGGAGCTGGGTCTTTAAGGTCATGTACTTTTTTTCAGAAAAAGGGTGGACATTTCCATACTACACCTGTAGCATAAAGTTAGTCCGGTTAATCTGGTCGAGTTAACCCGCTTTCGAGAA
>JBCBVA010000195.1:0-3150 GCA_039817825.1 Cyanobacteria bacterium J06642_12 | reverse complement strand
ACAAACGATAGACCCATTACTCTCAATTTCACCTATCGAGGTGGAGCGGCTGAATACGGCTGTTGGTGCTGAGTCACCTGCAGGCCAACATGGATTGCCGTTGTGGAAAATCGGTACGTAGCCTGGTAATTGACACGACCGAAAAATTGCGCAGGTGCGAACTTGCCAGCCACAATAAGTGACTCATTAATCCCAGAAGGTATCCTCTGAAACAAATAGGAGGCTGTCACTTAAAGACTGTCTTAATTTTTGACGGGCGATCGCCAGGGATCGAATTTAGATATGAGATATCGAATTTAGATATGAGATCTTGTGGTGACCCCAACGGTCTTAGCTATTGTGGGGTGATCGCAGAGTGAATAGCGATCCGATCGGATGACCCCGATTGCATGACAGGGTTCAGAGTTCCCAGGCCATGCGGGGACTATGCGCAAATGACCGACTGGTCTAAGGTGAGTGTCGCTTCGGCTGGGCAATCCCGATCGCCATTCCAGTGCTTGGCATACCCTCCCACCGAGCTAGCCAAGCGTTCAATCATCGGTGAGTAAGTTTCCCATAGGTAATCCTTCACGTCTGCCGGGATCGGTCGGGGGGGAGATGAATTGACGCGAGTCTGGTTGTCAATCAAGGTGCTGTGGAGGGGGGGGATTTCCAAGAACTCAGTAACTCCAGAGAGCAGACCGTGTGGGTCTTGGCTAATGGCATCGTAATACCCAATCAGGATTTGGGACGGGTCAAATAGTTCGGAATAGAGGGCCAGTGTGCGCTCGTAGTCTCCCCGCAGCATCATGAGGGGTTCTTGTAGCCGTTTGACGATCGCGCTGCTGGATGTGATGTCAAAGTCGGCATTCTTCCGGTCAATTGCGAATCGTATCGAGGACCAAGCCCGTTCGATGGGGTTGCGCAGCATAAAAATCAACTTCATCTCGGGATTAAGAGCCGCAATTCGGGCCACATCCTCCCGCGTCAGAATGGAATAGGCTGGCGTCACTTCACCACGCTGCTGGTCGGCCTTAGCCTGAGAAAATAGACTGCGATACCAGTCTTCGTCGTAGTAACCAAAGGTCCATTTGGCCCACCACCGAGCATTCTGAAACTTCAGCTTCAAGAGTTGGCGAACGATCGTCGCCAGACAATCCATGGTGCGTTCTCGCTCCCACTGCTCATTGCCAAATAGCCTGTCTTTGAAGGATGACGTGGCTAGATCGTTGGGGCTGAGGTAGCTGGTGGAGCGATCGAAATAGTGGATTTCTTTTTTGAGGGGAGGCATCCAAATTTGAGGATGCTTGTCCAGTTGACTATGCAACCAGCTTGTTCCGGCCTTTTGGGCACCTATTCCTAAGAATGTTGGGCCTGTGGTGGTGCTGCCTGGCATGGTATCTGGGAATAAGTCGATAGAAGACGCTTGAAAGAGCGTTTATGCTATTGAGCATCCCATAGTGTGCGTAACATGGTGCCCATACAACACTAGCCACCTCAGGGAAGCATCCCGATCGCTCTCTGCATTTGCGTCAATATTCAGCTCTACCTAGCAGTTTCTCCCTCTCTCGGCAGATTGCTTGCATGCAAATGTGAGGTTGAGAGCATGGCACTAGCTCAAAGCCTCTCCTGGTTATGAAAACGGTTGAGGGCGTGCTCTACAGCGGATTGCCTGACACCAGATCGGCCGCTTACAAGCCCACTGCTGAATGGTTTAGAGTGACGGTCGCCTCAACCGAGCTATCCCCATAGCCATTCCAACGCTTGGCGTATCCTCCGACTGAACGGGCCAACCGGTCGATCGCCGGAGAGTACGTTTCGAGCAAGTAATGCTTGACGTCTGCCGGAATTGGGCGAGGAGGGGAAGTATTGACACGGGTTTGATTGTCGATCGCAGCACTGTCAAACGGCTCTATTCCCAAGAAATCGGTGATGCCGGAGAACAGGCCAAGGGGATTTTGACTGACAGCATCGTAAAACCCAACCAGGATTTGGGAGGGGTCGAAAAATTCGGAATAGAGGGCGATTGTGCGTTCGTAGTCTCCCCGTAGCGCCATCCCCGGTTGCCTCAGCAGATCGATAATGGCATCGCTTGAATTGATGTCAACGTCGGTATGCTGGCGATCGATGTTGAACCGCACGGCTGACCACGCGCGCTCGATTGGGTTACGCATCATAAAAATCAGCTTCATGTCGGGATTGAGCGCCGCAATGCGAGCGATATCCTCGCGGGTCAGCATGGAATAAGCAGGGGTCACTTCACCGCACAGCTGATCGGCTCGTGCATGGGAAAACAGGCTGCGATACCAGTCTTCGTCGTAGTAACCGAACGTCCACTTCGCCCACCACGCCGCGTTCTCAAATTTCAATTTCAACATTTGGCGGGCAATAGTAGCCATGCAGTCAATGATGCGGGCTCGTTCCCACGGTTGGCTGCCCAGCAGTCTGTTTTTGAAGGACAACGTAGCGAGGTCGTTGGGGCTGGGATATTGGGTGGAGCGATCGAAAAAATGGAGCTCTTTCTTGAGGGGGGGCATCCAGATCTGATGGTGCTTGTCTAGTTGGCTATGCAACCAGCTAGTTCCAGCTTTGTGGGCACCTATTCCTAGAAATGTTGGGCGTGTGATTCTATTTGGCATGGCGTCTGCAATCTGAAGTGATGACTGAAGCTAGGAAAGAGCCAAATTGATACACGGGTGTCTACCAATAGGGGTAGCACCAGAGTGGGTAAATCGGAGTAAAGTCGGCAGTTTTTGCGGATAAAGCTATCGATATATCGCGATTCTTAAGTGGACCTTCCGTTAGTGCTCTACGCCAGTTCGACAGCGCTGTTTGAGTGGGATAGTCGTCCCACAGCACAACGACAGCAGCCTCTTGCTCCCCTCTTCCGCTGTAAGAGAGAAGGTTAGAGGAGAAATGTTGGGGATGAGGGCCATCGAACTCAGGCTGCTCACCACTATTCATCATCTTTACCGAACGTTCGGTCTAGTAAGTGTTGACAGGAAACGCTCGCCCAGCCATAACCCTAACTATGCGTAGCCATTATTAGTGCTGGTAATGTGCTCTTCCAGCAGGCCAGGAATGGACTTGGCTTTGACCTTGCAGTACCGCATCTTGCCTGGCATGACTAGATTGGGGCCGGTTTTGCACTTATCCATGCAGCCAGTCGCT
>JBCBVA010000194.1:0-3276 GCA_039817825.1 Cyanobacteria bacterium J06642_12 | reverse complement strand
CCCGAAGCCGATTGTGGTGGCAGGACAGACCTATCCCATTGACCCGAACGTTGGAGACTTGAAAGCTCGCATACAGACAGTGCTGAGAGAAGAGGGGCGATCGCTGATTCTCGATAATGCCTTGCTGCAGTCGCGGCAATTAAGCGCGGAAGCCAAGCGAATTTTGGGCCAGCAACTGGAGAAAGACGCCGAAAAAGTCGTCGAAAAGTTTCAGTGGATTGTGACGGCGGCGGTGTTCGCCAATCCGCTGCCGGTGGTGGACTTGTTGGCCACAGCAGCTATTAACGCCCAGATGGTGGTGGAAATTGGCGGCGTGTACGGCTGCAAGCTCAACCTGGCTCGGGGGAAAGAATTGGCCTACTCGCTGGCCAAAACCTTAGCAGGCATGGGGCTGGTGGAGGGCAGCATTCAGCTGATGACCGGCATTGTGGCCACGATGGCGGAAGTGACACTGGTAGGGTTTGTGGTGACGGCACCGATCCAAGCTGCTAGTGCTGGATATCTAACTCGCATCGCCGGTCGCAGCTTTATCGAGTATTTCAAGAAAGATGGCAGTTGGGGGGATGGTGGCATAGAGCAGGTGGTGCAAGAGCAGGTCGAGCGCGCCAAAGGGGACAAGCGCTGGACGGAGACCATTGCCCGCGAGGCCATTCGCAAACTAGACATTTTGTAACCACATCTGGCAGTACACGTCTGGCAGCGAGCGTACCGATCTCGCTCTCTGCTAACCAAGCATCTTTGGGCCGGACATGATTAGACCGGACAGGCAGGTTGGGGGATTATACGCTGGCGCTCTCCGTGCATCTCAGTAGGATGGGTGGCGGTGTGCCCTCCGCTGCCACAGGACATTTGTTCCTGGGCTCCCCAGAGCATTCGATGGTCTAACACCATGAGCCGTTCCCGCCGTAAACGCTCGACATCTCGCAAGCAACAGTCATCCTCGCCACATCGGTTGGGGGGATCGACATCCAGCGATCGCAACCCACCCACCCCGTCTCCAAATCCCGAGCTGCAGGCAGGCATAAGCTTGTATCGACAGGGACAGCTTGCAGAGGCAGAGGCTTGCTTTCAGGCGGTTCTCGATCGCCAGCCCGAGAACTCCCATCTATGGCACATTCAGGGCACGATCGCGGCGCAACAGAAGCAGTTCCCAGAAGCTATTCTGCGGTTAGACCGCGCCAGACAACTGAGCCCTGACGAGCCCGAAATCTATAACACTATCGGCAAGGTTCGGATCGAACAACAACAGTTTGGGGCAGCGATTGAGTCCTTGCAGCATGCGATCGCCCTCAACCCAACGGTGGCCGATTATCACGTCAGTTTGGGTCAAGCCTTGAAAGCGGATCGCCAGTTGGATGAAGCGATTGACCGGTTTCAGAGAGCGATCGAACTCGACCCAAATTGTTCGCAGGCATATGGCAGTTTAGGGGTCTGCTTCCAAACTCAAGGGGAGTTGGAACGGGCGATGCAGTACTACGAGCAAGCCCTAACACACGATCCAAGTAACCCAACCTGGCACAACAACTTGGGCAATGTGCTCAAGGACCGACACCACTATGCCGACGCCATCCAGCACTACCGGCAGGGGCTCGACCTTCACCCTGACAACTCCGATCTGTGGGTGAATCTGGGCAGTACCTTACAAACTCAAGGGCAGCTAACTCAGGCAGTTGAGGCCTACAAAACCGCCATCCACCTGCATCCCACGTGCGTGGCCGCCCACAATAACTTGGGCAGCGTATTTCAAGCACAAAACCGCTTTGATGAAGCGATTCGTTGCTACCAAATGGTACTGGACTTAGCCCCGGACTTTTCCCGAGTACGGGCTCAAGATGTCATTTGTCGTCGGTCGATGTGCGAGTGGGAGGGGTTAGCCGAGATCGAATCTGCTGCGATCGCCGCCGCCCGAACTGACGATTGGGATGGTGCCCCTTGGCCCCTGTTGGCCGTTACGGACGATCCGGCCCTGCATCTAGCTGCGGCCCGTAGCTTCTGTCGCAATGACGTTGGAGGCCCATTTCCAGCCCTGTGGCAAGGAGAGCGCTACCAACACGACAAAATCCAGCTGGCGTACCTCTCGGCAGATTTTCACGACCATGCCACTGCCTATTTGATGGCGGAATTATTCGAACGACACGATCGCGATCGGTTTGAACTGACGGCTATCTCTTTCGGTCCGGAGTCTAGGAGTGACATGCGGCAACGCTTGGTTTGCGCCTTCGATCGCTGCCTGGACGTACGTTCTCTACCCAACGAAGATGTCGCCCGCCAGATGCGAGAGCTAGAGATTGACATTGCGATCGATCTCAAGGGGCATACCAACCAATCTCGGCCCCAAATTCTGGCCTACCGTCCGGCCCCCATTCAGGTCAGTTATTTGGGATATCCGGGGTCGATGGGGGCGGACTTTATCGATTACATCCTGGTCGACCCGTTTATCGTTCCGCCTAGCCAGCAGCAGTACTACAGCGAGCAACTGGTGCAGTTGCCGGATTGCTATCAGGTGAATGACAGCAAGAGAACTATTTCAAAGACGGTTCCCACCCGACAGGACTGCGGCTTGCCCGAGACTGGCTTTGTCTTCTGCAGTTTCAATAGCTCCTACAAGATAGAGCCCACCTGTTTTGACATCTGGATGCGGCTGCTGAAGGCGGTGCCGAACTCGGTGCTGTGGCTGATAGGTCGTCATGCTGCAGTGGTGCAGAATCTTCGCAAAGAGGCCACATTGCGGGGAGTCAATCCAGATCGCCTAGTGTTTGCCACCCGACAACCGCTAGCCAATCACTTAGCTCGCCATCAACTAGCCGATCTATTTTTAGACTCGTGGCCCTGCGGCGCCCACACCACAGCCAGCGATGCACTATGGGCTGGGTTGCCAGTCTTGACGTACGCCGGTCGTAGCTTTGCCTCGCGGGTGGCGGGGAGTTTGCTAACCGCTGCGGGATTGCCAGAGTTGGTGGTGGAATCCTGGCAAGAGTACGAGGCAATGGCCCTATCGCTGGCGACTCAACCCAAGCGCTTGCAGGACATCAAAACACGCTTGTTGAAGAACCGAGACACATCACCGTTATTTGACTGCGATCGCTTTCACCGCTATCTGGAATCGGCCTACCACGCCATGTGGACGCGATGGCAGCGGGGAGAATCCCCGGCTGGATTTGCGGTGGCTGCAGCCCCCCCCTCAGAGTCCACTCATGTGCAGTCCTCCGAGCAGCAGGATGATATTGATCGGACGATTGCCCGCACCCTACGCGCGGGAATTGCGTCATTTCAAGC
>JBCBVA010000193.1:0-3323 GCA_039817825.1 Cyanobacteria bacterium J06642_12 | reverse complement strand
AGTGCTCTTGCCCGCGCCGTTTTCACCTAATAGGCCGTGAAATGTACCGGGTTTCACAGTCATCGAGACGCGATCGAGCGCGGTAAACGCACCAAAGGTTTTGGTCAGATTGACCACTTCCAACTCAGGCGGAGATCGATCGAGCTGCTCGCTGACAGGTTTAGGTGTTGTTGCCGTCATGCGATAGCCTTCAGCAAAGCAGTAGAAGTGGCGATCGCCCCAAATACTCCCCCTTGCATTTCCACCATCTTCAAAGCTGCCAGGTAATTGCCATAATCCGTTGCCCCCGTGCAATCCGACAGCAGCAGACATTCGTACCCCCGGTCGTTCGCTTCTCGCATGGTGGTGTGCACGCACACGTCGGTGGTGATACCGGTGAGAATGATATTTTGGATGCCCAAGCGGGTGAGAAGCAGGTCGAGATCGGTGGCAAAAAACGCTCCTTTTCCGGGCTTATCGATAATGGGTTCCCCTGGCAGTGGGGCCAACTCCGGAATAATCTCCCACCCTGCCTCGCCACGGACTAAAATCTTGCCGCAAGGGCCGGGATCGCCAATGCCCGCGCCGATTTGCTGCGATCGCCAGCGTTTGTTGGCGGGCAAGTCCGACAGGTCGGGGCGATGGCCTTCGCGTGTATGCAGGATGGTGTAGCCCTTGTCCCGCATCACCTCTAGAAGTTTGGCGATTGGCTCGATGGGGGCGCGGGTCAGGGTGAGGTCATAGCCCATCTTGTCTACATAGCCACCTACTCCGCAGAAGTCAGTTTGCATATCGATGACGATCAGCGCCGTGTTATCGGGTCGCAACTCGCCGTTGTAAGGGTAGGGATAGGGACTGGAATCTATAGTGTTTACCATTTCAGTTAGGACAAAGGTTTCTGCATAGTCGGAGATAGCCGGAGCTGAAATATCCGCAGTGGTGCGACCACTGCTAGATGTAGGTCACCATCAACCGTTTGCTACATTAACCGTTTACTACTGGGGATGGGAGTTCGGCATTCGGCAACTCTTCTCCGCGATACTCGCGGGTGGGAGCCTCGAACCCGCAGGACGTCCCGTCGGTCACCACCACCTCGTCCTCCCAAGGCAAGCGGTAGTTTTCATCCACCAGATCGCGCATGTAGGTGTACGGACAGTCTTGAGCGCCCCCTTTGACGGCGGTGTATCCGCGATGACCGAATTGATAGATATTATTCTCGACACTCCAATGCTTGCGGGCCTCGCGCACCAGGTCGGGGCGCAGTTCAGCAGTAATAATCTCATCCGGACGGTTGCCCCCTTCCACCAGCGGCACCCCGTCGAAGTTCACAATCATCCCCTCTCCCATCGAGTCAAAGGTGCCGTCGCTACCGCACATGCACACCGATGCTGTGTACATCAGATTGCAAAAGGCGTTGGCCTGATTGGTAATTTTCCAAGAATGGCGGATGGGGGCAGTGTAGCCTGCCGTGCGAATGGCAATTTCGGCTCCTTTGTAGGCGCATTCGCGGGCCATCTCGGGGAACATGCCGTCGTGGCAAATAATCAGGGCTAGCGTGCTGCCGTTCGGCCCTTCGCACACCGGAATACCGATGTTCCCCGGCTCCCACGGTTCTACAGGCACCCAGGGGTGCAGCTTGCGATAATAGAGCTTCAGTTCGCCGGTGTCATCAATGATGATGCCGCTGTTGTAGGGGTTGCCGTCGGGGTTGTACTCCATGATCGAGAAGCCCCCCCAGATGGCGTTCTCTTTGCAGGCGGCTTGGAAAGCTTGCACCTCAGGGCCATCCAATCGACACATAATTTCGGGGTTGGTATCCATCGATAGCCCGTGCAGGCTGTACTCGGGAAACACCACCAGGTCCATCGTGGGCATGTTGCGTCGCGCCTTCGCTACCATCTCGCAGATGCGATCGCGTTGAGCTGCTAAGTCATCAGGTGTTACCACGACGGGGAGTTGCGATTGCACCATCCCAATCACCACACCGTTAGGCGATTTATTCAGTCCACCAAGTCCGCTCATCCTCGTTCTCCAGTTGTTAGCGTTCTATCAATGCAAGAGTGAGATCTGTAAATCCAATTCAGGCTGACTGCAGTGTTTTTCTGTTTGCCGATCCGTTCCAAAGTCAGCCTGAAAACTATTCATTCGACTGGCTGCAGCGTTTTGCTATCCAACGACCATGCGCGCAGCCAGCCTGCAAAAACTACTCATTCGGCTGACCGAGCGCACCGGGAGCCCCCACCAACGTTCGCTTGGGGGAACAGGTAACAATCATGATGGCCAGCGTCAAAAAATACGGCGATGCATTCCACAGGTAGTAGAACGAATCCACCCCCACCGACTGCAGCGCCGGACCAATGGCTTGCGCCCCCCCAAATAACAGCGAGGCCCACAAACACTGCATCGGGTTCCAACGGGCAAAAATTACCAACGCCACCGCCACCAACCCCTGACCGCTAGAAATGCGCTCGTTCCAGCTACCGGGATACACCAGCGATAGATAAGCACCTCCAACGGCGGCCAAAATGCTGCCCACCACAATGGCCCACGTTCGCACCTGTTTCACCGATACCCCCATCGCCCTAGCCGCTTCCGGGCGATCGCCCACCGCTCTCACGTACAACCCCCAGCGAGTACAGCGAAAGAACCACCTCAGCAGCAGGGCACAGAGAATTCCCAGCAAAAACAGCGGGCTCACCTGCAGGGCCGCACGCACCTGCGGAATGCTGCTCCAGCTACCCAGCGAGATTGCTGGTAATTGGGGGGCAGGTGGTTGAATAAATGGCTTGCCAAAAAAGAAGGCGATACCACTGCCAAAGATAATCATGGCAATGCCTACGGCCACGTCGCTGACTTTAGGTTGCTGAGCCAGCCAACTGTGCAACAGCCCCAATACGCAGCCCGCCACACCGGCAACGATCACCCCCAGCCACGGAGAGCCCGTCAGATAAGAAATCGCGTAGGCACTCATCGCCCCTGTCAGCAGCGTCCCTTCCAAACCGAGATTGATCTTGCCGCTCTTTTCCGTCAGACATTCCCCCAAACTGACCAGCAAAAACGGGGTACTGCCGCGCAGAGTACCGGCCAAAATTCCAAGGGGAACCCCCCACCATCCCAGCGCCGAGGCTGCCATACTGTCTGTTCCTGTTTTTTGCTTTTCAGGCTTGCTCCGAAGAGTTGATGTCAATCGACAAGCGCATTGCAGCAAGCCTGAGAGTGAGTGTTGTTTTTCGGGCTTGTTACGAGGGATTGATGTCGATCCGTAAGCGCATTACAGCAAGCCTTAGAGAGTGCGATCGCTGACTAAATCTACTTGTTGGGGCTTTGTGCGGAGAAACTACTGC
>JBCBVA010000192.1:0-3380 GCA_039817825.1 Cyanobacteria bacterium J06642_12 | reverse complement strand
CGCACCCGCTCGCCCTCCACCAACGCCGAGCGGGTGCGGCTCTGTGCGGGGGCTGGCATTGTGGCAGGCTCCGATCCCGAGAAGGAATGGGCAGAAGTCCAGTTAAAACTGCAGGCGCTGATGCAGGCGCTCGTGTAGCTGATGCCGGTGGATTTTCGCTCGATCAATACGGTGTGGGCCTCTGTCATTGTCGAGACGTTGCATTGTCTCGGCCTGCAGTCGGTGGTAATTTCTCCTGGGTCGCGATCGACTCCGCTGACGGTGGCATTTGCTGCCTGCGACCAAATTGAAGCGATTCCGGTGTTGGACGAGCGATCGGCGGCGTTTTTGGCACTGGGGTTGGCCAAGCAAAGTCACCGCCCGGTTGCCTTAGTCTGTACTTCCGGAACGGCAGGAGCCAACTACTTTCCGGCCATCATCGAAGCTCGCGAAAGCCGCGTTCCCCTGATTGTCCTGACGACCGATCGCCCTCCCGAATTGCGCGATTGCTATTCCGGCCAAACGATCGACCAACTGCGGTTATTTGGTGAGTATCCCAATTGGCAAACGGAGCTAGCCGTACCCGAACTAGATTTGGGACAATTGCGCTACCTGCGACAAACCATCGTGCAGGCATGGCGGCGATCGCTCCACCCTGTCCCCGGTGTCGTTCATCTCAACCAGCCGTTCCGAGAGCCTCTGCCTCCTATCCCCGATGGCCAAGCAGAATTGTTCCAGACGCAGTTCCCCGACAGCTTCTTTGATGCTCTGGATGGGTGGGAGCCGCAGCCTGTAACCGTTGAACTCTCGCCGACGCTGCGTGCTCGCTGGGCTAGTACTCCCAATGGTTTAATCGTTGCCGGACAGGCCCAGCCACCAGATCCACTGGAATACTGCAGGGCGATCGCCACGCTCTCTCAAGCACTAGGCTGGCCCGTTCTGGCTGAAGGATTGTCCCCACTCCGCAATTTCACTTCGGTCAATCCCTATCTGGTTGCCCATTACGACACCATCTTGCGTAACCCCAAAGCTGCAGAAACGTTCAATCCGACTTACGTTCTGCAAATCGGCCCGTTGCCCACCAGTAAAGTCTTGCGACAATGGCTAGCCGATCGCGATGTGGAAACCTGGCAGGTGGATGGAGGCGATCGCAATCTCGACCCGCTGCACAATCGCACCACTCCCCTGACCATGACGGTTGGCCAATTAGCTGGTGCGATTGCAAGGGAAGCCTCTGAATCGTTTGCAGATGGTGCGGAACATTCGGAATATCTGACCGGTTGGCTGGCGGCAGATGCGCAAATCGGCGCAGCGGTTGACTGCACGATGGAGGGCTGCGATCGCCTCTGTGAAAGCAAAGTGTCCTGGCTAATGTCGCGCGTCTTGCCCCAGGATACGCCGGTATTTGTGGCCAACAGTACGGCTGTTCGAGATGTGGAATGGTTTTGGCGACCCGGGCAGTTACAGGTGCAGCCTTACGTCAACCGGGGAGCAAACGGTATTGATGGCACGCTGTCCACTGCACTCGGCATTGCTCATCGCAATCGACCTGCGGTCATGCTGACGGGGGATTTGGCGTTGTTGCACGACACCAATGGTTTCTTGACGCGATCGCATTTCCAAGGCTCCCTCACCATCCTGTTGCTGAACAACAACGGCGGCGGCATTTTTAACCTGCTACCTATTTCAAAATTTGACCCGCCGTTTGAGGAGTTTTTTGCCACCCCGCAAACCATTGCCTTCGCGCATCTCTGTCAAACCTACGGAGTCACCTACGAACGGATTACTGATTGGGGGCACCTGCGCGATCGCCTCAAATATCTCCCCGACTCCGGTCTTCGAGTTCTTGAGATTCCGACCCATCGAGAACAGGATGCTGATTGGCGCTTGCAAACGTTTGCGCAGTTAGCGGCTGACCTAGACTTTTGCCTTTGAGCTGGTTTCTGGGAACGGCTGGCACGTACCGGAGTTGCAGGCTGCGAGCGGAGAATTATAGGTTTGCTGGCGGCGGCCAAACCAGGCATAGCGATTGTCACGCACTTGTTCGTACACGCGATCGCCTGCCCATTTCATCCCTGGCAAAGCTCGATAGGCTGCCACAACCGGAGCACTTATCGGTATCCGTCTGGCGATTTCCTCGGCGGCATCGCTCCCTTGCCAGCGCAAGCGGGAGTCAACTCCATCAATCACCATCATCCCCATCTCGCAGTCTTCTTCCGTCACCCCAAACTCCACGTCCAGTTGGGGGTACTGCATGGGCAGATAGGCAAAGGTGCGTCCTTTATCCAGTTTCTCCAGCGTCTGCACTAAGGTGACGCAGAGGTTGCAGTTTCCGTCGTAGATGACGGTGCTGGGCTGGTTATTGTCAGTCACGGCTGGGCTCCTGACGGCAATATTTCTTTACATGTATAGCCTAACCTAAACCGAGTTGGCCATCTTTAATCGGCTGGCAGATCCAAGCCACTGAGAATACTACTGGAGCGGCGGCTTCGGATCGGTCTTGTTCTGCCACTGTTTCAGCTCTTCAGCAATGAAGTGATTCACTAAATCGCGATACATCTTCTCAATGGCATCGGGAGATAAACCTTCGTCTGTGGCCCAATCCCGGCGCTGTTGCAACATGGCAGCAAACCGCTCGGGGGCTTTCACCGCAGTAGCGTCTGTTTTGAATTTGGCAGCGGCTTTGACGTAAGCAAATCGCTCCCCCAATAGTGCGATAATCTGGCGATCTCGGCGATCAATTTCAGCTCGGATATCGTCCAGATTTCTACACTGCCTAGGAGAATTCACTTAAAACCCACTCAAAACTGAAAAATCAAAAATATCAAATGAGTACGTATTTAGCACTAGATGAATGAGCGTAACTGACGCAATTTTCCTGCTATTACTCCTTCGAATTAACCGCACGCTCTCTGCGTAGATCTTGCTGTGCTTTGTGGATAAGAGACGAACAAACTTGAGGAGATGAAGCTTGTGCCAGACAGAGCATGAGAGACAAACCTTGAAGCAATCCAGTAATTTCTGTAACTGTGTAATTCCCAAAATACAGAATAATCACCAGAAAAAATACAAATATAGCAAAGAAAAATACGACTCCCGCATTTATAACGGCAAGGACAATTATATCTCTCCAGTCTTGTCGCTTTACAGTTATATACCTCTCTTCCCTGTTGTATATTAAGTGGCCTTTTGCTGCTTTAATCCTTCGCCATGTAATATGTCTATCAACCAACTCCGCATGTAGCTTTATCAGAGCCGAACGAATATCGGGAGACTCCTCATAGATTCCAGTCAACATCTCAAATGCCAATGTCTCAGCTACACTCTGCGCGCACAATTTTGTCTCTGATTTGTCGGCATGGTGTTCTCCGACAAGGCTTTGAGTGAGTTTAATTTTATTC
>JBCBVA010000191.1:0-3439 GCA_039817825.1 Cyanobacteria bacterium J06642_12 | reverse complement strand
CGTCACAATCCGGTAGCTCAGATCCCCCAGCTCCGGCACCCAGAAGAACGGAGCATCGAAGGTTCCGGTGGCGGTTGCTCCTGCCGGAACCGTGCGGCGCACGACACCGTGCAGGATGAAGTCCTCAGCATCGGAGTCAATCGCCACGGCAGACTCCGGTATCGAAGCCCCAGGCTCTGATGACCTCGGAGCAGAGGCGATCGCATCTGGCTCTCCCGTAACATCTGAACCGGGAGTATCGAATGTCTCAGAAGCGGAGAGCGGGTTGTACCGTTGCCGAAGATTTGAATCTAAATGCCCCGATTCCAACTGCGCCGTCAGGGTAGGGGGCTCTCCCGCACGATCCGAGGTCGGAACCACCGCCACCTGGTCGCCAGGAATCGACCCGAAACTGCCGCTTCCCGACGCACGACTCCAGCGCTCGTTAGGAGACAAACTGGGGGCTGTCGCCACCGGAGCGCTGGGCTCGGGGGCAATGTCTTCAGTGGCAACAGCCGGTGTTTCCGGCACTTCTACAGCAGGAACGGAAGATCCGTTCTCCTCAGATGTTGACGGCCCCTCCATCGGCAGCTCGCTACTGGTGCCCTCGTAAGCATTGACCCGCTGCTGCAGCAACATATTCTCCTGCAGCAGCCGATCCACTTCCTCACTAGATTCGGACGATTCCGTAGCAGTGGAGGCCAAGGCTTCATCAGTGGAAGCCTGTTGGTTTCCGCCACCGGTGATGGAATTGGCGACGGTGAAAATCGGGATAAACAGCACCGTTCCAACGATGGCCAATCGATAAATGGGCCGCTTCCACCAGGGCACTGCATCGCTGTCCACCGGCATTTCCCCCGGCTGCACCAGATTGAACCCTTCAAATCCCGACAGGCCAGAGGCCATATCTGCGTCTAATGGGTGGTGTGAGTCAGAGTTATTCATGACGATCTTGCTCGTGAGGGGCTTGCTCGTGAGGAGTGATGGATTCGGGGGAGGAATTGAGCAGGTACAGTCCGACTGCTGAACCGATAGAGGAGGCCAGGATCGCGGCAAACAGCGGCCAGAATACCCAGGCGGGCAGCCGGTCGATGAACGGTTGGCTAGTCATTGTTCAAACTCCCGATGGCTATCACCTGCAATCCGTTTTTTTGCATGGTGAACGCCAACCGCTGAGCGGGTGTCAGGTCGGTCAGTAGGCTACGGGGGGGCACCACCGACCGCAGCCGAATGACTCGGTTAAACGGAATCACCGTCTGGGTGGGCACCTGCCGGTCGCCCGCAAAATTGTTAATCACCCATTCCGCGATCACATTGACCGCGAACGTTCCGTCCTCGTGCCTCTCGGGGGTGGAGATGTACTGCAGCTCGACGTAAGCCTCCACCGACCCATCCAGCACCTTGCGGGAGTCAATCGCTTCGCTGAGAGATCTCAAAAACCCTTCTCGCAAATTCGTACTGAGAAATTGCTGCAGGTGATAGACATCCGTGGGCACCCGAGTATTGCGGTCGCTGGCCAACAACATCCCTTCGTCCTCTTCCCCTTCGTAGGTGCCGTTCCAAGTCAGCGAGCCCACCAGCCAGTCGTTGACCGCCCCCAGAATCAGAGCATCCGAGCGGAAGTTTGGATCGACAGCCGATGTTAGTAGTGCTTCGCCATCGATGGTCTGCACGAACGTAGACCGCTGCTCGCGGATGGATTTGAACGAATACAGATGGCCGACGTTGAGCAGCACGAGCATGGTGACTGCCGCCGTATTCCCCAGCGTCAGCAGAGGCAGTACCCATTTGGAGGAGGGGCGTTTGAGAGGAATGGTTTCCGGGAGATGAAGGTTACTTAGCATGAGTCAAATGGGGTAAATCGACTGAATTAACGACGCAGGGCCACCAGCGTTGCCGTTTGCAGGGCGGCACTGGCCAACGCCGCCCCCGTGCGGGCCATCCCCGCCACGGCGGTAAAGGCCGTTCCGGTACTCAGACCGACTGCCAGCACCGGGCCAAACAGACCGAAGACTAATGAAAACGCCACATCGTTGGTGGCCGTTCCCAATTCGCCAGACATGAACAGGGCCATCGCCCCAATCAGTACCACGTAATAGATCAGCGATAAGCCGGTGCTGGAGAGGGTCATCAACCAAATCCAAAACGGTCGCACCGTGCGCGTGGGAAACAAGGAGTAGGCAATCACGACGGGCGAGATCAGCGCCGACAGCCAGAACACCAGTTCCATCAAGTTGACCAGGGCAATCTGCGTATGGCCCATCAGAGCTTTGGTGCCGCGAGAGAAGACATCCTCCAGGAGCACTTCAAACACTTCCAAACCCGCCGATTGGTCCAGGATGATTTGCTCGGCTAGGTCGGCCTCTTGGTAGGCTTGTTCTCGCTCGCGAATTCTGTCCTGCACTCGGGTGAGAAACCGCACCAATGCGACGCAGTCCCCCTGGCACAAGCCGCTGGTTTCCACTTCGGTCTGGAGCTGTTCGGCCAGCACGGCCACCTCGCCGTAGCATTCGTGTCTGGCAAACACGGCAGCTTGTTCGGGACTGGTGGTATCGGTGAAATCTTGAACGTGGACGGGCACGATGGGGCGGCCCATTTCCTGACAATTCTTGTATTCCGAGGTGAGGATTTCGCGACTTGCGTCAGTCAGCACCTTGTCTTCTAAAATCGAACGGATCGTCGATTCTTGAAATTGGACGTTCATAATTTGCTGGATCAGGCCGGTCGTTGCTAGCCGAATACCGTAGGTGAGGCGGGCCGGGAATTGGGCACCGTTCATCAACAGACACAGCAGCAGGACGGCCATCAGCAACCGGGTCAGGGTATCGCCGTAATCGTTACTTCTGAGGCTGGTGCGAGCCAGCTGCACCCAAAAGACCCCCAGCGCAAAGATGGCAATGATGATGGCCACGTAGACGATGAAGTCGTATCCGGTGAACCCACCGGTTAAGAAACTTTCTCGCCACATCCGTTCCCAGAAACTGGAGGTGTTGCCCAGAATCTCTTGGCTTTCCCCCAGGACGGAATGGGAGAAGTTGACTGCCAATACTGGAGATCGAGCGAACAGAGGATGCATTACAGACCCTCCTCTTGAAACAGTCCGGGGATGTAGACCTGCTGGGCCGCTTGCAACGCCGCTCGGGTGCTGGCCCGCCGATTCAGGGTGTTGGCATCGTGTTCGGATTGCGCTAGCTGTTGGTCCCGCAGTCCCAGTTGCAATTGAGCGCTGCTGCTCAATTGGATATCCAGCAATTGATTCCCCAGAATTTGCAGCGTATTGACGGTGGCCGCTCGCTGCTGGGCTGCGCGGGGATAGTAGTAATGCAAGGCCAAATCGATTTGGTCGAGCTTGTCCCCCAGATTCCCCAGACCCGAGGTCAAAATGTTGTCTCGCCAAGCATCCTGGGTGGCCAGGTCTTTGAGAACATCCTGCGTCGCCGTCCGCTCGTGAGAAGACGCT
>JBCBVA010000190.1:0-3463 GCA_039817825.1 Cyanobacteria bacterium J06642_12 | reverse complement strand
TAGCCTGCCATCTTTTTGATAACGGTTTCACCATCACTCTCGAAGACGGTGAAGTAGCGGATCAGGTCGAGGGTGCGATCGGGCTGAAAGACGCCTTTGAGGAGGACTTCGAGTTCGTTGGTGGCGCTGGTGGCATAGGTGCCACTGGCTTCAGCGGCTTGGGGCTGACGGCGGGAGTCGAGGGGAATGACGTTGTCGGCGGGAGTGGGCGGATTGCGCCAGGGCATGAAGCGGGCGCGATCGGCGGTGAGGGTGCCGATGCGGGCGCTGAGACCATCGGAGATGATCAGCGCGGCGTTGGTGGTGAAGAGGCTAGGAATGTCGCGCTTGTAGGTCTGGAGTTGGTTAAAGGCTCCTTCAATGTCGGCGTTTTCATCGGCGGCGTTTTTGAGTTCGATGACGGCGATGGGCAGACCGTTGAGGAAGAGGACGATATCGGGACGGCGGTTCTGGTGTTCAAGGACGGTGAACTGGTTGACGGCGAGCCAGTCGTTGTTGTGGGGCTGGTCGAAGTCGATGAGCCAGACGAGGTCATTAACTCGTCGATCGTCGCGCTGGTATGTGACAGGGATGCCATCGGTGAGGAGTTTGTGGAAGCGGCGATTGTTTTCAATCAGGTTTTGGCTTTCGCTGCGGATGACCTGGCGCAGAGCTTCGTCGATCGCGTCGGGGGGAACTTGAGGATTGAGGCGGGTGAGGGCAGTGCGGAGGCGATCGGTGAGGATGACGTCGCTGTAGCTGTCGCGTTCGGCGCTGGGTTCGCTAGGGGCGATGTCGCTGCCGTGAAGGCAGGTGTAGCCAAGGGAGTCGAGGTAGTAGAGGGCAGCTGCTTCGACCTCAGATTCAGTCATGCCGTTGTGGTTCATAGGGCTGTGGGGTGAGAGGACGGGAAAGACGGCAGATATCCCGATGTCAGTATTCCCACTACGTTAGTGAAGGTCAAAGCATCTGAAACTGTTTTACAGCTAACGCTTTGGTTTCTTCTTCTTTTTCTCCCGAATGGGCGCTTTATCCATGTTGTGCTAAGGGTTGTAAGTAGATTGCCACTTGTAGGTAGCTTTAGCGAACTTGTAGCCAGCCGAAGAGTTGGCCGACGGTGAGGTGTAGGGCTTCAGCGAAAGAAGGAATGGGTAGTGGGTCTTCGGGAGACTCCAGGGAGGTGAGGCGTTTGTCGGGGTCGTAGGTTTGCACGAGCCGTTCGCCGGGGTCGATGAGCCAGCCGAGCTGGCAGCCGTGATCGAGGCAGTGGAGGATGTTACTGGCGACGCGGGTGGAGGATTGTTCGGGACTGAGGATTTCAATTGTCCAGTCGGGCTGGGCATTGAAGGTGTTGGCGATGCTGCCGTCTTCGTTGACGGGCAACCGTTCCCACTGGAACACAGCTACATCGGGAACCACAGAACGTCCACCAAATGTGCAGCGGAGTTCTGGAAAAGCCCAGGCAATGCGATTCGCTTTAGTTACGGCGTTGATAGTGGTGACAAGTTCTCCCTGAATCGTGCTGTGTTGGCCCTGGGGCATGGGTTTTTGGATGATTTGTCCATCGATATATTCGCTGGCGGGTTTGGTCTCTGGCAATTGCAGAAACTCTTGGAGAGTGATGGGTTTGGAGGGCGTTTGCACCATCAGCCGTTACCTAGGATCGCTATGTTAAATTCTAGGCGCAATTTTCAGACTGTGTTCTCAGGCGACTAGCAACTCAGCGAACTCGTCGGAGCGTGACCAATAGGCGACATCCGAAAAGTCTTGTAGTTGGCGGATGTTCTCTCCTGACCAGACATCGAGGGTGTCGTCGAAGAGAGAAATGAAGCGGGTGGGTTGCTGTCCGACTTTGTAATGGGAGAAGTCGATCCAGGTAGCGAGGACGGTATCAACGCGCTGATTAGCAGCGGACTTGCTACCAGTGCTTAGGACTTCGACAAATGAGGTTCTGCGGGGATGGAAAGTCTGGAAGTCGAGGCGGCGAGAACGGCCCGAGCGCCCCGTGAGCTTTTCGTTTTGGGTAAAGCGGATATGCCTTTCCTGGAGGAAGTCGGCGATGTCGTCGGTGATGGAGCCTGTAAGGCGTGATCGCGACAAAAAACTCAGGTCAGCCGTCGCCAACGCTGATTGGGCGAGTCGAGTAATGGCCGTTGCCAGAGATTCTTGGGGGCTGACGCGCAGGAGTAGGGTGCCCCGATAGATCTCAACATCGTGAGTGAGGCGAATATCTTGTAGGAGCTGTTCTTGCCTTTTGGAAAGTTGCTGACTGGGGGACTGAGTATCCAACCAGCGCAGCGTGTCGCCTAAATCTGTGAGAATTTGCTGCCCGTTTTGCTCTTTCCAATAGAGGTCGATCACGTCGCCATCGGGATACAGATAAGGCGTGCGAATCCGCACGAATCCCTTCACTTCGGCGCAGTCGAAGAGTTGCCCGATGGTATCAGCGATTTCCTGGCAGAGGGCAGTGCTCATATAAACAGGTCTAACTGCTGATCTGGCGGTGAAGACATGGTGCCATTATGGGTGATTCCAGCTTCTTGGCAAAACTGCTGCCATACTTCTACAGGTTTGGTCGCAGGGGCGGTGATGTCGGGTGGGGCGTAGGCTTGTTTATCTTTGAACGTTTCTGTCCAGCGGTGCTTGTGAGTTTCACCGACGAGTTGCCGATCTGGATTGGTATGCTCTTGGCCCAAGTCAAGGCCGTAGATGCGACCTACGGGGCGATAAATCAGGTGATAGCTCAGTTTGTTGTTGAAGGCGTTGAAGCTGCCTTGTATGAAGAGGTCATGGCCACTGTCCGTAATGACTGCGACACGGAACTTGACCCAAAGGTTGTTGTTGTCCTTTGCCCATTGGATGTCTTCGTCAATCCGTTTGGACGGGTCGGTAATTAGTTCCTCGAACTCTTCTCGAGTCAGCATCATGCCACTGCCTCCAGTGCTTGCGCGGCTTCTTTGACGCGGATTTCGCCGGAGAGGAGTTTGGGGAGGAGAGCATCACGGAGTTGGGCTAAGGTACGAGATTCGTTTTCGTTAGCCGCGATTCTAGCCTCTAATTCGTTAACCGATGATGCAAAGCGTTTCTGAATTCCTATCGGAGGAGCTAGTACGAGTAATTTAGCTAAATCTGAACCTCGGATTCCTGCTGCTGCAACTTGCTCAATTAATGATTCAATTCTGCTTCGTCCCTCATTCGACCAGAAATAATAGAAGAAAACCCACGGCTCTGCCTTTTCAGTGTTCAAGCGGCAACGAATCAGATGACCTTCAAAAGTACGAGGTTCTGTGGCTTTAGTAATGATTGAGCACTGTCCTGCACCTGACCAAACTAAGGATTGACGAGCAAATAACAGATCACCTACCTGAAGGAGAGTTTTATTGGCTTCTGACTCCGTGAGTGGTACTCGTTCCATCTCAATATTGCCGATTCGACGATGTCCGAAGAGTTCTCCCATATTCACCATGTAGGTGCCCAATCCTCT
>JBCBVA010000189.1:0-3682 GCA_039817825.1 Cyanobacteria bacterium J06642_12 | reverse complement strand
AATTGCATCGAGATGAGCAGCTAAAGCTTTTCTGAGGGCAGGGATACCCCGTCCGCTTGCGGCGGGGTAGTTCATTTGTCCCCAGTAATTTGAGCGAGGTGGATGCTTATGACATTCCGTTTAGGTAATTTCGATAACCCATGTCTTGTAAGCTTGCATCTTTCCCTTCGACCATCTCCTGCAACTCTTGTCGGTAGGCTTGTACTTTAGTCAGTAGCTCCGGCTGGCTGCTGCCTAATATCTGAACGGCCAACAATCCGGCATTTTGAGCATTGCCGATCGCCACCGTAGCCACCGGAATTCCACGGGGCATTTGCACGATGGAATAGAGTGAATCCACCCCACTCAACGTACTGGTCTTCACCGGCACCCCTATCACCGGCAATGGAGTTAGCGATGCCATCATTCCCGGTAAGTGGGCCGCTCCCCCTGCCCCAGCAATAATGACCTGGTAGCCGTTCTCGTGCGCCGTTTTGGCAAACTCCACCATGCGTTCGGGGGTGCGGTGGGCGCTGAGAATGTGAACGCTGTAGGGCACCTCAAACCGATCGCAAATCTCGCAAGCCGCTGCCATTGTAGGCAAATCCGAATCGCTACCCATGGCGATCGCAATTACAGGAGCAGTTCCGGTCACAATCAGTCCGCCAAAACAACCGCCTTCAGTCACGAGAACATCAGAGAAGGCCACCAGCTAATCTACAGCAAACCGCTGCGAGGTCAACAGCGAAGACCGACAACTCTGTGTAGCGGTTTGCCCACTGCCAGATCTGTAGTATTTGTCATTTCAGTTAGGACAAAGGTCTTCCATCGCAATCAGGGTTGGAGGTAGCTGAAATGTCAGCAGTGGTGTGGCCACTGCTATAAAAAACACCTCCCCCAATCCGCTGCGAGATTTGAGGAGGTGGTGAGTGAATTGAGGCTGTACAAGTTCGGAAGGATGCTCTAGGCCAACGCTTTCTCCGTTAGCTTAGTGAGCACGTCATTCGATCGCTGTAGGAACGACTGCATCGTGTCCGCATCGGGACTGCGCTGAGCCATCATAGCCAAGTCGTAGATGTGATTGCAGATCAGACCGGTGAGGTCATCGCTACCAATCACCTGCCCCTGAGACATTTCCTGCAGGTTTTTGACCAAAGGGTGGGAGGTGTTGACCACCAGCGTGTGCTCGTCTGGTAGCGAGAATGCACCGGCATCTTGCTGCATGACCGCCGCCATCTCCTGCATACGACGTAGGGCTTCGGGCAATAGAATCATGGCTGGGACGGCAGCAGACTTGAGGGCCTGAGCTTTGACATCTAGTTTGTCTTTGCCCAACGCCGACTTGAACAAGTCTTGCAAGGTTTCGGTGCGAGTCTTGTTGGTGGTGGGGTCGACAATATCGCCAGCGCTATCTTCGTCTACCAGCGTGTCATCCAGCTCCGAGTCCACTCGCTTGAACTGCACTTCGCTATTTTCCCGCTCCAGGAAGCCGGTGAAGTGGCTGTCGATGAACCCATCCAGCAGCAGCACCTCTAGCCCCTGACTCTTGTGCAGCTCGATATAAGCACTCTGGGCTGCTTCGTCATTGGAGTAGTAGACCGTCTTGTCCTGCTTCTGGGAATTACGCTCCAGATAGTTGGACAAGGTGACGTAAGCTGTCTGCTCCCCTTCGTTCTCCTGCGTGGTTTTGAACACCAGAATGTCCTTCACCCGCTGGTAGAACTTGTCGCTGTTCATGACGCCAAATTTCACGAACAGGCTGATGTCGGGCCACACTTCCAGGTAGCGGTCGTAGTCCTCTTTGTAGAGGTCATTGAGGCGATCGCCCACTTTCTTAGCAATGTGGTCGGAGATGCGCTTGACCTTGCGATCGTTGTGCAAGTAGCTACGGGAGACGTTAAGGGGAATATCGTTGCCGTCTACGTCAATCACGCCACGCAGGGGCATGAGGAACTTAGGAATCACCTCTTCTGCGTTATCGGTGACGTACACCTGATCGCAGAACAGCTTGATTTGACCGCGATTGGGGTCGATGTCGGGACGCAGCTTGGGGAAGTAAAGAATGCCCTTCACAATCACCGGATAGTCGGTGTTGATGTGAATCCAGAATAGAGGCTCTTCCTGGAACGGATAGAGGTAACGGTAGAACTCCAGGTAGTCCTCATCGCTCAGCTCGGAAGGGGATTTGGCCCACAGGGGTTCCTGCTTGTTGACTACCGAGTCGCCAAAGTGGATGGGAACTGGTAGGAAGTCGCAGTACTTGGTAATCATCTGGCGAATGCGAGCTTCTTCTAAGAACTCGTCATCTTCTTCGGTCAGCGTCAGGGTAATGGTGGTACCGATGTCGGTGCGCTCGGAATCTTCCAACGTAAATTGGGTGGAACCTTCGCAGGACCAATGCACGGCTGGGGAGTCAGCTTGGTACGACTTGGTGTCGATTTCTACAAGCGAGGACACCATGAACGATGAGTAGAAGCCCAGTCCGAAGTGACCGATGATGGCTTGCTCGTTGCTGTCACCCTTGTATTTCTCGATAAATTCTTCCGCACTAGAGAAGGCCACCTGATTGATGTACTTCTTGACCTCATCGGCGGTCATGCCTAAGCCAGTGTCAGTAATGCTGAGCTGGCGCTTTTCTTTGTCGATCGCCACCGTAATTTTGGGCTCGGGGATGTTCTGCACATCTTCGCGATAGCCAATCCACTTCAGCTTGGAAATGGCGTCCACCCCATTTGAAATCAGCTCCCGTAGGAAAATCTCGCGATCGGAGTACAGCGACTTCTTGATGATCGGGAAGATATTCTCGGTATGGATGCTGATATTGCCTTGTTCGTGCATGCGTTTAAACTCCCAACGTCACTCGTCTGCTTAGGTGGCCTCGGGCATACGAACTTGGGTGCCCTGCCGGGTTGACATTGCCGATTGCTGCGGCCCAACTCACTAGCGCGCGCTTGAATCGCGAGCGACACTAGCAGCCAATACTATTAAGACCTGCATTGTGGGTCGCCGGGGTGAGATGCCCCCACCCAGCCGTAGCAAAATCCGAACCCCAGTGGCTCTAGTGCAGAAATTTCAGCCTAGGAGTTCAAGCTCAAGCCCACTTGAACCTCTACTTCATTAAGCAGACTGGTGCGATTCGGTATCTAACAGCACCGTTTGCTAGAATTGAACGTAGCCGACGTAGAGATCTTCGCCTGTGCTATCCATTCTGAGAAAGCCGGTTAATACCCGCTCAGCTTATACCCTCAGCTTTGTGTCCACCCTCTATGTCCGACCGATACTCGACCTCCTCGTTCTAGAGGTTCCACCCCAGTGGCAAGCGGAAATCCGGCTGGGTCTGCAAGAAGCTCTAGTCAACGCTGTAGCCCACGGCAATCAACTCGACTCCACCAAACGAGTGACGGTTACCGTTTCCTCGCAAGCACCGCTATACAAGTGGGTGATTTCGGATGAAGGGGGTGGATTCGATCGCCGCTGTTGGTGCGATCGACAGCCACGCAACGGGATTGATGATACGGATGAGTGCGGACGTGGCGTGTTTATTCTCAAACAGATTTTTGACTGCGTGGAATGGAACGGTAACGGCAACGAATTGCACTTAATGAAAGCCATTCAACCCAACCGCAGCAATCCATTAATTCCCTAGCTCTATTACAGCGATCGGTAATCCGCTACGGAGAGTTGTCTCATCATGTCTTCTTGT
>JBCBVA010000188.1:0-3749 GCA_039817825.1 Cyanobacteria bacterium J06642_12 | reverse complement strand
AGGGGTTCTCTTTGCGCTCGAAAGCTTGCTGCTGTGGTGGGTGTTTACCCTGTCGCCAGAGTTAGCTCGCATTCATCAACTCCAGACGATAGGACTACCGGCGAGCTTAGATTTCAGCCGGATTGAGCTGCAGAATATCTGGCCTATTTTCCACCAGAATTACGTAGCTGGATTCCTGTTGCTCGTGATCCCAGCAGCAGCCGGGCTTGCCTGGCTGCATCGCCGATCGCCCCTTCGTTGGCTGTGGATGGCGGCAGTTGCTATTGAACTGGTGGATTTGTGGAGCACGCAATCGCGCGCAGCCTGGTTGGGAGCCGCTGTGGTGGTCGTCAGTGTGGCAGGAGTTGGAGTTGCACGTGGATTAAAACGGTGGAAATGGCGATTGGGGGCGATGGCCATCATTGTCGGAGGCGCTATTGCGTTTCTGCTAGGCAACCCTCGCTTGAACCAATCATTGACTGCGTTGCGCAACGGGTCGCTCCATACGTTTGCGTTTCGGGGGGCGGCTGTTGAAGCGACGTGGAATGCCGTTCGCGATCGGACTTGGTTGGGAAGTGGGCCGGGGACTGCAGCATGGACGTATTTGGAGCACAAACCGGCGTGGACGGGGCTGTTTGCCCAGACGATGGCTCACATGCACAGTACCCCCCTGCAAGTGTTGGTGGAGCTGGGGGGATTGGGGCTGGTGGTGATGTTGATTTGGCTGCTAGCGCTGGGGCGAGTTGGTTGGTGGTTGGGGCGAAAGGGAGAACCAAAGGAGAGCAATACGGACTGCCTGTGGTCGTGGGTCCTGATGATCGGCCTACTGGGGTATGGAATTGAGGCCCTGGCGGATTACCAGCTGGATGTGACGGCGATCGCGGGATATTTGGTCGTCGCGATCGCTGGGTTAGCTGCTTTGAGCCTGACTGCGGTAGGTGCCCACCATCCACTTAACCGCTCCCGTCAAACCGCCATCGGTGCAATTGCGATTGCTGTGTTGGCGATTTCCTCGATATCTCTGATTCCTCGCTACACCGCCTGGGGGATCTCCAGTCAAGGGTTGGAAGCCTATTTCGACAACGAAATCGGTACGGCTGAAGCGACATTAATCGCTGCCTATCAACGGTTTCCCGCCGAGCCCTTCTATCCCATTCAGTTGGGATGGTTGGATGCAAAAATTGCCCGGGAACACCCCGATGCTGGTGTTCGGCAGATTAAACATACTGAGGCGATCGCGTGGTTCAAACGCAGTCTGGAGCTGTTGCCTAACGACGAGTTTGTGCATACCAATTTGGGATATTTGCTGTTGGAGAGCGATCCGGCGGCGGCGATTCCCCACTTTCAACGCAGTTTAGAGCTCAGCCCCGCACGCGCGTGGGTTGCGGCTGGTTTGGGGGTGGCTCACTTGCAAGTGGGAGACAGGGAGGAAGGGATCGCCGCACTATCCCGAGAACTGATTCGCCACCCAGCCGCCATTACCAGTCCGCTGTGGGAACAGGTGCTGGCTCCCACTACATATACTGAATTACTCCAGACGCTCGATCTCACGTATGCAGATCTGGTCGATCGCTATCCTCAACATGCCTATTTGCGATGGAATTGGGCCGCTGTCCGTTGGTGGCTGAACGATGTTGAGGGCGCGGAGCAGTTGCTGCAACCTGACGAACAGCCCTTGCTACAAGCGTTAATGGCGGCGACGGTCGGCGATCTCGCTGCCAGTACGGACTTTCTCAACCGAGTAGCTAACAGTCCCGCATCTGCCCTGCTAAAAGCGTGGCTGAATCCGACTGATGCAGGAGTCCATTTAGCACAAGCAAGAACTCAGTCTCCATTGGTGGAAACCTTATCACCTCCACTTGTGGGGCAGTCGCTGCAGGAATGGTTGCGTCAACCGGAGGCCACACTACCTAGACAAGCTAGCCGCAACTACTTAACCCAGGGGGTTTACCGCCGCATTGACGGCCCTAACCTGACCGATACGTTTTCGATGCCGACAAATTGGGCGATCGCAGAACTGTTGAATCAACCGTTCTCCACACCTCTCATCGCTCCAGACCTAGATCGGGAACTGACTGCAAGCGCTCCACGGTAGGAACAGGGACGTCTCCTATCCTCTCTTTTAGATCGTTTGCCGCAGATTTATGTCGGATCTATATGGATACTTCGTTGGCGTTCGCCTCACGACTCCTCAAACAAGGCTCGACCCCAGCTAACAGTGGGAATAGAATGCCGAACTTGGATGCAAGCGAATGAGTTTGAGGACATTGCCGACTGTGACTTGTCTTCCCGACTGGCGCATGTTATGAGTGACTGTCTCGCAGGTGACTTCCTGCAATACCCCGACATGAGACTGCAACTAGGGTTGCGATCGTTTTCAGCTAGCACACCGACAGTTCAATGGCTTACCAAGCGTCAGTCAAACTCAAAATGCATATGCATAGTTGACGGCCCACCAAATTAAAGTGCCAACTAAACCAGCGACCACGACGGTCGAGAAGAGAATGGCGACAGGGCTATCGGCCCCGCGAAACTTCATGATGCCTCGGTTGAAATCTGCCACGACTTCCACATGCGAATAACGCCGCCGTCAGTCTATCCCATTCGTCTAATGAACAACTCCCACTTTGGGTGAGAAAACCTTAAATTTTTTTAGTCAGTCAATTTATTGATTGTGTTAGCCAGGGCAAGCGTATTTGTTATGCCCGTCGCTCCCGACCTCTCTACGGCTCGTATTAACGTCAGTTCGACGAAACTACAGAAGTTGGTGAATTGCCTACTCAGGTCGTATTAACGACAGATATCGCAGTCAGCAAGGCAAAAGCAGGGTCGGCTGCCCGAGCCACTTTTCGGTGTGGATTGACGGTGCGGTCTTTTTTACGAATAGTTGAATGCTTTGCACGACAACCCATACAGAGGACTATCTCGAAGTTCCCCCTATCCTGTCCGCATGCTCAACAGTTTGTGATATGCTACAAATCTTGTTTGATGCTAGGACGCATAGCTCAGTTGGTTAGAGCACCACGTTGACATCGTGGGGGTCACTGGTTCGAGTCCAGTTGTGTCCATTTCATCGCATTAACTATACCTTGATACTGGAAAGTATGTATTACGAGCCCAGCTTTTGAGCTGCTACCGTGATGACTTTTGCTCGCCAACGGTATTCACCGGCTCTTAGCATATCAGTGCAGTGGTGGCGAGAATTTTATCAAATAGCGCGACCGACCGTCTTGGACTGCCCCGTAGACGAGTACTGGAAGAGCTTCGTCCTATATTAGAAAATGGCTAAGTAGGCTGACCAAATTAAACGCAAGATAAAAGCCTCGTAATCCCTACAGAGATTCAAGTTCTTGCAACATTACTATTGAACGATCTACAGACTGCGCTGACGAATAGAACAAGTCGTGCTGTCAGTGGAACGACATTTGGCAATACTGCTGAACTACCTGGATGACGGTCAATAGTGCGCTGAAAGCACGGAAAAATCCAATCATTGATATCTAAATTATACGGTCGGTAAAAGTTTATTCGTTTTTTGGATGGAGCGTACTTATGTTTACTAGAACAGGTCTGGAAATCTAAAATATTACTTTCAAGAATGATTGTCATAGTTCTAGGTCGATAGAAAGGTGGCTCCATATGTTGCGTGGCCATTCAGAACGGCTAGGACGCAACTATCCATAATGCTTTAGACGAATACAAGCGAGTAAAGAATAGTGCCTGATTTCGGTGAAACAGGCAAAGCAACATGATAGGCAATAGGGTTTGTA
>JBCBVA010000187.1:0-3988 GCA_039817825.1 Cyanobacteria bacterium J06642_12 | reverse complement strand
GGCAGGAACTGGTGAGACGCAAACGCTTGTTGGGGATGATGGCAGATGGAGCGATCGTGGATGTCGGTAATCCGTTGGGGTTTGCCCTGGCCAATCGCTATTGGTTAGAAACAGGCCGACAGTTTTCGGATACGTATTGCTGATGGCTGTAGATTATTGGCTACTTGGTATTGCTTAGAAATCGCCATTCTTACTTTCTTGAGCATCATTAAATCTGGGTCGCTACACTAAGCCATAAGTGAAGGCTGCAGCATTCCCTTCTTGAAGCGTTATATGGCATTCGAGCAAGATGTCTTTATTAGCTACGCCCACATCGATAACCAACCGTTGCTGGAAGAGAGTAAAGGATGGGTGACTCGCTTTCATCGCATTTTAGAAACACGCCTGGCGCAATTAATAGGAGCCAAACCCAAGATTTGGCGAGATGAGAAGCTGCAGGGAAATGACAAATTCGGCCCAGAAATTCTAGAGCAGCTGCCCAAGGTTGTGGTGCTGGTGTTGGTGTTGACTCCCCGTTACGTCAAATCGGAATGGTGTTTGAGAGAGTTGCATCACTTTTACCAAGAGGCCGCCACATCGGGTGGGCTCCTGAAAGGGAATAAATCTCGGGTTTTTATGGCCATCAAAACCCCCATTCCCCTAGAGGAGCGTCCCGAAGATTTGCAGGACTTTTTGGGATACGAGTTTTACGAGGTGGATGCCGGGCGACTGGTGGAGTACAGTCATGAGTTCGGCCGCGATATGGAGTTGAAATTTGTTCAGAAAGTGAACGATTTGGCGGGGGATATAGAGAAGCTGCTGACGGCGTTGGCGGAAGCCCCAGAATTAGAAGGTCCAGAATTGGACGATCTACCGGTGGTGGTGTCTCCCTCAGGTAAAGTCGTGTATTTGGCGGAAACCAGCGGCGAGCTGGCTGCCACCCGAGATGCCATCCGACGGGAGCTGGAGTTGGCCGGTCATGCGGTACTGCCCGAGCGCCCCTTACCCAATACCGCTCAATTCACCGCCGATGTGAAACAGCTGCTGGCCCAATCCGATCTCTCCGTGCATTTGTTGGCCGGGGGGGACAGTCCACTGCAGCCGGAAGATTCGTTTGCGGCCCAATTGACTCAATTCGAGACGGCACGGATGCGGGAGCAGTTGCATGCAGCGCTGGAGTGGAGTCAACAGAAGCCTGGGTTTGCTCAAATTGCGTGGGTGCCGAGCGATCTCGAGCGACAGTTTTGGAGTCAAGAGGTGGCGGACTTACCGCGCCAACTGGATGCCCTGCAGACGACGGTGGAGGAACTCAAGACCGTTATTCAGATGCGGATCGACAAACCGCATCCAATTGTTTCAACGACAGAGGGGGCGGGTGAGCTACCGACGCTGTATTTGGATTATCACAGGCGGGACATTGACAATCTCGAACCGGATTTTGAGGAGCTGTACGACTATTTAGCGGAGCACTTTACCCTGCTGGTCCCCAATTACGGTGGTGACGAAGGGGTCATGAGCTCGGAGCAAAAATTACAAGAAGCGGACGGGGTGCTGCTGTTTTACGGTCAGGGGAGCGGTGTGTGGTTTAAAAGCCGCCTCAATGCGTTGACTAAAAGTCTGTCTGCCACCCAAACCGATCTGCCGCGTGCAGTGTACTTAGGTACCCCCAAAAAAGGGGCGAAGGATAAGTGGCAGCCCCCTGAGTGGCTAACGGCGATCCGTCAAGGGGAGAGCTTCTCGGAAGCGTTATTAGCAGACTTTGTGACCCGGTTTGGGGCCGAGTCGGGAGGGTAAGGGTTTGGTACAGGCATCAAAACGAATGAATCCCTTTCCAGGATTGCGATCCTTCGAGTTTGGAGAGGAATATTTATTTTTTGGTCGTGAGGGTCAGGCGGACGAGTTGGTGCGGCGGCTGCAGCAGCATCGATTTGTGGCAGTGGTGGGGCCGTCGGGCAGTGGGAAGTCGTCGTTGGTGCGGTCGGGGTTGCTGCCGGCGATTCACAGCGGTTTTTTGCAGGCGGCGGGGTCTTACTGGCTGAAGGCAGTGGTGCGACCGGGGGGGGCGCCAATTCGGAATCTGGCGTTGGGGTTGAACCAACCGGGTGTTTTGGGGACAGATTGCTTGGGGGATGAGGGGGAGGATGCCGAGCTGCAGGGGCTGCTGATGGAGTCGACGCTGCGCCAGGGGCGGTTGGGTCTGGTGGAGGCGGTGCGGCTGGCGCGGCTGACCCCGCACCACAGTTTGTTGGTGGTGGTGGATCAGTTTGAAGAGCTGTTTCGCTTTCGAAAGAGTGGTGCTGGTCGGGGGGATTTAGGTCGGGGGGACTTGGGTGGGGGAGGGACGGACGAAGCGGCGGCGTTTGTAAAGCTGTTGTTGGCGGCGGTGCAGCAGCAGGAGCAGCCGATTTATGTTGTGCTGACGATGCGATCGGATTTTTTGGGAGATTGCGCCCGATTTGTGGGATTGCCGGAGGCGATTAACGACAGTCAGTATTTGATTCCCCGCATGACTCGGGACCAGCGGCGATTGGCCATCGAGGGGCCGATTGGAGTGGTTGGGGGAACGATTTCTCCTCGGTTGGTACAGCGATTGTTGAACGACGTGGGAGATGACCCCGATCAATTGCCGATTTTGCAGCATGCCTTGATGCGTACCTGGGATTTTTGGCAGGGGGATCACGACGTTGACGAGCCGGTGGATGTGCGTCATTACGAGGCAGTGGGCTCGATGGTGGCGGCGCTGTCGAACCATGCGGACGATATTTTTGAGCAACTAACACCGCAGCAGCAGGACATTGCCAAGCGTTTGTTTCAGCGGTTGACAGAGCGAGGGCAGGACGGACGGGAGATTCGGCGACCGACCTCACTGGCGGAAATCGCTCGGGTGGCGAATGTATCTGAGGACGACGTTCGAGGGGTGGTGGATCGGTTTCGGAGGGACAATAACTCGTTTTTGATGCCGCCGCCGACAGAGCGGTTGTCGAGCACAGCGGTTTTGGATATTTCCCACGAGAGCTTGATGCGGATTTGGGGGCGCTTGCAGGCCTGGGTGATTCAAGAGGCGGAGTCCGCACAAGAATTTTTGCGGTTGCTCGATCGGGCGAGCCGCTATCCGGATAGAGCTGGGCTGTTGCAGGATCCGGCGTTGACGTTTGCGTTGAACTGGCGGCGGGACGAAGGGCCAACAGTGGCGTGGGCGGGTCGTTATGCGCAGGGGTTTGAGGAGGCCATCTCGTTCTTAGACGCGAGTTCGGAGGGTCGATCGCGCGAGCTTGCCGAACAAGAACGGCAGACGGCTGAGACGGAAAGGATTCGTCGGCTGCGGTTCAGACAAGTGATAGGAGTTGCTGTGGCGATGGCGGTGTTAGCGGGGGGAGCAATGTGGGCGGCGATTTATGGTTTGCAACAAAAGCGTCATGCCACGTTAGAACGAGATCGAGCTCGGCGGGAGGTCTTAAATGCAGATTTATTAGCCCAAAGTTTGAAAACCGATAATCTGTTGGACTCTGACTTGGAATTGGAAGCAACCATCGCGGCGATTGGAATGGGGCGTCAGATCGAAGCACTCGAGCATGATGGGTTGGAGAACCAGCTATATCGCGATACGAGAGCGCGATCGGAGGCGTCTTTAAGCGAGGTGGTTTATTCCGGTCGGGAAAGAAACCGATTGGAAAGCCATCGCGGCTGGATTAGGAGCGTGAGTTTTAGCCCCGACGGAGAGACCCTGGCCTCTGCCAGCGATGACGGCACGGTGAAGCTGTGGACTGCAGAGGGTGAGGAGCTGCGAACCCTGGAGGGGCATCGCGGACCTGTCTGGAGCATGAGTTTCAGCCCCGACGGAGAGACCCTGGCCTCTGCCAGCGATGACGGCACGGTGAAGCTGTGGAATTTAGAGGGTGAGGAGCTGCAAACCCTAGAGGGGCATCGCGACTGGGTCAGGAGCGTGAGTTTCAGCCCCGACGGAAACATCCTGGCCTCTGGCAGCGATGATGGCACAGTGAAGCTGTGG
>JBCBVA010000186.1:0-4075 GCA_039817825.1 Cyanobacteria bacterium J06642_12 | reverse complement strand
CTGTTCTAAGGTGGCGATCGCCTCATCAATCGCCTGCTTAATGGAAGTATGCTCAGTCTTGACAACCCCTACCAGGGCAGTTGGGAACATTGGCTCACCCACAATGTACAAGCTGACTTCAGTGTCTGAGTCTTCAGTGCCTGCGCCTTCAGTCGCTGCGTCTTCGAGCTCGCTCTCCGGATCGATTAGCTCGTCCTCGGTGGAGTTACCCTCAATCGCAGCATCTGCTTCGGAGATATCCCCACCAGCAGGTTCTTCCGACAGGAATGGGGATGCGACAACGGGTTCGATCTCGATGGACGGCTCGTTCTCAGTAAACGCTGAGGCATCAAGAACAGAATCGGCTTCAGGTTCTAAGCCCTCTGGTGGTGAGGCTTCAGTCACTGCTGGCTCGTCAGGGATCGACGGCCTAGCTTCATCATCAACGTCGAGATCGCCCTCCTCACGTGCAATAGCTACAACCCGTTCAGCCTCAGCAACTGCAACCGGTTGATCGATTACGATGGCATCCACTTCCAATTGCCGCAATTGCTGGAATAATTGCGACGGATTGGGACTGGATCGCAAGGTAAGAGCATTCGCACGATCTCGGTTAAACACCTCGACGACGGCAGCTCCTGCACTGTCTGCTACAGTTCCCACTTTTTGGCCAAATAAATCGGATAGGTGCTGGATCTCGTCAGATAAGTCGTCCCGCACAACAATTCGTTGCGGGCTGGAATAGTAAGGCAAGGTAGGGGTAAAGCGGGTTGCATCCATACCCAAGGCATCGCGCCCCCCCAGAACCAGATCGACGCTGTTGCTCTCTAGCGCGGCTAACTGGTCATCCCACGGAATGTATACCGGTTCGATTTCGACATTTAATTCCCGGGCGATCGCCTGCAAGATATCCCATTCAAACCCTTCAACGGTTCTGCGCTCTGGGTTGGCCCGCAGGTAGGTATACCCAATGGTCGGGTCGAGCCCCACCCGCAGGCGGCCGCGATTTTGCACCAGTTGCCAGGCACGGTCTTCTACCGCCACATCGATATCACTCTCGGAGACTGTATCATCAGAAATCACATCTCCAGAAGTCGCATCTTCAGAGATTGCTTCACCTGACGGTTCCAACCCATTGGAGTCAGAGACAGCATCCCGATCTTCCTCTGGAACTCCTATGTCTTCAGAGCCTTCATCTGGACGCCCGTCTACTGCGTCACCATCTCCTGCACTCTCAGAGCTGAAGTCAGCAGCAGGGTCAGAAGACTCTACATTGGCGGCCACCTGTGCAGGCTCGGCCTCAGCGTCCAAACGATCGGCCTCAGGCGGACTCGCGCCCTCTACAGAGCTGTCTTCCGGTTGACTCTCTGACGCAATCGGGCCGCTCTCGGAGCGCTCTTCAGAAGGTTCTGCAGAGTCATCCGGAGTATCGACAGGGACGGTATCAGGACTGGAATCACTATTTTCAGCAACGTCTGGGGGGACTGCAGCAGAGCCCCCGTCCGAGTCAAGAGCGCGGCCAGAATTCGAGGATGGGAGAGGGGATTGAGAGTCGGGAGAGGGCGAACAACTGGCCAAGACGGCTAGAGCAAAACCGGCCAGAACAGCTCTAATTAACGTATGGAAACAGATCGGTGAGGGACGGTGAGACATGTGCCAGTGAAACTCAAACAGGTTCTACTTCGGTGGGGTGTTGCGGTAACACTTGGTTGAGGGGTTGCACGCGGTTCAGTTCGATTTGGATCGCACCGTGCAAGTAGGGGTTAGAAGCCAGCAGGCGACCGGATTGGATGTCGAGCGGCGACCCATCGTAGGACGTGACGCGTCCGCCCGCTTCGCGCACGAGCACAATCCCAGCGGCAATGTCCCAAATCGATAGGCCACGTTCCCAGTAGCCATCCAGCCGCCCCATCGCCACTGATGCTAAATCAACTGAGGCCGAGCCACCTCGGCGAACCCCTTGAGTTAAGTGTGTGAAGTGGCAGAATTCGGCGTAGTTGTTATCGGATGTCTCGCGCCGATCGTAGGCAAAACCGGTGACCAAGAGACTATGTTGCAATTGACGCGTATCGGAGACTTGGATGGGCCGGCGGTTGCACGTCGCTCCCATGCCCTGACAGGCCCGAAACAACTCATTGCGAAAGACATCAAACACGACCCCCACAACCGGCTCACCATTGAGTAGCAAGCCGATTGACACGGCTGCAGTAGGGTAGCCGTGAGCAAAGTTGGTTGTGCCATCCAGCGGGTCGATCGCCCACAGGAAGCCGTCCGTGTCGAGATTTCCCAAGGCCCCTGACTCTTCTGCCAGGATGCTGTCTTGAGGAAAATGTCGCTGCAGGATCTGCAAGACTGTCGCTTCTGCTTGGCGATCGGCTTCGGTGACCAAGTCCCCAGGACGCTTCTCTTGCACATCTTGTAAATTCCCCTGTAGCTGCTGAAGTACGGCTCCTGCAGCACTGGCGGCTTCGGTGGCAATGTCCAGCCGCGTTAGCAATTCCATGCGCTCTGGCATGCACTCTCCGATGATTTCGCTTGTGGTTCACCTCTAGAGTGACGGAAAGTTGCCCCATTTCACAAGCGACATTGAGTCATTGGCGTACCCCATCGGTGTATCGGCTCAATCCCCCGAAATCAGAGTTCAGCTCGTGGGCAAGCAGGAGGACTCAGGCAGAGGTTTGGGGCACCGGAGACAACATGTGCTTCAAGTTGCTGAGGAATCGCTGATTTTCTTGGGGAGTTCCCACCGACAGCCGCAACCCACCCCCCGTATGCCGCAGGCCGCTACCCCGCTGGATCAGGGCTTGATGGAGGTCGCTCAGGTTGCGATCGCGCACCCGGAAATACAGAAAATTCCCGCCACTGGGCCAGACTTGAACATCTGACATGAGGCTGAGTTCCGCCCACATGCGATCGCGTTCTCGCACCATCTCGGGGATATCGGCCAGTAATTCGTCTGCAGACTCCAGGGCCAGTTGGGCCGCCCATTGTGAAATGGCAGGAAGATTGTAGGGTAAGCGCGTGGCTTCAAAGACCCGAGTCAGCTCAGGGCTCGATACGGCGTAGCCCACCCGATGGGCGGCCAGGCGAAACGCCTTGGAAAAGGTGCGCAACACCACCCAGTTGGGCCGTTGCGCTAACTCTGTAACGACAGACGTTTGGCTAAATTCAAAGTAGGCTTCATCCATCACCACCATCGTGGACTGCGGCAGGGAGCGAGCCCACTCCAGTTCGGCCTCCGTCAGCAGGGTACCGGTAGGAGAGTTGGGAGACACCAAAAAGACGACTCGAATAGGAGTCCCCTCAGCATCAGCCTTAGCGATCGCGGCATCGCAGGCGGGCAAATCGAGAGAAAAGGTCGTCGGGTTGCGAGGAATCGACACCACCGGTATGCCCAGGGTGCGGGCCACAATGCCGTACATCGAGAAGGTGGGCGACGAGACCAAAATGCTGCCGCGATTTTCCAAACAGGTGGCAATCAGGATGGAGCGAATCAGTTCGTCCGAGCCGTTACCCAGGCTGACTTGGGCGGGTTCGACGCCTGCATAAGCAGCGATCGCTCGCTTGAGGCTGCGGTGGTTCGCATCGGGATAGCGGTTGCTGTGGATACCGCGCTCCCACACCAGCGACAGCTTTTTCTTGAACCATTCGGGCAAGTCTTGAGGATGCTCGTTGGCATCGAGCTTGTCAATGTTGGGCAGCGCCTCTGCTTCGTAGGGCTGCAAGCTCAGTAGGTTGGGCCGAATGAAATCCACAGTACAATTCCCACAGCGTTTCGCATTGGAGCTTTTCATTTTAGTGGCTCTATCGTGCGATCGCAGGGAATCCTAACAATTTAGGGCGTTTCAGTACTGTTCACCCACCGGGTTCGTTCTCGCTCGCCCACTTCAAGCCTTTTCAATCATCTGGAAGTCAAGTTTGGAATAGAAATGCCCGATCCTCACCAGCCCAACAACATGGTTACTGACATTACGAATACTGACCCTCTTACTTCTGGCCTTGAAGACACTGTCGACGACAGCGAACTACTCTCGATCAATGAGGAAGACGTTGGTGGGGAAGATGTAAATGGCGGTGGTGTAAATGTCTCCATTCA
>JBCBVA010000185.1:0-4113 GCA_039817825.1 Cyanobacteria bacterium J06642_12 | reverse complement strand
GCCTAGCGTAGATGGTGGGCTCGGGGATGGAGCTAACGAATGGCTGGCAATTGTTTAGACGCCAAAGTAGTCCGCAAGGCATCTAGGATTCTGCTGGTGGCGTTACCGTCACCAAATGGATTCGTCGCTTGGGCCATCTGATTGTAGGCATGGGGATCGCGAAGAAGTGTCGTCGCCTCCTTCACAATGGTGGCCGTACTCGTACCCACCAGCTTGGCCGTACCGGCGTCGATCGCCTCCGGTCGTTCGGTCGTATTTCGCAGCACCAGCACCGGTTTGCCTAACCCCGGTGCTTCCTCTTGGATACCACCAGAATCGCTCAGGATTAAGGTGCTGTGCTGCATGGCTGCCACCAGCTCTCCGTAGCTGAGGGGTTCCACTAGCCACGTGCGAGGGTGGCTCCCTAAAAGGCGGCTAAGGGGCTCGCGCACTGTCGGATTGCGATGTAGAGGCAACAGCAGGGCCGTGTCGGGAATCGAGTCGAGGATATCCAGATAGGCAGCAGCGATCGTTCGGAGGGGAGCACCCCAGTTTTCCCGTCGATGGACAGTTGCCAGTAGTATGCGGTGCGATCGCCAATCCAGATCGGGAATGGGGAAATCGATGTGTTGGTCTGCGACCTGCAGGAGGGCATCAATGACGGTATTCCCCGTTTTAATAATCTGACCGGGAATGTCACCTCTGTTTAAATTCTCGACGGCCCGATCGGTGGGGGCAAAGTTGAGGGTGGCTAACTGGGAAATGAGGCGGCGGTTGGCTTCTTCAGGAAACGGATCGTACAGGTTATCCGTTCTCAACCCGGCTTCTACATGAGCGATCGGAATCTGTTGGTAAAACGCTGCCAACGCGGCAGCAAAGGCCGTGGTGGTGTCCCCTTGGACAATTGCGAAATCGGGACGGGAGGTTTGGAAATAGCGATCGAGTCCCCGTAAGCTACGCTCGGTAATATCTGTCAGGCTCTGGCTCGCCTGCATAATATCTAGATCGACTGTGGCACAAAGATCGAACAGCTCCATCACCTGGGCGACCATTTCTCGGTGCTGGCCGGTCAGCACGACGTCCACATCGAAGTCGGGAGCCGACTGCAATCCCTGGATCACCGGAGCCAGTTTGATCGCCTCCGGTCGCGTTCCTAAAATGACAGCAATGCGGCCAAGTACAGTCATGAACAACCATTAATGTCGCGGCTGACGAGCGGGAACCGAACCGAACTCCCGAGCGCCCCCTTGATGGTCTTAGATACTGGTGCAGGGGGCAAGGGGCGAGTATTCCATTCAGCCGAAAAAGGCAGACCCAGTTGGGGGGCTAGCGATCGCTCAACGGCTGGCTGCAATCGAGTTTCCCCATCCCTGCCCAGGACGACTATCCTGACGAACACCCTTCGGTATAAGCCAGTCAAACCGTTAGTTTGAGGCTTCTGGCTGGGTGGAGATTCCGAAAATTAGGCTCTCCAATTCTGCCAGGGTTTCATCCAGTCGATCGTTGACAAGCGTGACATCAAATTCGTCAGTTGCCTGCAGCTCAGTGCGGGCAGTGTTCAGACGCTTAATAATGCTGTCTTCTGAGTCAGAGGAGCGATCGCGTAGGCGGCGTTCTAGCTCTTCTAAAGAGGGGGGGCTGAGGAAAATTTTGAACGCCTGCGGACAACGCTGCATGACTTGGCGTGCCCCCTGCAGTTCGATTTCCAGCAGAATATCTTCTCCCGCTTCCAACCGTTCCATGACTGGGGCGATGGGAGTTCCGTAGCAGTTACCGGCAAATTCAGCCCATTCGAGAAATTCTTGGCGATCACGCAATTCGAGAAACTGCTCGCGGCTGTAAAAGTAATAGTGAACGCCATGCTCTTCTCCCTCTCGTGGTGCGCGAGTGGTAGCGGAAACGGAAAATCCCAGATCGGGATGGCGTTCCCGCAACGCCTTAATCAAGGTGCCTTTTCCCACTCCACTGGGGCCGGTGACCAAAATGAGCCGCCCTTTTTGTGCTGCGTCCGTCAGCTTGCTGCTGGAGGATGGAGCGGTGGGGGATGAGGTAGCCATATTGGAAGACGCGCGCCGATTGAGTTCCATTACTCTACTACTTTGCACCGATAGGCGTGGAGATTCTACACGATGTCTACTAATGGTTTGTTCGGCCGACGTTCAAAGGATGCCATCTCTTCGAGAATCGTCTGCAGTCAGCCTTATAGTCCGGTTTGTTCGACTGACGTATAAGGGACGATATCTGTTTGAACGCACTCTGCAGTCAGCCTTGAGGTGAATGTGAATTCCCGTGCTTATATTTGCCCGTTCCTAGCTTTGAGATTGCTAGTGCAGTCCTAAATGATTCATGGCGGCTTGCCGCATCACATCAATAGGTACCTCCCGTCCGCCGAGCCATAAGGACAGCGCAATCGCCCCCTGCTGCACCAACATCTCCAACCCATCAAAGGTTGTTAAGCCACAGGCATCAGCTAATTTCAAGAACGTTGTCGGTCGGGGAATGTAGATCAGGTCGTAGGCGATCGCGGTGTCAGGCAGCAGAGCCAGCTGCCCCTCAGATAGCGGAGTTTGCAATACGGCATTGGCATCGCTTTCAGACTGCATGCCAATTGGAGTGGCATTGATGGCCAAGAGAGTTTTGGGCAGCCAGTGGGTTAAGTCCTCCCACGTGGCCGTCACCAGTTTAGGCCACGTTTCGCGCAGCACAGCCAAGCGCTCGGGAGAGCGCCCGACCACCACCACCTGCTCGAATCCCAACTCGAAACATCCTTGCACTGTGGCGCGCGCCGCTCCTCCAGAACCGAGAATGAGGGCTACCGACTGATTCCAAGGGCGATCGAGCTGGCGCAAGGGATGCAGAAAGCCACTCACATCGGTGTTGGTGCCTCCCCATCCTCCAGCAGCCAGCGGGTAGATTGTGTTGACCGCTCCCACTTGGCGAGCCGTATCGGAAATCTCATCGAGGAATGGCAGGACGGTTTGCTTGTGAGGAATGGTGATGTTGATGCCCTGCATTGAGATGGCGGACAACCCTGCAAGAGCGGGACCAACCCGATCGGACTTAACGGGTAAAGGTAGGTAGGCGGCGTTAATGTCCATATGTGCCAAAGCAGCATTGTGCATGGCCGGTGACAAACTGTGGGCAACCGGGTCGCCAATGAGTCCCAACAGTTGGGTTGCACCATTTATGGAAGGAGCATTCATAGCAGAAGCGTTCGGGATGGGCTGCAGTAGGGAAAACACCGCAAGCCAGACAGTGATTAGGACGGATCAGCGACTAAGACGGATCGACGTACATCACCACCTGGCCAAATTCCACAGGTTCAGCATTCTCTACCAAAATTTCTGTGATGCGACCGGGGGTTTCGGCCAGCAACTCGTTCATCACCTTCATGGCCTCGATGATGCAGACGGTTTGCCCTTCTGTAACGAGATCGCCAGGAGCGACAAACGTAGGTTCTCCCGGTGCGGGGGCTGAATAATAGGTGCCGACAATGGGGGCCGTAATGGGAACCCAGTGGCTGGGGGGGTCGTTAGGGCGCGCAGGCGCGGCAGCGGGTGGAGCTGCTACAGGGGCAGGTGCGGGAACGGGGGCAGTCGCAGGGGCGGGTTGAACGTCTGTCGGAGCTGCAGGTGGGGCCACCACATTGGTCACAACAGCACCGCGATCGCTTTTACTGACGGTTAAACGAAAATCCTCAGCCTCCAGTGAAAACTCGACAACTTCGGATTGGTCGATCGCCGCAAGCAAGTTGCGGATTTCTTGCCAGTTAATCGAACTCAAGGGTGACCCGCTCCATACGCTAAGACAAGGGCACGCTGGAACAATGCTGGAACACAACCGTGCAATGACGACGGTACAGCGGAACCGGCCTGCCTTCAACCATCAGGACTCAACTGCTCTGGTGGGATTTAACTATTCTCTCGACCCAGGTAAGAATCAGAGCGGGTGTCGACTTTGATCTTTTCGCCAATCTTGATAAACAGAGGCACCTGAATTTCAGCCCCACTTTCCAGCTTGGCGGGTTTGGTTCCACCCGTAGCTGTATCTCCCTTGACGCCAGGATCGGTTTGAACCACTTCCAGCACAACAGTATTGGGCAGCTCTACTGCAATAATCGTGTCGTTCCAACGG
>JBCBVA010000184.1:0-4175 GCA_039817825.1 Cyanobacteria bacterium J06642_12 | reverse complement strand
TAGTGTTTTTTCAGGCTTAGTTTTAGGAATGATATCCCTTCGTAAGTCCTTTTCAGTAAGCCTTTCAGGCTTATCTACCTCTCTTCCAACTGTTGACAAAGCTTTACTTGCAGTTTGCTCTCATCCCTCTGCTTAGTAGACGCCAATCTACATTGCAATACGTTTTCGAACGTAACGAAACATTCCATTGTTCGTGGAGCTGTTTTGGGGATGTGGATCAACAATCTCAACATCTGAAATCAACTTGCTTTTGCCCGCCAAATATGACCTTGAGTTGGATTCGAGGCAAAACGCACTTGACGGAATAACAATATATTCGATGTATTAGTCCGTTATGATACTTACTTCAAGGTCATTCCCACTCTCTGAGGGGTTGTACTAAATCTAAAGATTTTATTAAATGTAGTGTCCTTCCACAGCTAACGAAATGGATGTTCCATGTATTCGCCACTTTTGGTCGTTAGTCGAGGAAACACCTGCTCAAGTTCTCTTGCGTCAAGAAAATGAGACTCTGACCTTGTCACTCCTCGGTCGTCTTTGCGCTCAACGATTTTATTCACCTCACGAAATCCAGCAAATTGACTCTTACATCCGCTCAAGACTTCCATTGATCCGCGATCTGGCTTCTCGACGCCATCGGTCTATGGTGACATAGCCAGCATGTTTGCAATACAAAGACGAATGCTATGGCAATCCGCTGTAAGGCTGGAGTATGGAGACAGTTCAAAACCTTGATGGGTAAGGATAAATGTTTAGGGTCCTCTCCATGGCGGATTGCCGATCGCTACAGTGCTCGGAAGAGCCCAGTGCTCTATTGGGAAGTTCCAGAGACTACGAAATTCAAAGAACGTCTTTCAAGTGGCTTCTTCAAGCTAACTGAAGCTCAGCAAAACTCAGCACTGTCATTTTTGGCGCTGGACAGAAGTTGCTTTAAGGCTTGCAACTGGGGAGCAAAGCTTGTGGTTGTATGCAATGTCCTATTGGGCAAGGTTTTTGGCCAGCGATCTCTGATTAGAGGCGGGGAGGCGCAGCGCTCATCTCTTCCATCGCACTCTGGGCAAGAGGATGTTCTGGGTTGGATTGTAGGACGGTTTCTAATATTGCCATTGCTTCGGCATTGCGGTTGAGGCGGGCGAGTACAAAGCCCCTGCCAGCCAGTCCATCAACGCTCTCGGGGGCTAGCTGCAGGACGCGGTCAAACGCAGCTAACGCGGACTCGTAGTCCTCCAAAAATGCTTGTGCCACCCCTAAATTGAACCAAGCGACCACAGAGCGATCGTCCAGTTCGATCGCCTTCAACGCTGTATCCCGTGCCCCCTGGTAATTGCGCAATTGCCACAAGACGGCGCTGCGGTTAGCCCGAATATTGGCATCCTCTGGAGCCCACTTTTGAGCTTGATTGTAAGCACCCAATGCTGGCCCGAAGTTCCCCTGGCTTTGGAGGGAAACCGCCCGGTTGAACCAAGCCTGAGCATTTTCTTCGTCCAGTGCCAGCGCCCGATCGGTCGATCGCAATGCTTCGTCGTAATCCTGTAAGCGCCACAACACGGCAGCCCGATTGTTCCACGCAGTAATGTTTTCCGGGGCAATTCCCACCGCTCGATTCACCGCCGCCAGCGCTTCTTCGTATTGTCCGTTGCCTTCTAGCGATCGTCCAAATTCACTCCAAAATCGCGCTAGTTCTCCCTCTTGCCAGTTACCATCCCCCGCTTGAGCTTGTTGGCAAGCCGCCAGAGCAGTTTCGTAGTCTGCCAAGCGGTTGAGGGTGGAACAGAGATGAAGCTGGATGCTGGAGGATTCGGGCTGGAGTTGGGCGGCTTGTTCGAACGAGGTCAGTGCTTCGCGGTAGCGTTTCATGCGACTGAGGACGATGCCCTGTTCTTGCCACGCCTGGGGTTGGGAGTTATCAAGGCGAATGGAGCGATCGAAGGCTGAGACGGCTGCTGGAAACTGCTCTAGACGACTGCGGGCTACCCCTTGGTAAAACCAGGTTTCAGCCGGGGAAGTGTCGCCCCAGCGACCGCTGCCGTCAACGGCTTGGGCACAGGTTTCGATCGCCTGGGTGTAATCCTCCAGTTGAATCAGCACTTCGCAACGGCTGGCCAATGCTTCGGAATCATCGGCTTCTAGCAACAGGACGCGATCGAATGCCGCTACGGCCACTTCAAACCGCTCCATCTGCGCCAAAATCACCCCACGCCGATACCAAGCGAGAGCGGGAGAGATCTTGACCCAATTACCATCTAGCGCCAGCGCCCGATCGCAGGCATCCAGCGCTGGTTCATTTTGGTCTAGTGCCGCAAAGGCAAAGCATTCTTGGGCCAGCGCAAACGAGCTTTCCGGATCGAGATCTTGAGCTTTGCGGGCGGAGGCGATCGCCTCAGGATATTGCTCTAACTCCCGCAAAACCTCGCTGTGGACCGACCAGGCTTCGGCCTCTTTGGGCTCCAGAGCGATCGCTTGTTCGCAACTGGTGCGAGCTTCTTCAAAATCAGCAGCTTGGGCCTGTAGGTTGCACAACCCGATCCAGTAATCGAAATCTTCGAGTTCGTCGAGGGGGCGGGGCGGCTGTTGGGCAACTAATGTATGTGCGTCGTTTATTGGATACGCGAGTTTGGTTTCAAAGCCAGATTGCGCAGAAAGACCATCGATGGCTAGCGATGGAATTGTCCACACCACACCCACACCTACGACTGTTGCTGCAGCCAGCCAGAGTATCTTGAATTCCACCGCACACCACAGAACGATGACGTTTTAGCGTTTGCCATTTCAGTTAGGGCAGGGGTTCCCAATCGCAGTCAGGGTTGACCGTAGCTGAAATGTTCGCAGCGGTATAGCCACTGCTTTAACTGCAACAGCACCACCTCTGGAGCTGTGAATACCTGCAGGTCTCCAACACAGTTGTCAGACTTATATGAGTCACTATAATCGCTGGCTAGAGACAACGTAGCTAGACGTTTGTAGCCCTTTAGCTAATTGTTTTTGCCCGGAAAGGACACTACAAAGGAGCACTACGACAAGGGCAGGTATTGCAGCAAGAGTAGCGAAACCAACTCGCAGATTCCACGCCCCCGTTGCATTCTTCTAACGCTGCTCAGATTTTGCAGCAACGGAGTACCGGTGGTGTGGAGATGTCGCTGCAATTGGTCCTGACATTCTTCAGAGGCCCGTTGATGGCAATTCGCAGGCTTGGTGCTTTGTGCAGAACAAACAGCTCTTTGAATGGGGATGGAGTGAGGTCTAAGGATATGTCTAAGTTTTGGTTGGGGCTGTGTGTTTTGGGATTGACGATCGCTGCTCCTGTTGTCGCTGTGGAACCCGGTGCTGTCGATCGCCTGTTGACCATGGGTGAATGCGTGGGCTGCGATCTGGAAGGGGCCGATTTAGCGGGGTTAGAGCTATCGCAGGTCAATCTTTCGAAGGCGAATTTGCGCCAGGCCAATTTGGTCGGAACCGACCTGCAGCAGGCGTTGTTGCAGGGGGCCGATTTACGAGAAGCCAATCTCACGGGAACGTTGTTTGCGGACGCTGATTTGCGAGATGCCAGGTTGGCTGGAGCGCAGTTGGGCCAATCTCCCTTGGCGAGCAGTTCGGTCGTGGTGCCTAATGCTCATTCTTCGACTGTGGATGAGATGTTCTTTCCCACTAGCGATCCAGAGTTGGTCAGTCTCAACCCGTTGTTGACGGTTGCCATCTTGATGGGGATTACGTTTACGGGGAATCAGTTACTGAAGCCGCCACCCCCACCCCCTGAGGCCAACCCAGACCAGGTGTTGCAGACGATTGAAACTCGCTCTTGTCCGGAATGCGTGCTGGCGGGGGCCGATTTATCGAACCAGTTTTTGCAGCAGGTGGATTTGCGACGGGCGGTGGCGATCGAGCTGGATCTCAACGGATCGGATTTGCGAGAGGCGTCGTTGATGAATGCCGATTTGAGAAATGCCGACCTGCGCAATGCCAATCTGGATGGGGCGGATTTGACGGGGGCTCAGCTGGCCGGTGCTCTGTTGCATAACAGTACGGTTACTCCGCAGACGGTGATGGCACCCCAATGGCGATTGGTGCATACGTTGGTCACGGATGGTGGAGTGGAATTGGACCTCACTGGGGTGGATTTGAGTGGGGCCAATTTGAGAAATGCCGACCTGCGCAATGCCAATCTGGATGGGGCGGAT
>JBCBVA010000183.1:0-4420 GCA_039817825.1 Cyanobacteria bacterium J06642_12 | reverse complement strand
GTTTACTGGGACTTGGAACTGTTCCGCGACCCCCGTACTGGCGAACCAGCTCTTGACCTGCCGAAAATGTTCGGCATTCACCTGTTGCTGTCTGGCCTACTGTGCTTTGGCTTCGGTGCATTCCACCTCACCGGTGTGTTTGGCCCCGGCATGTGGGTGAACGATGCCTACGGTTTGGGCGGTCACCTGCAGCCAGTTGCCCCTGAATGGGGGCCTGCAGGATTCGATCCATTCAATCCTGGTGGCGTTGTAGCCCACCACATTGCTGCGGGTGTAATCGGCATTATTGCTGGTTTGTTCCACCTGACCGTACGCCCTCCCCAGCGCCTGTATCGTGCTTTGCGTATGGGTAACATCGAGACCGTACTGTCCAGCTCGATCGCCGCAGTATTCTTTGCCGCTTTCGTTGTTGCAGGCACCATGTGGTACGGCAACGCGACCACCCCTGTTAGTTTGTTTGGCCCCACCCGCTATCAGTGGGACTCCGGCTACTACCAGCAGGAAGTTTCTCGTCGCGTCGAATCTGCTCAAGCAGCAGGTGCAAGCCGAGCTGAAGCCTGGGATTCCGTTCCTCGCGACCTGCTGTTCTACGACTACGTCGGTAATAACCCCTCTAAAGGTGGTCTGTTCCGTCCCGGCCCCATGAACGATGGTGACGGTTTGGCTGTTGAATGGCTGGGCGAGCCCGTATTCCGCGATGCTGCTGGCAACGAACTCAGCGTTGAGCGTCTGCCCAACTTCTACGAATCCTTCCCTGTTATCTTGCGTGACAGTGATGGTGTGATTCGCGCTGACATCCCCTTCCGTCGTGCAGAAGCCAAGAACAGCTTCGAGCAAGCGGGGGTAACAGTGTCCTTCCTCGGCGGTAAGCTGAATGGCCAAGAATTTAGCGATCCTCCTACGGTTAAGCGTTACGCTCGTACCGCTCAGCTAGGTGAAGCGTTTGAATTCAACCGCGAAGCCACCGGTGCTGATGGTGTATTCCGCACCAGTCCTCGTGGTTGGTTTACCTTCGGCCACGCCTGCTTTGCGCTACTGTTCTTCTTCGGTCATATCTGGCACGGCTCCCGTACTCTGTACCGCGACGTGTTCGCTGGTGTAGACCCGGATCTGGATCCAGAAATGGTCGAATGGGGTGTCTTCCAGAAACTGGCAGATACGTCTACCCGTAAGAAACAGGCCAACGCATAGGTACAATTGAGGCGGTTCCCCCAGTAACTTGGAGAGCCGCCTGTATCCAGTGATTTGGTTTATCTAGGGAGCTAGTCATGGAAGCTTTGGCTTACGTTTTCATCCTGTTTTTAACTCTTGGTTTGTTGTTCTTCGCGATCGCCTTTCGCGAGACTCCCAAGATTGAAGTTCCTGGTTCCGATGACGACTAGTCTGACTAGTGTTGTTTGAACGAAGGTTCGCTAGAAAGCCGCTGTAGGTCAGTCCTGCGGCGGTTTTTTAGCTCAGATTTTTCTAGCCCAAAGTAACGACCCAAACACTACGCCTGATGACAAATCTCTAAGGTCCGATTGCGATCGGCAAAAACGGGGAACCCCCTGCGTTACAGTGAAACGAGCCTTTGTGTCTAATTGTGATGACTCCCATTCCTTCGCAAGAGCATCAGCATCCCATTATTGTGAAGCTGGCCAATACAATACTGTCCACCTGGGAGGACACGCTAGACCTATCTCCATATAACCTGCCGGAGGATTTGGGCTATGTAGAAGGCAAGCTGGAAGGAGAGCGGCTGACCATTGAGAACCGCTGTTTTCAGACTCCACAGTTTCGCAAGCTACACCTGGAACTAGCAAAGGTGGGCAATTCCCTCAATATTCTCCATTGCGTCATGTTCCCCCGGCCCAACTTCGATCTGCCCATGTTTGGTTGCGACCTAGTCGGGGGGCGAGGACAGATTAGTGCGGCGATCGCCGACCTGTCTCCAGTTAAAGCCGAGTTACCCTCCGAGTATCAGTCGAAGCTGGAGCCCTGGCTAAAGCGGCAGGAAGAATTCAGTCAGCAGCGGGAGTTACCCAAATGGGGCAATATTTTTTCCCCGTATTGCTTGTTTGTGCGCCCCATCGGTGGCGAAGAAGAAGATTTATTTTTGAAAACCACCGCAGAGTATCTGAAGTTGCACTGCCTGCGGGCCAAAGCCTCTCAACCGGTAGACCGCGATCAAGAGGCCGATCTCCTTGCCGGTCAGCAGCGCTATTGCGATCGCCAGCAGCAAAACGATAAAACCCGACGAGTGCTGGAAAAAGCCTTTGGTAAACAGTGGACGGATCGCTACATCACAACCGTCCTGTTCGATTCTCCTCAAGACGCCGCACACCAGGATTCCCCCACAGTTGAACGGAGCGAGCCCTCCTCTCCTCAGCCGTCTGAGGTATCGGCGAACGAGCCTTTAAATAATGCTTAGCCAGATTCGGTTCTTGAGAACTGCTTCTGTGACACGGGTCGAAGGGAGTAAGAGGCGGGACACCCTAAATGCTTCGTTATACTGACACTAAATTATTCTGTGACAGTCGCTTCGTCGAACTCAGGTTGACCAGTTGCTGGCTGGATAACGATTCGCTAGATCGTTGAGACGTTAAGTCCCAGACCAGTAATGAAGCCAAAGATTATTGGAGATCGATTGAGATTGGGAAACAACTAGCGCTAGTCTGAATAGGCATCTTGCAGCGACGTGAAATCTGGCGGATCTCGCGAGTTGCACGAGACCATCCATTAGGGGCGTTGGCCGAGCGGTTTAGGCAGCAAACTCATAATTTGCCTTACGGGGGTTCAAGTCCCTCACGCCCCATCGATTATTTTTCTTTGCCGTTTCTTGACTATTGCCGAAGGTTTTTTGGGGGATGACCGGGGCTGTTTGGCAGCATATTGTGTCTAGAACAGAAGCTGTAATCGGGACTATTGAAAATCGCGCAGGTAACTTGGTGTGAATGGCGGTAGTGCCATCTTGCTGGATAACCATAGTTGGCCGCGAAGGGAGGATTTGAAACCCCTTTGCTTCAAACTGGTTTCGCATAGAGTCTTGATGCAACCAAAACTCGAAGTGGCCTCGCTGATTGCAAGAGCCCAATATTGGGCAATCTCTAGTGTGGGAACGAATGGGCCCCCGACCTAAACCACAGCGCCCTCTCGATGGGTAATTATTCGGATAGGATCGCGATCGTTTTTTGACTTAATTATTCGATTTTTCGGCCCTTTTTACAGGACCTCTGCGTGAATTTCGCGCTAAGTGTAATGAAATAGTTAAAACAATCTAAATATCGCAATATTCCAGTAAGACTTGCTATGGAAACTGGGCATGCTAGTTATGCCGATTCTATAGAGGTTTGTGGAACGGGTGATGAGTGTAACTGACACACAAGCAGAACACATGCTGTCAAGCCTGCAATTGAAGGCACTCAAAATTGCATGGATGCACTTGGGATGCGATGAAGATGTCGATGGTTTGACCAACGAGCTGTTATCCGAGCACTTCCCGGTATTTAGTCAGCACCGCAATCACCACAATCCGAAGTATCGCCAAATGGTGCGCAGCGGACTGTGGGAGCAGTTTGAGTCGTTGTGCGAGCTGGAGGGATGGCAACCGAGCGATCGCTTGGACTGGTTTGAAGGACATTTGGATGGTCCCGTTCGCTTTCGAGATATTTTGGGAGAGCGACTCATCTACCCTGGCCGTTTCTTTAACCGCAAAGCGATTGGTAATGAGTTGAGTAACGCAGCGTTTGCAGATGTGCGGCGTGCGTTGCAGAAAATGTCTAGCCAGAATCTCATTCGTACCATCGGCAATGTAGGCTACACCCTGACCGAGCAAGGGATTGCTCTGGCGCGATCGCTCTTTCCCGGCATGATGCCCTTCAAAACCGGCAACCCCCAGCAGCACGCTGACGAACTCAGCATTCGGCGGCTGATTCACGAGCGCCGCCAGCGGCCTCTGGAATCCACTATTTAAACTGCTGCTGTGCCGCGTAATGGCTCGCTTTTCTTTAGCCTTCTGAGGCTTTCAGCAGTTTTTCAGGCCAGGCGTTTTATGGCAATCCGCTCTAAGGTCTGGAGTGCGGAGGCAGCTCAAAGCCTGGATTTGCAAGGAACAATGCTGGGGAAACTCTTCCTAGCGGATTGCCGGTCAATCTACACTTATAGTGTTTGACATTTCAGTTAGGACGAAGGTTCCTAGACCTCGTCTGGGGAAGAACGTAGCTGAAATGTCCGCAGTGGTATGGCCACTGCTATAAGATCCCTTTAACTCTAAATCCCCCGAAGTTCAAGACTCCGGGGGATTTGTTTGGAATAGCGAGATAGAGACTCGTCTACAGAGGAGGTGCTTGTAACAAGCTGGCTGTAGATAGTGTGGGCAGATCGTCCACAATCTTCACCGCATTCTCATCCATAGAGTGCTGAAGCGTTGCCACCATGTCGT
>JBCBVA010000182.1:0-4471 GCA_039817825.1 Cyanobacteria bacterium J06642_12 | reverse complement strand
CCCTTTTCCATTGGTGGTTTTGGGGGGGGGGGTTTGGGCTATCGAACTCAGGTTGCCCAAGGTCTTGCAACGAGAGTACGTACAAACCAAAGAGACATCAATACCGACAAGAGTGGTAATTACGTCAAAGCGATCGCAGAAATTGAAACAGTCAGGTGAACGTCTAAAGCTCTGCAAACACCGTCCGGTGAAGTCCCTTCTAAATGTAGTGAAACAACGCTAATGTGTCCGCTGGAGAGTCAAAGCTAGCCAGCATTTCAACAAGTTCTAGAGTGCTCAGCAAATGTTAACAGTGCGTTAACACCGAGCCGTTTGGATGGATTGAGTTACGTTGGTGTAGCGCTCGAATTGCTCTAACTTCCAGTATAGATTGGCAGCTTGGTTCCAGTCTTGACAAGCCGCAACAGTGTCCTCTAGCTGGTGCTGGGCATTACCTCGCAACAGGTAAGCTGCGGCAAAATCGGGATTGATAGAGATGGCTTGGGAGGCATCCACAATAGCCTCGTGCATCTGCCCCACCTGGGAGTGGGACATGGCCCGCCCCACAAAATTAGCGGCATCGGCCTCTCGAACTCCGTTACTCAGTTCCAGGGCTCGCGTGTAATCGGAGATGGCCTCGTGAGGTTGCTGGGAGGAGAGGAGGGCAGTACCGCGCAACGAGTAGGCTTGCGGGGCGCTGTCGTTCAGTTCGATCGCTTGGGTGTAGTAGGCGATCGCCCCAATGTAATCCCCACCGGTAAATCGAGAGCGGCCGATATCCAGAAAGCGCTCGTAAGAACTAATAGAGACAACCGTTTGCTCGTTGGCTGGAGGCTGCCGCAATTCGTCTTCCAGATCCCGACAGCGGACTCCAAAATTTCCATCCACCCGACAGACCGTACCAGTGGGCATTTGCGCAATAGCAACAGGTAAACGTTCGCCCAGCAGACCAATCGCGACGGTAGCAATGCCCGCTAGTGTCAACGATGTAGCGGCGATCGCCAATCCCCGAATCTCCATGCCCCAATCTCCTCACTCACCTCCAAGATAGCCCTGGAGTCAAAAAATGGAGCAAACGCTAGCAAATTTCCGTAAAGACTGGCAGACAGGTAATCGTAACCAGTGCTGCATGTACCCGCAATTGTCTGAGCAGGTAGAAGAGTTTTCCCCTCAGGCTGGAGGCAAGCTACTCATAATGTAAGGCTGACTTTCATAGCCAGCCTGCAAATTAATTCTGCGGATTGGCGCGAGACTGGGCGCTGGCCATCTCGATCGCTACTGCAGACGAAATCCGCGGATTACTCACCTTCCACAACGATTCTCGTCCTTGCCGACCCGCCCGACTAAACGACCACGATTGCCACTGGCAATCCCCCGTAGATTTCACCCGAGACAGTAAGGTATTGGGCTTGAGGCCGGTAATGGAACACACCTGTCCGGTGGTCAACAACCACAGGCGAGCTGCGCAATCATCCAAAAACTCGAACCGCTGACGCAGTTGGGGAACCGACAGCGAGGCTTCAATATTTTCTTCGGAGTAGCTGCTGGGGACGATCGCAGAGCGGGAGGCTAAAGCATTGTGGGGAGGGACTTGGAGGCGATCGCCAGGATGGCGAGATAGCTCGTGATGGGGCAGGACATCGGGCAGCATGGCACCGGGGAAGTTCTCCAGCTTTCCGCCAGCCACCAAATGTCGATTGAGGGCATCGAGGATAGACATATCTTGCGCATCAATTTGGCCATGCCGATCGACACCATCAGAACTGGGATACACCTGAATATCCAGATACATCAACCAGCGCATTAACTCATCCAGGTCTGAGAGATAGCGTTTCTGCAATTCCAGCAGGGAGTATCGGCTATTGCCCATAGAAGCACCGACTGCGTTACATCCTAAAACTCAATCTTAATCAGGCATTGAGTTCCGATTGGTGAATTGTGTCCCCTCCGTTACACACAGCTAAGTGTCCTTACATAAGCATTGGCTCTTTGCCGATGGTTTGAATCGGTTCGAAAGGGGTTGGATTCACACTTCGCAATGTTCTACAGCTTGTCTATTGCTACGACTGAGTGTCAGTGGTTAATAATTGCCAAGTTTGCCGTCTGTCGAGTTTGTCGCCTATCAAACTTGCCAGATAGGCAGCGTCGCGCGTTTGAGGAAACCTCTGTGATAATCCCGATTGATATGAAAAAGCTGGTTAGTATCGTTTGCATTGCCCTAGCTGCGGTTACTGTATTCTTCTCGGCTCCTGCCAGTGCCGAACCCGATTTGGCCGTAGGTAAACAGGTGTTTAGTGCCAACTGCGTTGCCTGCCACAAAGGGGGCGCTAACTTGGTCATGGCTAACAAAAACCTGCAGAAAGCCACATTGGCCCAGTACGGTATGGATTCGATGGAAGCCATTCAAACTCAGGTCACCAAGGGCAAGAACGCTATGCCCGCATTTGCCGGTCGCCTCGACCCCAACCAAATTGAGTCAGTTGCAGCCTACGTATTGGCCCAGGCTGATGCCGGTTGGTAATCGAGCCCTTTCATGGATTTGAGGCTAACCTGACAATACTGATGAAACTAAAAGCAGAGATGTGCTTGAAGCATCTCTGCTTTTTTTGTGAAAGGACTTGAGTTTGTAGGGTGTTCGGCCATCAGCTATGGGCGGATGTGGGATTAGCGAGACGGGACAGCACGGCGCTGGCAGACTGTTTTTGAGCGGGTTGCATGGCAGAAAGAAGATCGGCCCAACAAGAAATGTAGTCGCGTTCGGCATTGAGGCCAGAGGTACGGGCCGCCCATCCCTAGTCTTAGAGATGCTGAGGATCGCTGTGGCCAATCGTGCTAAGGACTGCGGCGAGAGCCTGAGGATTATTAGGAGAAACGGATAATCCGCAATCGTCCACTTGATCGCTCGGCCCGTCTACGTGGCTGGCCACGATCGCCTTTCCTGCCGTTTTAGCTTCGGTACAGGTCAGCCCCCAGGCTTCCCAGCGTGAGGGAATCACGACAACGTCTGCAGATGCCAAAAACTCACCTAAATCGGGAACAAACCCAACAATGCTGACCGTCTCGACATCGGCTGCGAGCTGTTGCAATCGCTGGGTATCGGGACCGCTACCGCCAATGTCAATCTGAATGGGGAGATTGTTTAGGAGTCGGGCCGCTTCAATCAGGACGTCAAATCCTTTCCAAGGCAAGGTATGGCGACCAAATGCGAAGACTTTGATTGGGCTCTGGCGATCGAACTGCCGTGGCAGTTCCAGATGTTGCTGTAGGGGCAAGTCGAGAAACTGCTGCAGCGGAGAGCAGGAGGCAATGGTGGATAGTTTGCGGTCTGGGATAAATTCTGCCAACCACTTGCATTGAGTGGGAGAGACAGCAATGACGCGATCGACGAAGCGAGATGCGATCGCCAATGCCCGCCTCAGTTGTTTGGGTCGTTTGGCACCAACCTGCTGGAAGTTGAGCGAATAGTGGTGCTCGATCAGCACGATCCGGATGCCCTTTAGCGATGCATAAGCCCGCATGAGTGCGAGTGTGGGCAGATTCGCCGTTCGGACTGCAAAGTGAATGGCGACGATTGACACATCCTGCATGGCTCCAATAATGCGCCAGATGTCTTTGGGGCTGCCGTCGGATTCGAGGTAACGGAAGTCGTAGGTTTGGACTAGCGGAGAGGCTTGCAGTAGATCGAGGGTACTGCCGATGCCGCCAACGTTGCGATCGCCAACGATATGTAAGACGTTTGCACGGGTCATGGTCGATTCTCCGGTGAAGGGGTACCGCGAATCCCTCTCGGTCGTGCCCGTTTAGGTTGGGGAGATCGAGGGCAGGAATTGCTCCATCAACTGATACCGAGAAAACGAGAACAGTTCGTGAAACGGGATTTTGGCATACCGGATTCCCCGTTCGTTTCACTTTTGCTTCCTACTGTGCCAACAGCGTCAGGGAGCAACCAATGTCTATTTTGATGAGTCGTTTCATCGCAACGAAGATATCGACCGTGGATGCGGGTGGCCTGTTTGACGGACTGGGAACTCGATGGATTTCCGGAGGCGCTGACCTGCTATCGAGTGAATGCAGAAGGGTTGTCGGCTAGCTTTTACCGTCAGTTCGATAGCTGGATGGAGATGGTAGAGAAAACGGCAGAGTATGCACCGGAGTTGGTGGAAGAATGCGGGGCGTTGGCGAAGAGATATAGCAGTGGCCACACCACTGCGGACATTTCAGCTATGTCGATCCCTGACTGTGCATAGAAGTCTCTGTCCTAACTGAAATGGCAAGAGCTATAAGTTTGCCCAGTCGGCTTAACGGGGCTATTTGACACACTGCTAGCTAAACACTATGACAGAACACAATGAGTCCACTAGGACGTAAGAACGACGCTAGGTTCTCCCAGAGATTTGCCATTTTTCTCTGCGGTTGCGCAAGCGCCATTCAGCGCCAAACTTTCAATTTCCTTAGCCAGCCTCAGAGCTTTTAGCGCAGCAAGCGCTAAAAG
>JBCBVA010000181.1:0-4552 GCA_039817825.1 Cyanobacteria bacterium J06642_12 | reverse complement strand
AACAGGAAACCTTAAGAACCTTTAGGCTCAATCAGGCATACGTCGAGGACACAACTCTACCGTTTGGAGGCATCACTCCGTCGATTGGAGAAACCAATACTGTTGAGTTGTGTCCTCGACGTATGCCTGATTGAGCCTAAAGGTTCTTAAGGTTTCCTGTTGAACTCCCGGCAGCGAGCTACCGATAAATAGAGTGCGCCCTACTCGCTCTGCTTGCAGTTCATTAAGTCTAAGAACTGAGTTAAAGACAGTTTGCAAGGGTGAATCCGACACATCAAGAGAGATGGTAGAGCCCGCAGGAACATCATTGAGAACGACATCCAAACCGGCTCGACGGACTAACAAACTGAGCACATCAGCCACTGGGGCATCTTTGAGAGTTAAGGTGACTAGCTCTCGACTGCCCAACTCAACAGCAGGAGGTGTGAGGACAATATCTCCGGTAACAATATCTCCAATAGGAGGAGCTGCTGCTGCCGTGATATTCAACTCGGGAGTGGGATTATTCTCAGGAATCGGAGTTGGAACTCTGGGATCTGTAGAAGGTGTGGAGGCAATGGTATCGGAGCTCTCAGTACTTTCACGATCGCCAGTAGAGCTGCCCGGAGCTTCAAACACTTGTGCTGGAGCAGCACTAATATCCCCTGAAGGAGATGATGGAACCACACCCGAACTGGATGATTGATTGAGGTACGTATCGATCGGGGATAGTAACCCGTTATCCAAATAGGTACTGGACTCAGCTGAACTGGGAGAAATGGCTGGTGCAGGAGCTGCTGCCGTTTCGAGGGGAGCAGGAGCAGGTGGTGCATCAAAAGATGAACCTTGGTCTAGATCGCTCGCGACCTCTAGATTTTCCTCACGCTCTAGATTTCTCTCAACCAGATCGAACAAATCCGGTGGAGATTCGGGAGGAGCATCAGAAATTTCGGATGTTGCCAGCGGTGCCTCAGCAACAACTCCTTGCGTATCTGTCTCAGCGGGCACCTCATTAGCTACGCCTGCACTCGAGTCAACGGATTCAGTCTCGGTTGCAGGTAAGCTACTGGCCAGTATTTCATCGGGTTGAATATCGGGAGAACTTGAGTCAGGTGCAGAAGCACTGGCACTCGTTGAGCCACTGGCAAGTCCTGCAAACTCAAACATGACTTGTCCGGATGACCGATCCGTTAACAGTCCGTCGGGAACCCGACTGCTACCTGTCAACCGGATTTCAACACTCGTGTCATCAACCTGGACAGCCGCGATCTGGCTGACACCATCAATAGGGTTCTCTTCTGAATAGGCTTGGGAACCATCCGGTAAATCAAGCGTTGCATTCCCAACCGTGCCCACCCACTCAGTATCTGTCTGGGTAAACAGCACCTCCGGATCGCTATCTCCGGACAGGTAAATGACCATACGAACGGTATCGTTCTCTTGAATCAGGTCAATCGCTTTAATCGAGCTGGGCTGAACTTGACTGGCATCATCCGCTGCAACCGCACTGTGTTGTCGCACCTGCGGTACCACAACACTGACAGCAGTCAGCGGCAAACTCAGAGCCAAGCCTGCAGCCAAACAGCTTTGCAGACGACGTTGAATACTCATCTCCACACACCTCAAAAATCCACTTGATCTGGAATCCGCTGTACCCTCAAATGCATTCACATGTAGCTGGGTGCCACAATGCTTCGATCGCGATTCGAGCGCAACCCGATCCGATCGCCGCCAACAGCGGAGATGCACTCGGGTTGAATTGCACAACGATTGGAACGACTCTCGATCCGAACGATGCCTAAATCGTTACTCTTGAGTCGCTTCTTCCTGCACCGCTGGTACGGCTACAGGAATTGAACTGTCGTAAACAAACGCATCCAAATTAAACTGAGTAGTTTGAATAGCAGATTCGCTATCGACAGACATGTTGAGATTGGACACCTTGAACAGAGTCTCCAATCGCTCGATGTTGCCCATTAGCTCAATTCCCGACTGGTAAGCATCGCTATTCACGGCAACTTGAGTCGAGTTTTGAGTGATCTGAGGTTGGATGGCGGCAGGAACGCCGGCACCCGCAGGTTGGGGAGCGCTGGGCACAAAACTGGAAAGCACGGTATCGCTTTGTTGAACGAGGCGACTGACTTCTAACAGCTGCGTGTTAACGTTTTCTGGCGTCGGTAACAACGCGCTGATGGCCACATTCAAAGCACGAGCCTGATTGATATCTTGGTCGATGTTCTCAAGGCTGGCGATCGCCTCTTGAGCACTGGTCAGTTGCGTTCGCTTGGCTTGTACATCAGCTTCAGTGGCTTGAATTTTCTGCCAGGTGGGCTTCAGCGAAAAAAAGCTGAGCGCAAACACACCGATTAAACCAAGGGCACCGATAATCAGACCCATGCGAACGGGAGTCAGCTCTAGTCCCAAGATTGAGATATTTCCTTGGGCACGTTCGAGGGCAGCTAACTCTTCCGGTGTCGGAATGTATTCCTCTTGACTGTCATATCCGTAGCTCATTACTGCACCTCCAAGTCGCGCAGAATCTCAATTTTTCTAACCAAACCGCTAGATCCATTGGCTGCTAGCGTATCCAGCAGTTCGTCCAAACTGCGACTGGTGAGATCCACACGCATCTGGTAGTCCAACTGACACCGATACCTTCATTCTCCTCATCCTCGCTGAGCACGGCGCTTTCCAGCACAGCATTGGCAATGAGTGGAGACTGCAGCAGAGTCAGTTGGAAGTCGTTCACGCTCTGGAAACGGGTTGCCTGCCCGGCAATATTCACGGTGTTGCTGTCGGCAGAAATACTTGTCAACCACACATCGGGTGGCGTTTGGTTGCGAATGTCCTCCAAAATTGCTGACCAGGGTTGAACATCGTTAAAAAAGCTCTGGAAGGCCTGGGTGCGATCGTTAATGGCAGACAGTTCGGTTTCTAATGACCTCAGTTGCCCGAGTTCAGCTTGTGCAGAGGCCAAGTCTTGAGTGACGGTACTCTGCTCTTCTTCTAAGGTCGCGAGCCGACGCCGGAACGTGAAATCGGCAATGGCATATGCTCCCAATAGGAGAAACGAGATCGCCACTCCGATCAGGATGGCATTGACACCTCCCAATAGTCCGCTGCTCACGCTGGAACTGACGGCCGAGCGCTCGGACGGAACTGGGCTGTACCGATCTTGTCGTTGTCTAAGGAAGTTAATATCTGGAGTATGCACTGGTATTGTCTCCGCTAGTTCTCGCGCAAACCAAGGCCAACCGCAACACCCAATGAGGGCTTTTCTGCGTCAGCGATGTTCAGCGATGCTGGGATATTGATGCTGCTAAATGGATTAGCCAAAACGACTGTTTGGCTCAACTGTTGACTCATAAACACGTCAATGTCGCCGAGTGATGCTCCGCTGCCGGACAGTAAAATCTGTACGACTGACGAGCTGCCATCTTGATTGGCGTAGAAATCAATCGATCGCTGCAACTCATCGGCCAGATCGACTAACACGCGAGCAACAGCAGCACTACCGGGGTTACCGGCTTGGCGATCGCCAAATTCGGTGTCAACCAGAGGGAGCTTCAAGGACTTCAGCAGCGAATCGGCTGATGAGGATGGAACGTTCAGTGCCTCTCCCAGCACCTGGTGCATTTGGGCCGTGCCAATGCCGATGGTGCGCGTGAACTGGGGAATACCGGACACAATAATGCTAATTTCTGTGGATTCGTACCCAATTGAAACCAGGGCGATCGCCTCTTGCGGGCCAAACTGAACCAGCTGATCTTTGATGGCTCGAATGGTGGCAAAGCTAGACAGTTCGATGGACTCCGCCTGCAATCCAGCAGAACTCAAGACTTCAACATAGTTATCGACGATATCTCTCGGGATGGCGACCAGCAGGACTTCCATTTCTTCCGTCCCTTCAGGCGTCACTTGAATTCCCAAGGGCTGATAGTCAATGTCTGCTTCATCGCGAGGGAAGGGGATATACAGTTCAGCCTCTTGATTGAGGACAGTATCCCGCAGCTCATCCTCTTGAAGATCGGGAGGCAACCGTAACAATCTCACGATCGCCTCGCGTCCCGGAATTGCTCCCGCTACAGACGCTTGCTTAATTCTGCTATCACCTAACAGCTGCCGCAGAGCAGAGCCAACGGCCATCGGATCGATGATTTTGCCTTCCTCCATGCTGCCGGCAGGCATGGGAGTACTGGCATAATTGGCAAGTTTAAGGTTGGCTCCCTGCTGTTTGATTTCCACTATGGAAATCGATTCGGGCGTCAAATCGACCCCTAGCAAGTTGCTTTTACCGCCGCCGGAAAAGAGTTGTTGTATCACGCTCTGAAGGGCAGATTTCTGACCCTGACGCTATGGCTAGTGGAATCCTACATAAAAATATGTCAACTGCCACCATGAGTAATACGGGAAACCGTAGGATTCTGATACTTGAGTGACAGGGGCTTGACCCCAACTTGACATTACCTGCTTCGCAGATTACCCAGTTTGGGCAATCAAAATGCAAGACGCCCTCTAGTTTTATCGATGGTTCGTGGGATGCGGATGATGTTGTAATTTGGTCTGATGTTTC
>JBCBVA010000180.1:0-4604 GCA_039817825.1 Cyanobacteria bacterium J06642_12 | reverse complement strand
GACATTGACGGTGGACACTCCCACCAACACCAGACTGAGCCCTGCGATAACGGTGATGGGCACCAGCAATCGATTGGAAGACCTGCGCACAATTGAAGGGGTTGTTGGCGTCGGTTGAGGGGAGTCATTTGGCATCATGCAGCTGTACGGTGAACGGCAGAAACAAGAGGGGAACAGAAATAATGACGGGCAAGCAACAAGAACGGGCAAGACACCAAGACTACAAAGACGTATTGTAGGAGGCGCTGGGATTGGTATTGTCGAGCGTCGGACACAGAGTATCGGTGACGTTGCCTTCTGGGGCGAGTAAATCTGAGGCTGGAGGAGTCTCGGGAGGGGAGCTGAGAGGCCCTTGCGTAGCGATCGCTTCCCTATCCATACCCCCCGTTAACGCATCCGCCGTAGGAGCCTGGGTCTCCTGACGGCTGGGGAGCTGAGTATTGGGCGCTGGCAGTTCCGGGTCTAGTGGAGTGGTGGTGGGCGGTAGTTGGAAAAATTGCACCCGTGTCAGCAGCTGTGCGGATAAGGTATCCATCGCTTCCGTGCGTTCTCTGGTTTGCCGCGTTAGCCGGACGGTTTCTTCGGCCCGCTTGGCAATATCACGTAGCGAGCGAATAGCGATTTCAGCCGACTCGACAATATCGCGGTTCGAGCTGGATACGGCATCACCCGCTTGACTCACTTGGCCGGTGGCTCCTCGGATACTGCTAAAGACAGAGTTGGATTGTTCCACTCCCACCGTAAATTGCTCCACCAAATCCCCTAGGTTTTGGACGTCAGCGTCAATGGCCGACACCACAGCGTGAATTTGATTGGTGCGCTTATCCAAAGAAGACAGCCCCTGGTTGGTTTGTCGGGCCAAATCGCTAACCTGTTCGGCGATCGCCTCAAATTCTCGGGCTACCACTAAAAATTGGCGGGGATCCCGTTGCCCTTCCGCTCGCGAGGCCACCAATTCAGCATTCATGGCCAAGATTTGCGTTAGGGAGGCAATCTGACTTTGTTCCTGCACGAATCGGTCGGCCAATCCCACAAATTCCCCCAGGGCCTTCATCTGTTGAACGATGCGATCGGTCCCCGCCTGCAGCACTGAAATACCACTATTCAATGCCTCCATCCCGGATTCCCCGGTTTCAACCGCGGTCTGCATGTCATGCAGGAGGTTGCTGGTGTGTTGCACTTGCTCGGTCGAACGCGCAGTCGCGGCTTCCACGCGATCGGTCAGCTCCAGCACCTGAATCACCGACTGAGCCTGCTGTTCGGCGTTATTCGATACGGTCTTGGTCAATCTCTCCAGCCCATCAGACCCTTGAGATACTTGACCGGCAGTCGATAGGACTTGGGCCAGAATCGAGCCCAGTTCCTCAATTAATCGATTCAGGGTATCGGCCACCAACCCCGTCACTCCGTCGCTCACCGGAGCGGCTACGGTCAGATCGCCCTCTTCCACCGCCGAGACCACATTCAAAATAGTACCAACATCCTGCTGCAAGACATCGCTCTCCCAGCGCACCGCCTGCTCCTGCTCCGCTCGCCGCAGCACCTGATCCTCAAGCTGTTCGTTCAACTGCAGCAACTGCCCCCGCGATTGTTCCAGCGAACGCTGGCTGACATTGCGCTCTCGAATGTAATTGCGCGTCAACCACAGCACCACCCCCCAACTACCCAACAGCATCGGTACGCTCAATCCTGCCAATGTGGCTGCCCAACTGAGGGAACGACTGTAGGACGCCAACCGCAAAGCATTGGCATCTTTGATATTGGTCAGTGTTGTTTGAATGCCAGCGGCATAAATCCGTTTTTGGCGTTCGTACTCCGGGCTAAACAGTAGTTCGAAGGCTTCTGGCGTGCGGTCTTGGCCAAGCAATTCGAAGGCCCGCACTTCCATATCCACTAAGGCAATATTCGCTTCATCCACCTGCTCTGAGCTGTCGGCAAACTCGGGCGCTAGCTCGATGGTTTCTTTAATGGCGTCATCCAGTCGCGGCACAAATTCGTTGTAGCGGGTTTCCCACCGTGAAATCGGGTCTCCCGTGCTGACAGCCATGCGAGCGGACATGGTCAGAACTTCGTCGATGTGGATAATCGAGCCGCTCAGTTCGTTGAGACGAAAGTCGGTGCGGACGGTGGTGCGAAATGACCGGTAGGTGCGAATGACATTGACGGTGGACACTCCCACCAACACCAGACTGAGCCCTGCGATAACGGTGATGGGCACCAGCAATCGATTGGGAGATCTGCGCGCACGGACCGATGACGAAACTACTTCTGGTGTAAAAACGGACATGAGAAGGACCTGAATGTCTGCTAAGTAGAGCCACAGCAGGGGTTGCTAGGGAAGCCGGTGGCTAGCGGGAAGGCGAAACGATCGTTCGGCGAGGAACCCCGAGTTGATTGGAGATGTCATCAAGACTGAAGATATGCAGCGGTACAGACGAGCTATCGCTACCCTCTGCAATTCGAGTATCAGAATTGCCATCCGGCTTGAAATCGCTTCCCTGCCTGAAATCACTATCTGAATCGTACTCCGGAGTATCAGAATCAAACGTACTGGGTGCAGAGCGTTTGGGGGAATTAGAAATAGGAGAGCCTTGCTTTTGGCCACCATCGGGATTAGCGGCATTGGTCTCACTTGAATCCGCGACGCTATCCGTGTTGCCGTGCAGTGTGCCGCCCTGTGGTGCGTTGTTGTCTGATGTGCTGCCGTCTAAATAGGTGCTCTTGAACTCAGCGACCGGAACCTGTGCGCACTTGTTTCCCTGTGGAAGCGATATGTGCCCGAGTAACGTGTCGATTTCGATGCCGACTCCTGCCTGTTTTCCAGCACCTGCCCCCAAGCGAATCGCAGTCAGCATTCCTGGGAGGGACTTTCTCGGGAACGGATCGGCTCTGAGGGAATAGAGCGGCATCAACGTGCCACGATGACGAACGACCCCCATGCAGTGGCGGGCATACATTGGTAGGGCTAACAGTCGCGATCGCTCGAACAATACAATCTCAGCCACAAGTGCAGTGGGGAAGGCAACGCGATGGCAGCCAACCTGAGTCAAAATGAATCGCGAGTCAGACTGCAGGTGTCGGGAGCTGCGGCCCATGCCAGTGTTCCTCCTCTGCTGCGTTGGCGTACTGTGATGCTGTGGTGTTGGAACTCGGGGGTTCACCCCTGCATTCGCGACCCGTTGGTGTGCGAGCCCTCATACTTGGCTAGATACGTTAGTCACATATAGTAATAAATTTAAGTTGGTCAGGTCGAATAATCAGATACATTCATTTTGAGACGCCGGTCGGATGCACTAGAGAACTCGAGACCAATAGAACGGTGCGTCAAATCAACACTGTGAAAGGCAGTTTTTTGTTGATAAGTCTGTAATTTCTGAATGGCGACTTACCCCTGTCCGCTTAGAAATCAGCCTTAAATCTGTATTCCTAAATCTCTATCGTCAGGGATATTTCACTGAACGAGTTAATTGCCGCAAATACATACTGCAATTGCTGATGCGGTTTGGGTACTACCCCTGCTCGCTTCCCACTGCAATGCAGATGCACGGGGCATGTTATTTCCGTCATGCAACTCTATCCCGGTCGCGCCAATTGACAGCGAAATTACTCCCAATAATGCCCAACATCTGTGAGTAATGAAGCCAATAGAATCGAAGCATCCACCAGCAGTAGCTTTCCGCCATGCTCTTACACCTGATCGCAGATTATGGCCCAAACGATCCGGCATTTGTAGAGGTTGCGCAGCGTCTCTATCAGCACCTGCCTAACGCGCACGTTCAATATTTATCGGTTCCCCCATTCAGCACATTGGCCACCGGATTTTGGATTGCCCAATTGGGGCTTAACGATGGTCCAACTAGTCGCTGTATCTATCACAACTGCGCTCCCCGACACGACAATCCCGATGCTCGTATGGATAACGAAGGGGAAGGGTTAACCTTTGCTGAGTTATGCAATGGCGTTAAGGTGGTTGGTGTTTGGGCCGGCTACACGCTTTCTTTTATCAAAGAATTTGCAACTTCAATCCACTCGGTAGATGTGTCCCGCGCGGGGTCGCAGTTTCGATCGCGAGATGTCTTTCCAAAAACAGCTGCTTCACTATTAAACGGAGACCGTTACTCTCTGGGAACTCCCATACCCGCATCCCAAGTACCCGATATCCCAACGAATCGCGTGGCATGGATTGACGGGTACGGCAACCTCAAAACGACGATCCCAGCCAGTTCGGTTCCATTGACTCCTTCAACTCCGGTCACAGTCAGAGTGGGGGATGTTGTCAGTAACGCGGTCTTTTCAGATGGCAGCTTTGAGGTCCCAGAGGGGACGTTAGCGTTTGCTCCCGGAAGTTCGGGCTGGACGATTGGCAGCAAGAGCTGTCGGTGGATCGAACTGTTCTTGCGGGGTGGAAGTGCGTGGCAGCGATTTGGAAAGCCTCGCATTGGCCAAAACATTGTCTATTCGCCGGCATAGATTAGCCGTCCGAGACTTCTTGGCATTGCTGTGAAAATCAGTAGCCTTCTTCGCTTCAGCTCAGATCTTGCACCTGGCCTGTCAAGGGCATAGAAGTGAGGACGCCTGCGATAGCTCAGTGGAATGTCAGACTT
>JBCBVA010000179.1:0-4613 GCA_039817825.1 Cyanobacteria bacterium J06642_12 | reverse complement strand
AAGTCCGTCGTGCCGATCAAAAAGCCCCCCAGCCACGGCACGATGAAGTAAGGGCGACCGTCTCGGGCGGCTTCGGTATACAGAGCGGTATCGGGAGCGCCGGGGAACGGGGCCACAACAATATGGCTGCCTTTGGTGCCGCCAATCAGGCGTCGATTGCTGAGCGGTCGAGGCTGTCCTGCCTGACGATCGGTGGGCGGGTGACCGTTGGAGGGGGAAGCGGTTTGCGGGGGGCTTGTGGGTTCGCTACCGGTTTGACAGAGGCGATCGAGCCAGGGACCGGTGGTATTGACAACTTGGGTGTTCGGACCCACCTTGAGTGCGATCGTCTCTTGCGTCAAGGTATCGCGGCACACCAACTCGGAAATGACGTCATTCTCCACGCGAACTTCCGTCACCTCTGCATAGTTGCGTACAGTCGCGCCCGAGACCTCGGCAGCCTGGATGACTTCCAAACAGAGACGCTCGGCATACTCCACTTGCGCGTCGTAATACTGCACCGCCCCTTGTAATCCATCGGTGGCTAGTGACGGGAACAACCGCTGGCATTCAGCCCGCCCAAGGGCGCGGTGGTTGGGGAGAGATTTGTCGTAGCTGAGCAGATCGTACAGCACCATTCCCGCCCGTAATTCCGGCCCGCTGTGGGCGCTGTTGCGATAGAGCGGCAGGGTGAATTGAATTGGCTTGACTAGGTGAGGCGCATTGCGCAACAGGATCTCTCGCTCGCGCAGCGACTCTCGCACCAGGGGAAATTCAAAATATTGCAGGTACCGCAGACCGCCATGAATCAGACGGGTGGACCAGCCGGTTGTACCGCTGCCAAAGTCTCCTTTCTCCAGCAGTAAGGTCGTGAGTCCCCGCTGGGCCGCGTCGCGGGCAACCCCAGCACCATTGATGCCTCCCCCAATCACAATTAAGTCGTAGTGTGCGGACAGATCGCGCAGGGGAGATGGAGCGGCTTGCAAGTCGGGCATAGGTTTCTTTGAACTCAACCAATCCGAGCCAGTGACTGTCTCATGTCCTCACTGTGGCTCAGATTGTGGGTGGCACCGGGAATGTTCGTGTTTCTATTTATGTTCGTGTTTCTAATGAGATTTGCAGGACGGGTCAGCATCCGTTCGACCAAAGTGTGCTGAACAAATTCCACTCAATCCCAGAGCACGATCGCAACCAACGAAGAATTTGGCTGGTCGATCTTCAGCTCCCCCGTTCCTGCTCTGGGATAGGGGCTGAGGGTTAGTGCCTGATAACGCAAAAGGCCCGAATGGGCCTTTCAATCGGTAATTTACTGTCCGAGAATCAACTGGCCGTCAAGGCTCAGAGCTGCAGGCACGAGGGAGACCCCCATTGCAGTCTCTTGTTAAGCCACTTGGGCCAGAGGCTTATCGGAAGGGTCATCCTGGGACGGATCGGGCTCATCTTGGCGAGAGATGGCCATCGCTTCGCGGAACAGGTGATAGGCCCACTGGTTCACGTCGTAGCGACTGACAGCTTTAAAGAGGGCTTTCATGCGCCGCTGCTGCTCTTCTAACGGCATTTCCAGAGCCAGATCCAGGCTGGTATCCAACGAATTAAACGAATGGGGATTGGTGAGGATAGCATCCGGTAGCTCCACCGCCGAGCCTGTGAATTCCGACAGGATCAGCGCACCGCCGGTGCCCTGCTTGGCCGCAATATACTCTTTTGCCACCAGGTTCAAGCCATCACGTAGCGGCGGAATGAACGCCACATGTGCAGCCCGGTAATAAGCCACCATTTCTTCGAAGGGGAAGGGCTTGGTAAACAGGCGGATGGGAACCCAATTTAGGGTGGCAAACCGACCGTTGATTTTTCCGGCCAACTGCTCGATTTCTTGGCGATAGTCGCGGTAAACTCGCATCCCTTCAGCCGCCGCCACAGACACGTTAAGGAGCAGGACTTTGCCGTGCAACTCGGGGCGACGCTCCAGCAGGCGCTCGTAGGTCAGCAGTAGCTCGCGAGTACCTTTGACGTAATCCACGCGGCCAGCAGACAAAATCAGCTTACAATCACCAATCTCCTCCTGAATGCGCTCGACCTTTTGTATGGTTTCAGGCTTTTGCAGGATGCTGGCAATCAGCTCGGGGTTGGTGCCCACCGGAAAGGCGTCCAGGCGAATGGTGCGATCGCCGTATTGCACCTTCGTCGTCATCTCGCGCTCGGACAGGGCAGATCCCAGCTTGGTAAATGCCTCGTCCACCTCGCTGCGTTCCAGAACGTCTAGATGGCAGTAGCTACCGGCAGCCGAGATGAAATTCTCGACGTAGCGGGGGATATGGAACCCCAGTAGGTCGCAGCACAGCAGGCTGTCGATGATGGCCTGACGCCACGGCAAGATGCCGAAAATATCGGCGGAGGGGAAGGGGGTGTGGTGGAAGAAGGCGATGCGGGCATTGGGCATCTTCTGGCGAATAAAGTATGGAGCCAGCCAGAGGTTATAGTCATGTACCCAAATCAAGGCATCGTCGGCCGCTTCTTTGCAAGCGGCGTCCGCAAACAGTTCGTTGATGTGCTTGAAATTTTCCCAATTGGCCGAGTCGTAGGTGAACTGGCTGGGGAAGGAGTGCAGGATGGGCCAGAAGGCTTCCTTGGAGGTGATGTGGTAGAAGTCGCGAACTTGGTCGGAGCTGAGGGGAATGCGGCGGACAACGCAGTTATCTCCATCCCCCACGGACATTGTCTCTTGGAAGGTTTCTCGCTGGCGATCGGTGACCTGTTTCCATGCAATCCACGTGCCCTGGTCGGCGTTCAAGAAAAAGCTTTTCAGCGTCGGCACGATCCCGTTGGGCTTTTTCTTCTCTTGATAAACAGTTTTGCCGCCTTTGCGGACTTCATCGTATGGCTCTCGGTGATACAGAATCACCAGTGACGATTGATTACTCATTCCACATTTCCCTCAGTGGTATCTGAACGGTTCAACGTACTTCTTTGGGCAACCCGGCTTTCGCCTCACTCTCTTTAGATTTATCGGCGATGCCTATCGGTATCGCGGCAGGTGTATGACTGGAGCACGGGCCACGGTGGCTAGAGGCGGGCGTGCCAGCCTAACTCAAGGGGCGCACGCCGATCGAAGATAGCCATCGGAACTGATTCGAATACGTTCAAAAACACACTTCCTTAGTTTCGGGACCCTACATAGATAATGAGCCGATCCTGCCTGCTTCTGGGATTGCCTACTGCTGGGCTTACATCTAGCTTGCTTGGTGAGATCGCAGATCGGAGGAGGCCCACGAAACCCTCTGCCGCCATTCGCCTGACCACTCAGCCGAACTTGAGACCATAAGACGCCGGCAGCAGTAGCAGGGGAATACATCAGCCGGACAGCTAGTAACAAACGGACTCTTTTAGAAACACCCCAATCGCTCGCAAAGCAAGAGTTACAGAGTTTATTTCAATACCTTTTTGTTACGAAATACAACTTCATTTTAACACAACTAATATCATCATCCGTGCGTGGGTAGCCGTAGTCTGCCATACCTCAATTGACCGATTGGCTGCACCGGCTTGCATTGCCAGTACAGTGTTTTCAGAATGGTTGAGATTGACTCGCCAGTCGCGCTTATCGTTGAATCCAGATCGCCGAAAACCTACATACGATATAGGGCAACGTGAATAAATGTATCCAGTTCTTGCAACATATTGACTTAGTTGTCTGAGAGCGTTTTGTATGAAGAAAATGATTTTTTTGACACAATTCATCATGAGGGGAGCATTCGTTTTCGGGCACTAATAGCTGAAGATATTATTAAGCTACATATTGGGTGGCAGGTCATCTTCTTACAATAAAAGGCTACGAGTATTTTGGATTTTGTACGCACTACTGATGCAGGCCCGAGCCACCAAGGGATGCCATTTGGTTCAGTCGAACCCGATACGGCAGGCTTGCCTGTAGGGGTGTCGAGTGCAGCGGATTCTTCACTGTCAGCCATGCCGTTCGTGTCATCGTCAGCGTCAGATAGCGATGATGTAGTGGTCTCCTCCACCCGGTTCAAGACGTTTGCGATCGCCCTCGATCTGGACGCCACTCAGGTTTTAGCCGATTGGGCAGAGGCGGTTGAGGCATCGGGAGAAACTAATTTTCGCAAAGCCCAGCTGTTGGCCTCTCGGCTGGGGGCTCACTGTCAGGATGATGGCAGCGTATCAATTGGGTTTTGGGCGCCGGAGTTGGCTCCGGGCACGATGTTGCATAAGGATGCGTATCTAGAAATCTTCACTCCGCTAGAGACGGTTGATTTTTCTCAACCCCGCCAAACTATTCGCTTTCAACGGGACTGCATTCCTCTGCAGCAGCAGGGGGAATTTGTATGGGGAGTGGTGAATGGCTTGGTGTTGGGCGATCGCCATCAATTGGGTTCGTTGTATTGGTTGCGCTGTCTGAGTGAAAGTTTGAATCCGAACGAAGTGGGGTTGTCGGTTCGCACGGTGATCTACGACGTGTTGGCTACCTCGCTACCGTTTGGGGTGTTTGCCCCCGCAGAGGTGTACGACTTCAATCGCCTGCAGCGGGAACGGCCCGATCTGAGTTATTTCGCCAATGCCGATACAACAGCCCCCAGCCCCGCAGACATTCCTGCGGCAGAGGTCAACACGGCAAA
>JBCBVA010000178.1:0-4651 GCA_039817825.1 Cyanobacteria bacterium J06642_12 | reverse complement strand
GTTCATCCTGGCCGACTTCATGCCGACTCTTCAGTGTATTCTTCAAGTCCCAAAATAAATCCGACAGCAGCCTAGGGCTTCGGGTCTTGCTGGCTTTTGAGAACGTAGATATATCGATATCAATGCCGCGATTATTTAAGCGCCTGAAGACATCTCTCATGCTTGTCTGGCTTTGGTCAAGGACAAAATGAAGCCAGCATGATGCAAATAGAAACGAGTTGAGTACTGGATAGTCATTTTGAGGCAAATGACTGAGATGCTGCTTGATGAGCTGGGGAAAGTTAGAGAACATATGATGCTGCTTAGATAAATCTATTGTATCTATATCTTGATGGGTGATTAAGGAAATATTCGAGTTTTTAGTATTGTTCAACACTTGTGCTTTCTGACACTTCAAAAGACAAATCCGCTCTTCCTAAAGACATGAGTTTATTTCTCATAGCAAATAAAAATATGACAATCTTTTATGCCGATCGCATCACGGTCTTTAATCATAATATTTAAGTCACTCTAGTGTTGTCATCAAAACAACCTTCCATGTGTCAGTCTTTCGAGCGATAATCTCGTCCTCTCGCACGTAAAAGTCCTCACCTTGGTGGATTATGTCAGAGTTGTCACTCCCCGTACGTCACATCCTCGACCTTCCCCACATAAAACTGGCCTGTTTGGAATGGAATCGGGGACGAGAACCCGTATTACTCGTGCACGGTCTGGGGGACAACGCCTGGGTGTGGGCCAATGTCGGTGAAGCGTTAAGCGATCGCTATCACGTCATTGCAGTTGACCTGCGCGGTCATGGCGATAGTGATAAACCGGAGGAAGGCTACGGATTTGATACCATTGCGTCTGACCTAATGGCCGTAATAGATGCGATGGGATGGTCGAGCGCTCACGTCGTCGGTCATTCCTTGGGAGGCAAGCTAGTGGCCAGATGGGTCCAAACCCATCCCGAGCGGTTTCGGAGTGCCGTCTTGGTCGATCCTTTCTTTGCGGGTCGGCTCCCCGCGTGGTCGGAACTGTCGCTGCCCCTGCTTTACCGCGTGCTGCCATTTTTACAAGGCATGGGGCCATTCGAGAGTTATGAAGTGGCCGAACGTACCGCTCGCCAACTGAAGCAATACCGTGATTGGTCGCCCCTGCAGCAAACAGCATTTCGGGCTGGCATCGAGCAAAAGCCCGACGGTCAGTGGGGCAGTAAGTTCACCGTCCGCGCGCGCGATCGCATGTTCGTCGAATCCATACGCGTAGCTTCTCTCACGGCTCCAGTTGAAGTACCCACACTCATCATTCGACCGGAGAAAGGACTCAACCGCATGGAATGGCAACTCACCCAGTACCGCACATATCTGCCAAATCTAGAGATCTCCAACGTACCCGGTCATCATTGGCCATTTTTAGTAGAACCCAAAGCCTTCGAGCAGGCGATCGTCGATTTTCTCGCCAATCATTAGACCTCTAACAAGAATCGACTTAGAGCTGCTGCCAATTTAATTAACAAGAAGCTGCTGCAGAATGGCCTTTGGCTTGCAAGAAAAGACCGATTTGAGCTTGGAAGTCCCGTTCCAGGTGCACTGTGAACATCAAAGCGAGCCTCGATCTCAACAGAATTGAGCTTGAGGCAAAATATGGGGCACGGACAGAAAACGGTAGTGATGGAGTTATCCCTGGTTTAATGCGCCTTTGTCATCACGACTAGGGCAGAGGTCACAGCGTCGATGGATCGGAGTTCGAAGCAATGGAGACATCAATTCACGACACTCACGCCTCTGGAGGGGCTGCTCAAGCAAGTGAGGCTTGGCAGGTTAACCCCAGTAGAATCATGTCTGGTAAAGAATTATCGTCCTTATACCAACGCTCCGATCGCGAGGGATGGTTGCAGTTGACACGTCACCTTGCAGTTGCGATCGCCAGTGGTGGGCTGTGGGCCTGGAGCTGCAATCGAGGATACGGAGGGTACGCGCTTCCCATTTTGGTGCTTTACGGGTTTAGTTTGGCAGCCATGTTTGCGCCTCTGCATGAATGCGTTCACCGCACCGCGTTTGCCAGCCGATGGGCTAATGATGGGGTGGCTTGGGTTGCTGGAGTTTTGTCGCTCTACAACAGCACGTTCTATCAGCACTATCACAAGTGGCATCATCGCTACACGCGAGTTGTAGGCAAAGACCCTGAATATGAGGATGCTGCGCCCCGCAATTGGAGAGCGTATCTTTGGATGCTCAGTGGCATTCCCTGGTGGTTGGGCAAGCTGCAGGGGCATCTGCGCATTGCGCTAAACCAGTTTGACGGTTGTCCCTATATTTCTAAGGGGGCGCGGCAGAAAGTACGCCGTTCGACGCTGATGCAGTTAGCAGTGTATGGGGGAGCGATCGCTCTTTCCATTGGGTTTCAGCAACCTTGGTTTCTGCTCTACTGGGTGCTGCCGCTGGCGGTGGGGCAACCGATCCTGCGGTTTATCTTGATTGCCGAGCATACGGGCTGCACTCAAGACGATAATCCGCTGACGAATACCCGCACGACTCTGACCGCTTGGCCGCTCCGGCTGCTGATGTGGAACATGTCTTTCCACGCCGAACATCACCTCTATGCTGGGATTCCGTTCCACGCGTTGCCGTTGGCTCACGAAAAATTATCGGGACATTTCGCAGAAGTAGCCCCTGGTTATGTGGCTGTGAATCGCGAGTTGATCGGCCAGTTTGGCAAGACTGCATGAAGGGAAAGACGGGCTACTGGCAGGCAGAGAATTTTGAGCTGCAATGTGGGGTGACGTTGCCCCAAGCAGAGATTGTCTATCAGACTTACGGGGAGCTGAATGGCGATCGCAGCAATGTCATTCTTTATCCCACTTCCTATGGGGCGCAGCATAGCGATATTGACTGGCTCATTGACCCTGGGGGCATTCTCGATCCCAGCCGTTGGTTCGTCATTATTCCCAATATGTTCGGCAATGGGCTTTCCAGCTCGCCCAGTAATGGCGGGTTGCCGGGGCTGGGCGAGCAAGGGATTTATTTCACCCATGTAGATAACGTGACGGCTCAAGCACGTCTGTTGACTGAGGTGTTTGGCATTGAAACGCTGGCACTGATCTATGGTTGGTCGATGGGGGCTCAGCAAGCGTATCACTGGGGGGCGCTCTATCCCGAGCGGGTGCAGCGAATTGTTGCCCTTTGTGGAACGGCTCGGACGACGGATCACAATCGGATTTTTTTACAGAGCTTGCGGGCGGCTCTGATGACAGATCCCACTTGGACGGGTGAAACATTTACGGGGACGCCGGAACGAGGATTTCGGGCTTTTGCTCTGATTTATGCCAGTTGGGCAGCGTCGCAGACTTACTATCGGGCGGGGATTTATCGCGACTTGGGCTATGCCTCGTTGGAGGATTATCTGGTACGTGGGTGGGAGCAAAGTTACCGCAAGCGCGATCCGCGCGATCTGTTGGCAATGAACGATACATGGTTGCGCTGCGATATCAGCCAAAATGCGCTGTATGAGGGAGATTATCCGCGAGCGATGGGTGCTATCCAAGCTCAGACTTGGGTGATGCCTGCCGAAACGGATCTGTATTTCACGCCCGAGGACTGTCGCCTGGAAGCGGAGCTGATTCCCAAGGCAAGGTACGTGCCGATTCCGTCGATTTGGGGACATCGGGCGGGTAATCCCTATCAAAATCCTGAGGATGCGGCTTTTATTAGGCAGGTCGTGCGGGATTGTTTGCAGAGTTGACTTGTTGACGTTTACCCGTAATGACCCAACTAGCGATGACCCAAGCCCTCTCGGAGATTGCCCGCGATCGCGATATTCGTTATTTTCTGATTTCGTTTACGGATTTATTTGGCACGCAGCGAGCCAAGTTGGTACCAGCGGCTGCGATTGACGAGATTGCCGCGAGTGGGGCGGGGTTTGCGGGGTTTGCCGCTTGGTTGGACATGACACCCGCCGATCCAGATATCTTGGCGCTGCCGGATACGCGCAGTTTGTTTCAGTTGCCCTGGCGACCGGAGGTGGCTTGGATGCCTGCCGGGCTGGTGACGCCTATGGGGACAGAGATCGCACAGACGCCGAGACTGGTGTTGCAGCGAGTGTTGCAGCAGGCGGAATCTCGGGGCTATCGGGTGAAGACGGGGGTGGAGTGCGAGTATTTTTTGCTGTCGGCGGACGGTGAAGCGCTGTCGGACGATCGCGATCGCCAGCCCAAACCTTGTTACGACCAACAGGCTCTGATGCGGCGGTTCGATACGATCGCTGAGATTTGCGATGCGATGCAAACCTTGGGCTGGGGGCCGTACCAAAACGACCACGAGGATGCTAACGGTCAGTTCGAGATGAATTGGACGTATGCGGATGCTTTGGTGACGGCGGATCGCCACGCATTTTTTAAGTACATGGTGAAGGCGATCGCGGAAAAGCACGGGTTCCGAGCGACGTTCATGCCGAAGCCCTTCGCTCACCTGACAGGGAATGGCTGTCACACCCATTTGTCGGTGTGGGATTTGGCGGGCGAGACGAACTTGTTTGCGGATAAAGAGGGGGAGTTGGGGCTATCGCCGTTGGCCTACCAGTTCATTGGAGGAGTGCTGCATTCGGCGATCGCCCCAACTCCCCCTCTTTATCCGCAAACAAGTTCGTCTCGCCCGCCAAATCCCACACCGAC
>JBCBVA010000177.1:0-4894 GCA_039817825.1 Cyanobacteria bacterium J06642_12 | reverse complement strand
GTTGGTATTCGATCGCCTTTGGCTCGTAATATTTGCGAATTTTTTGTCGAACCTGTATCCCTGACAGAAAAAGAAAAAACGGAAAAACTGCCCGACAACTGGTTGTCAATGGATGACTATTTAGAACGGCGAGTCAACGATCAAATTCGCAAATATTACGAGCCCAAGGCGATCGAATACCAACAGAAGCTCAAACTGCTCAAGTCCCTCAGCTTTGGACTTGGCTTATCTGGGGCCGTCTTGGGGGGCATCAGTGCCGCCGATATCGATTGGTCTTCCGCCTGGGTGGCCGTCATCGGCACCATTTCAGGAGCGGTAGCCGCCTTCACCTTTGCCGGTCGATACCGCTACCTGATGACCAGCTATACCCTGACCGCTCGACGACTCAAGTGGACTCACAATGCTTGGCAGCGGCTATCGGACAGTGAGAAATCTCAGAAATTGGGAACATTCGTCCACAAATTCGAAGACGTGTTCTCCATCGAAAATAATTCTTGGGTTGCTGAATGGACAAACAAAGAGGGTGAACGTACAGCAGAACGTCCGTCCTAACCCCCAACTCAGCCAGCGGCTCGCAAACCTATCAAACGGCTACATTCAATTACACTAGCCTTAACTCTCTAATGTCTTGGCAATCAGTTCATCCAGCGACCACCGCCCTGCCCCACAAACGAGAAACAGAGTATAGAGAGTCGCATACAACGACGCCGTCTCCAGCGGCGGAACTTGTAGTCCGTCGGCTTTGAGATGGAAGAAAATGGCAACGCCCATCGTCGCGAACAGAGCCAAAGCATTCAGTCGCGTCAGCAATCCCAGCACCAGCAACACAGAGCTGACAATCTCCACATACGCCGCACAATAGGTGAAAAATACCGGAAACGGCAGTCCGATAAAGCTGACAACGTTATCCGCAAAGCCCTGAACATCCGCCAGCTTGTCAAGACCGTTGTGAATCATCAACCCACCCAACGCCAACCGAGCCACCAGCCACAACACCTGAAAAACAGCCTTATCTGGAAAACTGGAACCGAGCAATTTTTGAAGAAGAGATAGCTGCTCTGCTGCGGCAAAGTCTGGAGTACTGGTCTGGGGTTGCATATATGTTTCGGAGTAACAGTGCTAGAACCGATGGCAAGGCTTAGTTCAGTATGCACCGCGCTCTCCACTGTTAAGCAATAACCCGTTCACACAGCGATCGGCAATCTACGGTGGAGAGCTTTCGAACTGTTTTTGCTTGCACACCAAGGACTTTATTGTTCTCCCCACTCTAGACAGCGGATTGCCTTACATCTGCAATACCCATGCGCAACCAGCAAAACCAGGCTCTCTCTCGTTCGAACTACCAATTGAGATGGATGCGCTGGAGTCGACAGCTGGTGAGGTGGGCGTTGGGCGGATTGCTGCTGTTCTTGGCCGTTTTGCTCGTGGGGTTAATCCCCGTCAATAACAGATTCTCTCCTACCACTGATGGAGTTGAAGTTGCTGTCGTTTCCAATGCCGTCCATGCAGACATCATCGTTCCAGTCCGCACCGACGACATGGACTGGCTAGAACGGTTTGACGAGCGTAATTTTCCGAGCGACGTTTCCGCTTACTCGCACGTCGCGATCGGTTGGGGAGACCGAGGATTCTTTCTTGAAACGCCGACACTCGCTGACCTCAACCTCTCAACCACAGTCAACGCCTTGTTTTTACCCTCTCGGTCGTGCTTGCACGTTACCTTCACTCGCCCCGAGCGATTCGATTCCGCCCCATCCGTAACCATCACTTCCGATCAATACAAAGACCTGGTGGCGTTCGTGCAGCGATCGCTAACAACCAGTCCAACCGGCAATCCAACCGGACATCCCATTTCCATCCCCGGCTATTCCTATTCGTCAACCGATACCTTTTTCGAAGCCCACGGAACGTACCACCTATTCAACACCTGCAACTCCTGGGCCGGACAAGCCCTAAAAGCCGCAGGCATCCGCGCCCCTTGGCTGTCACCCCTGCCAAAAACACCTGCAATGTACCTACCCAACCAGTAGCCTCGTGCCCTATAACAAAGCGATAAACCGGATGAACGCTCAGTCTGCGAGCGTGTATGTCTAGGCAGACTTTTCTCCACCCTTCACACCTCCCGCGCCAACGCCATCCCAGGTTCTCCAGCCCGCTGCACGTATACATCTCACAATTTCACTATGACCCCAATCTCACTATGAAATTTCACTGCACCTATTGCGGACATAGAATCGAAACAGCGGGCAATTCGACTGGGCATGCCATCACCTGTCCGAGCTGCAATGCCGAACTGCAGGTACCGCCCCCGCCCAAGGCATCCTCGTCTTTCCCTACTCAACCGAGTCCGGCAAGCTCCGACATTTCAGCACCCACTCCGACTTGTGGACGTCGCTATCGGCGAGGGCTCTTAGTAAGCGCGATCGCCTGCATCATGGGCGGTGCCGTTGCCTTAGCGATCGCGCTGCTAGAAGGAGTTCCCGGTGACAACACGCTCAAAGTTGCACTCACTGTTGTCTCCTTAGGAATTTATAGTTTGACAGCCCTATGCTGTGCTTCGCTGGCCGAGAAGCGATCGGCTAGAGTCTTCAAACTATTGAGTAGCCTCGGCATTGCCGCGTCTGTGGTTGGTGCCGTATTCGCCATCTTGACCAATTGGGAATTCATCACAGGATGGGAGATATTGCTCAAAGGGCGGATTTCATTCCTGATTATTGCGCTGGCATTTAGTCACGCATCGTTGCTGCTCAGGCTCGAATCCAGGAATGACATCGTGCGCATCGTGCGAGGGTTCACAATCGCCGTCAATGCGTTGGTCGCAGCATCACTTATATCGATCGCCCTACATGCGGCAGACGTGGCAACAGTCTGGTGGTTCATTGCCATCTACGGAAGTATTTTTGCAGTGCTCGGAACCATCGCCGTGCCGCTATTACATCTAGCAACCCGAAAGGCCACTACCCCCTAGCGCATCCCCGGTCTAACGATGGAAGCATTAAACGGTCGCGCACCCACCAAATGCGGCCATATTCACAGCTCCATATCCCCGATCTCTCCCTCAATCGCAAGCCGCGAACCACAACCAATGACTAGTGACCAATGACCAGTGACCAATCCCCAGCCTCACCCCCGCGCCACCAACACCACAGCCTGCGAATCCTGCAACTCAAACACCTGACTGCCATCCCCCACATCCAACCCCGGACTAGCGATCGCCACACTCCACCCGTCCAGCTCCGTATGCAACAAACTCGCTAAGTCAATCTCTATCGGCTCGCCCCCCAAATGCGCCACAATGGCCACTCGCTCGGGAACGCGATCGTCTTCAGCGTCATCTCCCTGCTCGCGTACCTCCGTCCGCACACCGTAGAACACGGTCGCTGCCTCCTCTCCAAAGCAGCCGTAAATGTCTCCCTTTTCGCGTAGGTCGTGACGCAACCAGGGACGATCGCGACGGAACTGACGCACGGCCAGGTTATAGCCAGTCTGAGCTGCATCCAGCTTGTCTGCATGCAACGACACATTGCAGATATCGTGGCAATCTTCCATGAACGCCTTGGCAAACCCCTGCAATCGCTCCATCGTTAGACCAGACAAACCTTCCGACTTACCGGCCCCGATCAACCGTCCCAACGTGCGAGCGTAGGTCGCGCAACTGGGGGCGTAATTCTGAATCGAGCTATCTTCCCACGTCGAAAAATCCACATTCCCCGGCAAGCAATCCTGACAAATCCGGGCCACCTCCCGCAGATTAAACTCCATGACGCTAATCGCTTCGTGCAATGCACGGATAAACGCCTTTAGCTCGTCGTAGTCATTAAATCCAAACGCCTTTAATCGCTCAAAATTACCCTCGACAGCATACATTTCGGGAGGCACCTGCCACTCTAAAAATCCCCCCTCTTCCGACACTACCTTGACGCCATAATAGTCATCTGTATTGCGCAAAAATCCCCACGGAGCCCGCGCCGTAGCGTTAATAAAATCCATCGGCAAACCGGGCATAAAGCCGTAGGTCAGCAGGGTCATGGCTGGGTTGTCATACGCCTGGTTGAACACCTCGAATAGCGTGTCCCCCAAATTCCAGTTAATCTTCCCCTCTGGGTCGATCTGCGTACCGCGCCGCACGGTATCGTGGTTGCCGCACCCGGTAATCCAATGGGCACCGTGCTGCATGACCTCCTCAAGCCGGTTCCACTTATAGTTCCAGAATCCATCCAACGCTGGGGTATTGTGGGCAAAAATCAGCGGCCCCCATTGGTATGAATCGGGAATCAGATGCACCAGATCCATATAAGTAGATGCGTGTTCCCAGCCCTCCTCCGGCCAGGGTCGCCCATCTTCAAACACGCAAAACAACTTGCGCCGATGGCCGCCAATCTCCTGCTCCACATCGGCCATTGCCTGCAGGTAGCCATCGTCGTGCTCCACCATGCCCGACAGCGGATTGAAAAACTTGATATCTTGCGCCCCGTCAATCCGCACCCCATCGGCACCGGTATTGACCTTACGCCGCTGTAGCTCCAGCAAAATGGCCCGCACGGTCGGATTTTGATGGTTCACATCTTGGCCGTACATGTTCGGCCCTTTCAGGTAGCGACCATTAATTAAGTCGAGGGCCTGGTTATCGGCATGACCGTAAACAATGTCGTAAATCAGCTGAATCGGGCCGGTGGGAAACGTATGCAGCGTGGCGATAAAGTCCACCAGCTCGTCCGGCCGCTGTGACGCTAGCTGGGAGGGGTTCGTCGCCGCCATCCCCGACAGCACAATGTCGTACCCCCAGTTTTGGGTGTCGGGCTTGTGCAACACCACCCCCACTTCGCTCAAGCTGGGATCGTCATTCAACGTCTCCCAAAATTGATGACCGAGACCGCGAGGTTCCACAATCGGC
>JBCBVA010000176.1:0-5016 GCA_039817825.1 Cyanobacteria bacterium J06642_12 | reverse complement strand
GTAAGTAGGTGGCCATAAGTAAACATAGTTCTGAATCGCTGAGATGCTTACTTGGCAGATTTCGAAATCTTGAATAGTTTTGGCCAGCTACTTACCTGTATTGAAGCGCTTCGCATAAATCAATTGCGCAGCCAACCAGCGCGATCAAAACCGCGCTAATTCTCTGGAGGAAAACCCATGACTACCTTCACAACCACAGACGGGATTGCAATCTTCTATAAGGACTGGGGCAGTGGCCAGCCCATTGTGTTTTCCCACGGTTGGCCTTTATCGGCTGACGCTTGGGACGCGCAGATGCTCTACTTTGGTCAGCAGGGTTACCGCGTAATTGCTCACGATCGCCGCGGCCATGGACGATCGGAACAACCGTGGGCAGACAATAACATGGATCGCTATGCCGACGATCTGGCTGAACTGATCGAGTACCTCGACCTCCAGGATGTGATTCTCATCGGCCATTCTACAGGTGGCGGTGAAGTCGCCCACTATATTGGCCGTCACGACAACGACCGCGTAGCTAAGGTTGTTCTAGTGGGTGCAGTACCCCCACTAATGCTTAAGACAGAGGTTAACTCGGAGGGTACGCCCATGGAGGTTTTCGACGATATCCGCAAGGGCACTGCACTCGACCGCTCGCAGTTCTTCCGCGACCTGACGGTTCCGTTCTATGGCTTTAACCGAGAGGGCGTTGAGGAGAACGAAGGCTTGCGTGAAAGCTTCTGGCTCCAAGGTCTAGCGGGCAGCGTAAAAGGGCAGTATGACTGTATCCGCGAATTCTCCGAAGTCGATTACACCCCCGATCTAGAAGCAATCAACCGTCCGACATTAATCATCCACGGCGACGACGATCAGATCGTACCCATTGAGGCCTCAGCTCATCGTGCTGCTGAGATCATCAAGGACGGCCATTTAAAGATCTATCCTGGTGGTTCACATGGTCTCGCTCAGACCCAGGCAGAGCAGTTTAACGCCGATGTCCTTGCCTTCATCCGCATCTAAACGCTCCTAGAATCAGCAAGAAGCATAGACTCCGAGACACCAAAGGACACACCATGATTCAGCGCATCAATCCTCCCTCCCTTTACGATGGCTCATCCTTCGGTATGAGCCAAGGTTCGGTTGATCCCTCGGGCCTTGTCTTTCTCTCTGGGCAGGTTGCATGGGATGAAAACGCGCAAGTGGTCGGCTCGAGCTATGCCGAACAGGCTCGTAAGGTGTTTGACAACCTGGACATCGCCCTGCAAGCGGCAGGGACGGACATGAATCATGTGCTCCACGTTAGACTCTACGTCCGTGGCGAGATCGCCGAGCATCTCGAAGAGCTCGCTCCAATCCTGGCAGAGCGGTTGGGGGTTACCCGTCCCGCCCTCACCGGAATCGGCGTCGCCTCGCTGGCGACGCCAGACACGCTGTTGGAGATCGAGGTCGTTGCCCGCGTACGCGAGCCGTAGGTTCCTCAACCGCAGTCTGCTCACATTCATTGTGTCTGCAGACGTGGTCACAACCCCTAACTCTAACAGCGTTGAAGTTGCCGTTGGTAAAGGGGCTAACATAGTTGTTGGCAGCGAAATGTCGAGATTTTTAGCCAACAAGGTTGAAGGGCTCGGTGGTGCTCCTGACAATGTGCAGCTCGTCCGCTTTGGCGCATCACGGGAGATTGATGGCGTAAAGTTTACAACGGTGCCAGCGGCTCACTCCAATGGGCTGAGTGGGGATTTTATCGAAGGCGAGCTGGGTGAGAGCCTATCTGCCGCTGGGTTGAGTGCCTATGTTGGCCCACCCACGGGCTATGTGATCACCTTTTCTAACGGTTTGGTGGTTTATCTCTCGGGCGATACTGGGGTGACCGCTGAGCAAGAAACTGTGGTGGGTGATCAGTACGGTGCTGAGCTGGTTGTGATGAATATCGGAGATACCTTTACCACTGGCCCAACCGAGGCCGCCTATGTCATCAATGAACTGATTAAGCCGAACTCGGTGATTGCATCCCATGCAAATGAGCTTGCAACTCTCAATGGCGAAGTTCAGCCAGATACCCGAACGGCTGCTTTTATCGAAGCGACCCAAACCAGTGTTTATGTTCCGCTCAGTGGACAAACGCTCTCGTTTAACGCCGATGGCCTCTGTACGGATGGATGCGCCGAAGAATAACACAGACTATCTTATTTTGTTTAAACCATACTATTTTTACTCTGACGTACTACAGCTAATGCCGGCAGGCTTCTATAGTCTGCCCTCTTTCACCCCCAACTGGTTGGTACTCAAACTCCCAACAAGCTTCTGTAGTCTGACGATACAGAATCGTGCTCGTCACGCCAGGCGTTGTTAAAGAATTGAAAGCCAAATGATACGCTCCCTCTTCATTTTGCTCAAAATCCGTGATCAGCGTTGAGACAGGCTCACCATAGCTACCCCCAAGCGGGCTGGGTGTGCGCTGTGTCAGTGCATCGAAGGAGCCCGGTTCTATCTGCAGCTCAGGGTCAAAAGACCCGTGATGGCAACCCACAACATAAGGCGGGGTTTTGGTTGTGAAATGTACAAATCCACCCTCTGGTAACTGGATCGCGTTGCAATCATTAAGGGCTTCATCCGGTAGGTAACTCAGATCGCTGTATCTACCCCGTCCATAATACTCATCCCCCCCTTCACCGAAATAGACGGGAGTGCCGTCAAGGCTAAAGGCAATCGGGAGTTCAGGATTATGCTCATCCATCAAACAAACTGGTGCGTAATGGTAGTGATAGTCTTCTCCTTGCCCGGAATGACCTCCACATTGGTCTAACTCGCCCTGAACAACGGTATCGTTACGCTCCTCGTAGTTATCGAGTGAAGTTGAAACATCGGGTCGTCGCTCGTAATGGAAAATGGGTACACCGTCAACCGCAACCGCTATGGGGCCACGCGCGCTGGCTTCGACAGGTTCATCTAGCCAATCGGGGGAAAGAGGAATCCGCCAATTATAATCGTAGGGGACCGCAACTCTTTGTATCCAGGATGTGATGCCGACCATCGGGAGATCTTCGCTACTTCCAGACGTCAAATCAGGAAGACCTGTCGCGGTTACCTCAAGGAAGTCAGCAGTACAATTAGCGGCCTCAGGATCGAGGTGTAACTCAAAAGCCGCTTCATAGGGTGTGCAGTCTGTTGCAGTTGGCGAACTTTGCGTCAAATTGGTTGGCAAACTTTGCCCGACACTAGAGCAGCCACAGATCAGAAGCACCATAGCTATCGTAAGCTTAGCTGCACGCAAAACCCGACCGATCTGTTTATTGTGTTGCACTGGCATTATCAATCTCCTTAGTGCCAGGTACGGCTCTGACCACTGTCAAACCTAGATAAGGCACATGGGTTTTCAGTTGCTTTTCTACGGTATTAGTAATCTCTTGAGTTTCCTGGAGGGAAAGGTTAGGCGGTAGTATCATGTCCATCTCCACATGGAGCCGATGCCCTAGCCAGCGAGTCCGCAGATTTGAGATACGGCTAACGCCACGCTCCGCGAACGCTTCAGTTTCAATTTCAGGCACATGAGCGATTGCATGGTGGAGCGAGTCTAGTACCTCTGGTTCCACGCCATCGAGCAAGCGACTAAAAACAGTCTGTCCCGACTCCCAAACAATTTTGAGCAACACGGCTGAGATCGCTAAACCAATCACCGGATCAGCCCAGGAATAGCCCAAACTAACACCCATAGCACTGAGCAACACCGCCAGACTGACCAACCCATCTGCCATCGCGTGGTAGCCATCGGCTATCAGGGCAGCACTATTGATTTCCCGCCCTACCCGAACGCGGAAAACCGCCACAATTTCGTTACCGATGAAGCCGACAAAGCCAGCGATGGCTAAGGCTCCCAAATGATGCAGGGGCTGAGGATGGTAAAATCGCTCTATAGACTCATAGGCGGTAATGATTGCACTCAACAATATAATCGCCACAATGATTATCCCTGCCAAGTCTTCCAATCGAGCAAAGCCATAGGAAAATCTTGGTGTTGGCTTTCGTCGGGAGACGAGGAACGCCACCCCCAAAGGCACGGCGGTCATGGCATCCCCGACGTTATGAATCATATCGGCCAGGAGAGCAACACTCCCCGAAAGCCAAAATATCGCTGCCTGTATGATGGCCGTGAGTAGCAAGCCCACCAAAGACCATTTCACAGCCCAGATGCCTAGGGCAGAACTCGCGATTTCCGGATCGACGACCCCATGGGTATGGGTCGAATCGCCGTGACGGGGGTGAGGCTCCACCTTGAGTCTGGTGAGTTGAGGCACCTCAATCGAACTAAAAAGTTGTGTCATAGGACTGGTTGAAACAGGACATTCATCATCTATGGGTTTGGTCTCGGTGGCAGCGCCTCCCTCAAATCCGCTTCAGAAACACCTAACTCCTCTGCCAGTTCGGCGAGATCGGCTTGGCGTCCCCCAGCTGCTTGGATGGCCTGACTGAGCGCTGCTTCAGAAACGCCCAGTTGCTCTGCTGCCTCAGAAAAATCGGGTGGCGTATTCCCTTGAGGTGGACCACCCTCCTCTGGCGGCTCACCACCCTCTGGTGGGCCACGCCGTGCCGACGGATCGGGCGTTCCCTTCACGCAGCGCTGTACGAAGGGGTAAGCGTCGGTCACGTAGTAGTGATAAATGCCCTGCGGGAATTCCGGCGTCACCGCAAAACGGCCATTACATTCGTCAAGGTCACCAGACCCTTCAACATATTCATAGTCTTGGGAAAACGTACCCATGGGTATGAGGTCGACACTGGGACGATCCGGATCCGGCGTGGCTTTCAATTGATAGCTAGGTTCCATCGCCTGCAAGGCACTTGTGCTAGATTCGGGAGCGCTGTAGCCATAGCGCGCATAGAGCGGAAACCCATCTACCGCCCAACCAATGAGCTGCATCGATTCGCCAGCCAAATTCTGTTCCGACAGCATGCCTACGGGAACACCGTGATAGTGATAGACCCCACCCCGCTGCACATGGGCGTGATTGGCATCTTCACCAAAGTCAAAGGTCGATTGGC
>JBCBVA010000175.1:0-5033 GCA_039817825.1 Cyanobacteria bacterium J06642_12 | reverse complement strand
GATCGGCCATAAACACCGCCTCCTCCAAATCGTGAGACACCATCACCATCGTGATGCCCGATGATTGGAAGATCTCCTGCAGTTTGTCTCGAATAAACAGCGTGGTTTCAAAGTCCAGGGCAGAGAACGGCTCGTCTAAAAAGAGCACATCCGGCTCGGTAATCAGCGCTCGCAAAATAGAAATAAGTTGCTGCTGCCCCCCCGATAGCTGGTAGGGATAGCGATTCAGGTCGATTTGAATGTTGAAGGACTCGACCAGGGTGCGAACGCGGCGATCGCGCTCGGATTTCGACACCCCCATCACCTTGAGCGGGTACTCGATATTGTCGATCGCCTTCAGCCAAGGGAATAACGCATCTCGGTAGTTTTGAAAGACGTAGCCGATGGTGACGCGATCGAGGGTTTTTCCTTCAAACGAAATCGACCCGGAGTCAAAGGGAATCAGACCGGAGATGGTGTTGAGGAGGGTGGATTTGCCGCAGCCATTGGGACCAAAAATACAAGTGATCTTGCCTTTGAGAATGTCGAGATTGAAGTCGCGGTAGAGATCGCGCCCTGCAAAGGTTTTGGTCAACGAGCGCACAGTAATGTGGGCTGTTTGTTGGCCAATGGTTGTGGATAGAGGGGCAGGCTGCGGCATGAAATCGTACCCTTGCACTCTCAAGCTTCGCGATCGCGTTAACTCTCTTCAGCGTTCATCAAATCCAATAGGGCCAACGCATAGATTTTAGTGGCGACCACCACCTTGTCCATGTCGATGTATTCGTTCACCGGTGGCCAGCCATCTTCCCCCGGCCCAAACGTAATCGACGGAATCCCGTTCTGAGAAAATCGCAGCGTGTCGCAGTAGGCATTCTTGCGATACAACACTGGATCTTTGCCCACCACCTGCTGGTATGCCTTAGAAATCGCAGTCACGTGCGGAGAATCATCCGGCACCTCCACCGACGCAGGCACAAATGTTTCGCCAGCTACTTGCGTCACCGACGCATCAACCGCTGGGTCGGCTGCTTTCAAGGTGCTAATGACGGCCTCAATATCCGCAATAATCGACTCCGCCGTCATCCCCGGCACTACACCTACAACCCACACACGAGCCCGACACCACGGGGGCGTAAACTGACCTTCACCAATTTTCCCGGCTTCCATCCGTACCGGACAAATACTGGGTTGAGTTGGCCCGTAAATCTTGGGGGCTTCGTGGGTAAACGTGGTGGTGCGCAGAGTCTCTAGCAAGGTGGCCATGTGCAAGACGGGGTTGGTGCCCTCATCCGGTCGCCAGATGTGCGATCGCACTCCGCGAGTCTCGATATCCAACACGCAGCAGCCAGAGTGAGCCACCGCAATACCAATTCCCCAATCATCAGGACTGTTCGTCCAAGAGGTGGGCTCGACGGTAATTTCGTAGTCCCCCTTTAACCCCCATTCCTCCAACAAAAACTTGGCTCCTGCCCCACCGTGACGTTCTTCATCCACACAATAGGCACAGGTGATTTTGCCGCCGATAGTCACCCCCGCTTCGCGCAAAGCCTTCAGAGCCAGGAGATGGCAGGCTAAGTTGCCGCGAGTGTCGGAGGTGCCGCGACTGTAGAGATAGCGATTGTCTTTCAGAGTTGGGTTGTAGGGGTTGCGCCCACTGTGCACCCATTCGTTGGGGTCCCCTGCCGGATAAGTATCCATGTGGTCGTTCAAAATCACCGTCAGACCGGGGCGACCGTCATCCCAGTTGGCCACCACATTGGGGCGACCTTCCGTTTTCGATACTTGCTGAACCGCAAAGCCGATGGACTTGAGGTATCCGGCAATAAAATTGGAGATATCCTCCTCGCAAGCGGGGGGGTATTCGGGGTCGATGGAGCTGGAGCAAACGGGCTGACCGATGGGCACCATGGTCGAAATCAGATCTAAGCAGCTCTCGCGATCGATCGCATCCAACACCCGCTGTTCCAGATCGGATTGATTCAGCGTGCCAACCATGTCTGTCTCCTACATTCACTCGATTTACAAAAAAGTCTTGAAGTGGGGGCTATTTCCCTTCCCAATGCACGATTCGCCGCGAGATAATGCGCAATACAACGTCGAAGGTGACGCCGAAAAAGCCAATCATGAAGATGCCGACGAATAAGGCTTTGACGTTAAAGAAGGTGCTGGCATCCTGAATGATGAAGCCGATACCGACATCGCCAGCCAGCAGTTCTGAAGCCACCAAAATCCCAAAGTCCACCGACAGCGCCACTCGCATCCCTGTAAAGATGTAGGGCAATGCTGCCGGTAAAATTACCAGCCAAAATACGTTAAAGTCATTGGCCCCCAATGTCTTCGCCGCCAGAATCTTCTCCTTCGGGCAGGCTTGCACTCCGGCGATCGTGTTAATCATCACGATCAAGGTTCCGGCATACAAAATGATCATGACTTTCGAGACTTCACCAATCCCGAACCACAGGATAAATAACGTGATGAATGCCAGTGGTGGAATGGGGCGGAGTAGTTCTGTAATCAGATAGAACGCTGCTTTGACATATTTGTAATGACCCATCAATAGGCCAAGCATCGTACCGATGAGCGAGCCCAAGAAGAAAGCGGTGAACACGCGAAATAGGCTCATGCCCACGTGCTTAGCCAGCGGGTGACCGGCATATCCTCTGGACACGATGACGAAAAATTCGTTCACGATGCCAGACAAGCTGGGTAAAAACAGCTCTTTAATCCATCCCATCTGCGTGGTAATTTCCCACAGAATCAGAATCGCCACTGGCAGGATCGTGGCAACCACTACGGTGAGGACGCGATCGCTAACCCGCAATCGTTTCAATCGAGATGACGAACTGGGTCTAATGGCGGTCAATGGGAAATCCTTGGGTTAGTTCGGAACTTGTGGAACGGTCGATCGAGCGTTAGGGTCAATCAATCACCCGTCATCGTCAAATAGATCTGCTTGCGGTAGAGACTAAACTCGTCAGACACACGATTCAGCTTGGAATGCCTCGGCGACGGCAAATGAATATCAAACTCCCGCTCGATTTGCCCCAATCGATCGCCCATCACAACCACGCGATCGCTCAAGAATACTGCTTCTTCAATGCTGTGGGTGACAAACAACACCGTGCCGCCAATCCGTTCTTGCAGCTTCAGCAATTCCTCCTGCAGTCCCTCGCGGGTTTGCACATCCACCGCCGCAAACGGCTCGTCCATCAGCAAAATTTCCGGCTGAATCACCATCGATCTTGCTACCGCCACCCGCTGACGCATCCCCCCAGATAGCTGATACGGATATTTCGATTCGCTGCCTGCCAGCCCCACTAACTCAATCATGGAGCGCACCCGCTCACGCTTTTCTGCAGCAGCAATGCGCTGAAACCGGAATCCAAAGGCTATATTCTGCTCCACCGTCATCCAGTCAAACAGCGCATTCCCCTGAAACACCACCCCGCGACTGGCACTGGCCCCATCAACTGGTTGGCCGTTGTGCTCCAGCGTTCCGGAGATAGGACGAATGAACCCCGCGATTAAATTGAGGATGGTGGACTTACCGCAGCCAGATGGCCCCAACAGCGTGAGAAATTCCCCCTTCCGCACCGACAGATCGACTTCAGACAGAATCAACTTGTCTGGCTGGTAGCCGAATGACACATTCGACAACTGAATGGTGCTAGCACTGCGATCGCCCGATGCTGCCGAGCGATCGAGCAATGAGCTAGAGGAACGCTCGACAGACGAGCGATTGCTGGAGCCATCTGGCATTGGAAACTACTCTCTGAGTGGAACAACCAAAAGGGAGCAGTTTGCTTACTTCGACTCCAAATACTCAGAGATGTAGGAGGAATTAATCAATGGACCGATATCCTCAGGGGCATTATCGATGCGGCCCTGTTCCTCTAAGAACACGGCGTACTCTTCGTAGGCTTGGAAGAGGGCAGAGGATTCGGGAGCACCAGGAGCACCCAACCAGTCATCCGATAGCTGATCTTCAATCAGCAAAACTTCCGACCCCTGGCGACCGACCATCGCTCCAAAATCTTCCGCCGATAAGTTCAGGCGTTCGGCCTCGTATACCTGTCCAGCAGCGGGATCGGCCAGATAATCTTGCTGAGCGGCATCCCACGCAGAAATGAACTGTTGAATTGCCTCAGGATTCTCTTCCGCAAACTCTCCACGTACCGCCCACAGCGCAACTGCGAATGCACCGACTGAATCTGCCGTCTCAATATCGCTCCCTCCCAATTCGTTCAGGGCACCTGCTGCGGGCTCCCACGTCCAAGCGGCATCGATGCGATCGGCGGAATAGGCTGGGGCCATATCTGCCGGGGCTAAGTTCACCAATGTGACATCTTCAGGGGTGAGCTCTTTTTGAGAGAGGGCGGACAACAGCGAGTGGTGACCGGAGGTTCCGAAGGTGACGCCAATGCTAAGTCCAGCCAGTTCATCAACGGTGGCTGCGTCACCAATTAAGCGTTCGGCGGTTTTGGGGGAGTGATCGAGTAGGAAGACTTCGATATCGATGCCGCGAGCGTAGGCGGAGAGGGACGGGAAGGGGAAGAACCAGGTCACATCCACTTCGCCTGCCGCCAATGCCGGTACCATCGAGCCACCAGAGGCGTAGGGAACCAGTTCGACATCCAATCCGGCTGCTTCAAAATAGCCTTCGTGGAAGGCAACCATCGTCACGTTGTTGATGTCGCCGGTTTGATAGCCCACGCGAATGGGCTCGCCAGCAAAGCTGATGTCGGGAGTGAGAGCCGAGAAGAGCACTCCAACCGCTAGACCAGACAGACCTAACGCGTGCCTTCTAGATACCTGATTCATCATCTTATCCGTCCTGCTATCGAGGAATCTTTACTCGATTTACTGCTCGGCAGCCTTTTAGGTTTGTCATCTAAGACACAAAGTATTCAGAAGGTAAATGATGATTTGATATGGATGGATAAATCATTTTTATTGGTAGATTCCAGCGGCTTTATGCTTCTCTGGAGTGAAGAGTTCGGCAAATAATTTTTTTCTTCAGATCGAGAGGAACTTTTGGGACCCAAAAGTTC
>JBCBVA010000174.1:0-5149 GCA_039817825.1 Cyanobacteria bacterium J06642_12 | reverse complement strand
GTAAGTCTGACATTCCACTGAGCTATCGCAGGCGTCCTCACTTCTATGCCCTTGACAGGCCAGGTGCAAGATCTGAGCTCTGTGCTTCCGATTAGCTTAACGGTAGGCTAGGCCATAGTGCTGGGTCTACAGCCGATAGTGCTGAAATACTTCGTTGGCGGCTCGATGGAGCAATGAGTGCCGGTACACTAGCTCGTGCATGTCACTGGCATAGCCCCCACCAATGACGCAGGCTACCGGATACCCAGCAGAAATACAGCTACTCAACACCTGCATTTCTCGGCGATACAGTCCGGTATTCGTCAGCGCAAGTTTGCCCAAGCGATCGCTTTCGTGGGGGTCGACTCCGGCGTCGTAAAACACAATGTCTGGCCTGAAATCATTCAGCAGCGTTGGAAGACGATCGGCCAACTGTTCTAAATACGCTTCATCTTGCATCCCCACTGGCAGCGGCACATCCAACGAACTCTGCTGCTTGGTGCCAGGGAAATTAGCCTGACAGTGCATGGAAAACGTGAACACGTTGGGGTCGTCCTGAAAAATGACCGCCGAGCCGTCCCCCTGATGTACGTCTAAATCCACAATTAAGATGCGTTCGGCCAGTTGTTCCCGTTGCAAGACTTTGGTGGCGATCGCGATGTCGTTAAAGATGCAGAACCCCGACCCATAGGTGGGAAAGGCGTGGTGGGTACCTCCCGCTGTGTTGCAGGCCACTCCGTATTTAAGCGCTAATTTAGCAACCTCCACCGTGCCACCGATCGCCCGACAGGTGCGCCGCACAACCGCCTCACTCCAGGGCAATCCGATGCGGCGTAAGGCTTTTGCATCCAACGTGCCTTCACAGTAGGCGGCGACGTAGTCGGGGGCATGAACTAAGTGCAGTGTTTCGCGATCGGGCATCGGTGGCAAAAAGTGCCAGTCGGGTTTCGCGATTCCCGCTTGCCCCAGCATGTCAAACAACAGTTTGAACTTGGGCATGGGAAACCGGTGCAGATCGGGGAGGGGGGCGACGTAATCGGGGTGATAGACGATGGGAATGGGCATGCAAGGGAATGGGCGACGATAGCGTTTTTAGTACTGAGGAATGGCGGCGTCTACCTGATTCGACCAGGCGTCGATACCACCACTGATGTTAGTCACGTCGGTAAACCCTTGGTTGAGTAGCCAAGCAGTCATTTGGGCCGAGCGAATACCGTGGTGGCACAGAACGTAGGTGGGGACGCCAGGTTTAAGTTCGTCGATGATGCTCGATTCCCACTGCTCGTAGGAACCCAAGGGATAGTTTTGAAACCCGAGGTGGTTGAGATTGGCGATCGCCAGTTCGCGAGGCTCCCTCACGTCAATCAGCTGTATCTCTCCGTCAGCAGAGGCTTCCAGCAGCGTCTGCAATTCTGTCGCGGAGATCGTTGGTAACCCTTGCATGCTGGATACATCTGTCCTGCGAAACTCTGCAGATTCTATCCTGTAATACCAGCGGCTTTGTACTGCGCGAGCGGTATAAGCTCCCGTCAGGGCAAGAGATAAAGCGACTACACTTCCTAGCATGACAGTCGTGCGATGCATCGAAACGCTCTCCCGTGGGTGTTCCCTACTTAACAACTGGGCTGCCGTGATGATGCATCAAAAACCATTGACCACCCATGCGCTCAAATACGTTTGTAGCTAACGATTTGGCTTCAATTCGGCGGTTTTTAACCACCTGCAATACATTTTCGACCAACACAATGTAGGCCAGATCGCCATTCACCTCGGCTGAAATAATCTCGGTTTCAATTTCGATGTAGTCGATATTGCGAAAGATCCCCTGCCACGACGTGCCGATATTTGACCAGCCCTCCAGCGGCAACCGTCCGGGGTGAGCGCATAAGCTGGAAATTCCCCGCGACCACACCGCTTCCATCATCTCGAAGTTACGCTTCTCAAACGCTCGGTAAAACGCGTCATTTGCCGCCAGCACCGCATCCCGTTCTGCACTCAAGAGGACTAGTCTCCCGCGTTCAAGTAAAGTCTTGGCTCGACACAACTGCTGTCAGTAATGTCACCTACAGTATGCGCGGGATTCAACCGCATTCGAGGTAGGAGTCCAGGCTGGATCGTTTTCAGGCTGACTGCAAAAGCTCGAGCAGCTAATGACATCCCTGTTAGTAAGCCTGACAAAACACATCGTTTTCAGGCTGACTGCAAAAGCTCGAGCAGCTAATGACATCCCTGTTAGTAAGCCTGACAAAACACTAGGAGGCTCGCTGCTCGGTCTGGGGAACGCTTGCTGTGGTTATGCCAGCCTTGCTATATGAACAATCTCGCCCTCAATATCCAGGATCTCTGTAAATCGTATGGCGATAAACAGGCCGTCGATCGCCTCAACCTGCAGGTGAAACGAGGAGAGTTTTACGCTCTGTTAGGAGCTAATGGTGCTGGCAAGACCACCACGCTGCGGATGATTGCAGGGTTGTTGGAACCAGACTCGGGAGATGCGGCGATCGCCGGTCACAGCATTACCGAAACCCCGATGGCAGCCAAACAAGTGTTGGCCTATGTACCAGACGAACCGCTGCTGTACGGAAAGTTGCGCCCAATGGAGTATCTGGAGTTTGTGGCGGGCTTGTGGAGCATCCCGCCCAATGTGGCCCAACCCACAGCCCAGGATTTGCTGGAGCGGATGGAGTTGTGGGATGCCAGAGACAAGTTTTGCGAAAGTTTCTCGCGAGGTATGAAGCAGAAACTGATGCTGGCTGCGGCGTTTATTCATTCACCCACTCTGATGATTTTGGATGAACCGCTGTTGGGTCTAGATGCGTCTGCCGCCAGGTTGGTTAAAGACATGATTGCGGAGTTTATTCGCGAGGGAAATAGCGTCGTCATGACCACCCACATCATGGAAATTGCCGAGCGGATTGCCAGCAGAATCGGCATTATTCGCGATGGACGCTTGCTGGCGGAAGGCTCACTAGACGAGTTGGCGCACCAGGCAGGCACAACTGACGGCACCCTCGAATCAATTTTCATCAGCCTGACAAGTGCTTAACAGGGAATACGAGATTTAAGCGTTCGGGAGCAACGCCAGGAGCAACACTAGGAGCAACGATGAACGTTTTTCAGGTAGGGAGCTTGCCGTGGTTGGTACGGCACAAACTCAAATTAGTCTGGCGACAGATAGGGCAGAGCCCTGCAGCTAAAATTTGGCTGGCTCTACTGAGCATCCTAATTGTGCTGGGTTCCTTCGCTCTGATCGTGACAGTGCTGCCAGCCCTGCCTGACACTGCTCAATTGCAAGAGGGCATCGCTCGATTCAAGTCCTCATTCGTTGTCAGTCCCATCGCGATTGGGCTGATCTTCTGCCTATTTTTATTAGGAGGAATTGCAGGTGGCCTGAAACTCTTTAGCAGCAGTACCGACCTAGAACTCCTCCTGGCATCGCCCATCCAAAACTCCACCGTTGTTTGTAGCGAGCTGCTGGGCCTAACGCTTGAGCTGGCTGCAACCCCCGCCCTACTGTTCACCCCGGTGGTTTTGCTCTTGCTAGCACGGGGCATCTGGCAAACCATCGGCGGCTACATCGCCATCCTCACGGTGACAGCGATCGCCGCTAGTTTGGGCATCACACTCATCTACCTGAGTATTCGCAACCTAGGATTTCGCACCACTCGCTTTCTCGTCCAGGTTTTCAACGGCTCAATTTTTATTGTTTATCTGTTCTTTTCCAGCTTAATTGCCCCATTCCTGGGTTACTTTGCCGAACAGATTCCCGGCATCCGCCACCTGGTTCCACTGGTAGCGATCGTCCCCAATCTACTGGTTAAGACGGTTTTTCTAGACCCACTCCCCACCCTGGCCTGCAGTGGCATCGCCACCCTCAGCATCCTGGCCGCCACCCGCATTATTAGCAGAACCATTGTCAACACAACCACACCCACCCGCGATCGCCCCCGCCCAACAGCCCAGGCAAACACAGCCAGTACCCGCACCTTTTCAGACAACCTCAGCTGGCTGCTCATGCTGAAAGAATGGCGGTTGCTCTGGCGAGATAACACCATTCGCGCCTCTCTGGTTTTGCAAGTCTTTGCCTACGGCTACTTCATCCACACTCTCGCCCAAATTCCACCAGAAAGTGCAACCGCCTCCCCAGTCCTGATTTCAGGAATCACCATCGCCATTGGCAACGGCATCGCCTCCCGATTTATCCGCCGCATGGCGATCGCCGAAGAAGCCTCCGAACTCTTGGTCTCCTCCCCCGTCCCTCCAGCCACCACCAAGATGTCCAAATTACTGGCAGCTTGGATACCGGCGATATGTTTTGCATTTCCGTTTACCCTCATTGCCATTTGGCAAGATATTAACTGGATAGTGCCGCTCGTGATGACTGCTATCGCCACAGCCAGTACCTGTGTCATGGGGTTATGGAGTGCTCGTGGAGTCGATAATGCGGATTTGTTCAATAAGGGGAAAGAGCGGCGACAGGACACCATTTTGAAGGTGTTGCAATCCATCCACTACATGCTGTGGTTGATTTTGGGTGGTGCGGTGGCAGGCTCCGGCATCGTCAGTATCGCGATCGCCGCTGTCGCCGTTGGGTGCCTAATTCCCACTATCGCACTCGCCTATGCTCGCAGCTATCAGCTCCACAAACTGGCGTATTTCTAGGCTGGAAATCTAGGATTTTCAACCCCCGTGGTCATAACTACATGGCCGAACCGATCGGATCAACGGTCATGACTGAGCCAACTGAGGCCGCTACAAGCCCAGAGCCCGTATAGCCGCAGCGTACTGAGGATCGGCCTGAGTTCCGATATTATTCGGGTCGAGATTCAACTGCAGGGCATCAGCAGTGCTGAGTTCTATCTCGATGTCTGGAGAAATGCCTAATTGGTTGATGTCGCGACCGGAGGGAGTACGATAACGGGCAATCGTCACCGCCAATCCCGTCCCCCCCGACAGGTTATGTACCGACTGTACGGAGCCTTTTCCGAAGGTTTGACTGCCGACGAGAACGGCGCGATCGCTATCTTGCAGTGCCCCCGCTAAAATTTCGCTGGCACTGGCGCTGGCACCGTTGACCAACACGGCCAATGGCTTATCCGACAGGGCGGTACCGGTGGCTTCTATTACATCTCGCTCGCCGTTGCGATCGTCCACCGACACAATCGCTCCA
>JBCBVA010000173.1:0-5215 GCA_039817825.1 Cyanobacteria bacterium J06642_12 | reverse complement strand
CTCTTTATTGTCAAAACTTAGAGGTGCCAAAGTCGCTGAACAGAAGTTTATGCCTTGAAGATTGCTAACTATTTACTTTTAAGATCTTGCTGGAGGGCTGCTACATTTTGCAGAGAAACTGAGAGAAAACATAGAACGACCACTTCTAGTCGGATTGGTAGCACTTATAGCGCCGTGCCTTGATGCATTGGTATTTGTCATGTCCGATGAAAAAATCCTTTATCTCGATATGGACAATGTTCTGGTAGATTTTCCATCAGCATTTCCACATCTAGAAGCACAGCAACTAAAGGAATTTGAAGGCCGCTTAGATGAAGTACCAGGAATCTTTGCACTCATGCAACCCATGGCAGGAGCCCTCGAAGCCTATTCCGAACTCGTCACCCACTTCGATACCTACATCCTCTCAACCGCGCCGTGGCACAACCCATCCGCTTGGTCAGACAAACTGCTGTGGGTACAAAAGTATCTCGGCAAGCCAGCCTGTAAACGGCTCATCCTCTCCCACAACAAACATCTGAATGCGGGTGACTATTTGGTCGACGATCGCACCAAAAACGGAGCCGATCGCTTCCCCGGCGAACACATCCACTTTGGCACCGAAACATTTCCCGATTGGGACGCCGTCCGCACTTATCTGCTTGCCAAAGCTGGGGAGTAGATTAACACTGCAATCTGGGCTCTGCATCGAAACGCGCGATTGTTGAACATATATGATACTCCAGTGGGATATTGACAGCATCGTCCGTGGATACAGCCACGGTTTTTTTCTCATGGACGATGGCTACGGTCACCTCAATTGGTATGGCACTCCTGAAGAGCGTACCTTGATTCCCCTAGACGATCGTTTCCGCTATCCCCGCTCCCTGCGCCGCATCCTCAATCAAGATCGATTCAGCGTCCGCATTAATAGCGCCTTCGATCGGGTAGTTGCCGGATGTGCGGACCGCGACGAAACCTGGATTAGCAACGAACTCGGCGAGATTTACACTGCGCTGCACGAAACAGGCTGGGCTCACAGTTTTGAAACCTGGGAGGGCGATCGCTTGGCCGGAGGTGTCTTAGGGATTGCGATCGGTGGGGCGTTTATCGGGGAATCGATGTTTTTTGCCATCCCCGATGGCTCCAAAGTGGCTATGGTCAAACTGGTGGGACACTTGCGCGATCGCAATTTCCAACTATTCGACGCCCAGCTCAGTAACCCCCACCTCAGCCGCTTCGGTTCTGTGTCCGTGTCGGCAGATGACTATATGAAAAACCTGCAAGAGGCCGTTCGACTCCCCTGCAGGTTCTACTGAATATTCACCTTAGCGAGTGGTTCAGGCCCTAATCTTCAGCCTGCTGCTGTCGCTTTTGCTTGCCATATTCTCGCCACTGTTGAAACAGGACTTTGGTATTGAACTGGAACTCGGATAGGCCCACAAGCCCACCCTCTCGTTCAGGTTCCCACGAAGCCGACAGCACTCCGTAGGTCAGCCCCACAAAGCCCAACCCGAACAGGGCCAGTGTTTCAGCGTAGGTAAACCACGTGGGCAACTCAAAGATATGGTTGACCAGCAGGTAGTAATTTACGAAAAAGGCACTCATCCCCAACGTTGTGGGAACGCCCGCTAGCCAGCTCGCTCGGCGAACCATACGCTTGCTAACTTCTTCTGGGATGAAGTTGGACGGCCGATCGCGATCGCTCGCAGCTGATGCAGCAGCTTTCTTTGACCGGGTCTCACCCTCTGCCGCAGGGCCACTGGATTGCTGGCTAATGTCAAACGGCAGAGGCTTAGACGCATTTCCTGCACCAGACTTGCTGGGGCCAGAGCCGTTCGAGCGTTTGGACTTCTTCTTGGATTTACGCCGAGCCATAGATTACTTGCGGACGCGGATGTTCAGGCGCTTGGTGATGTCGAAGAAGCGCTCGGGGCTCTCGTTTTGGATAAAGCCCAACAGGCGCTTACGCTTACCAATGATGGTCATTAGGCCGCGACGGGAGGCGTAATCTTTGGGATTGGCTTGTAGATGCTTGGTGAGCTGGTTGATGCGCTCGGTCAGCATCGCCACTTGCACCTCAGCAGAACCGGTGTCGGTTTCGTGCTTCTGGTACTCGGAAATCAGTTCTTGCTTGCGCTCTTGCAACAATGCCATGTGCGTTCTGTCAGTTTTAATGCAAAGACTATGCTACCACTCTCACCCAAATATTTTGCAACGAATTGTCTGCAGCATGAGAAATTCTCCTGAGCCGCATCACTCTCTCGATATCGCAATTTCTCAATATTGCCGATCTTCTACCCACACCCCTACCAGAGCAGAGTTGCCCCGGCGATCGACCTTGACTTCCACCAACGTGTCCTCGCGATGCTCGCGAATATCGTCTTCAAGCTCGTCCCCAATTGTCTCGGGAATAAAGTAGCTATCTAGGCCCAAGTCGATCGCAGTATGCCAAACGTTATAGCGGTTTACCCTTAACTCACCGGCTAACACCTGTTGACCCTGCTCCAGCTTTTCGGGCAGACGATAGGCGATTCTGACGGCTTCCCACGCAATCACGGGGTTGGTCTCTGTAGACCCAGATGAGTTGGATTCAGATGATGTCGAATCTCGGGGCTCCATGATGAAATAGATGCGATCGGGCATTTGTTCAAAGGTTGCTTCTATCTCGTCTATCGACAGATAACCTGGGATAGTTTCAATTGACGGTGGATCTTCAAGAAAATAGTCGAGGGTAACGTAGCGACCTCGCAGCGGGTCGTAGGGATCGATAGGGCGAGTTTCCAAAAAAATGCTGGTGCCGGTGGCCAAGGTCAGCGCTTTGGGAATGGGAATTGCCAGTACAACGCCCACCTGCGCTATAACAGCGAGGGCAAAGGCCCATGACCAGCGATTGCGAGAAAGAGGAGCGTTCACAAGCGGTCTCCAATAGGTATCGAATTTAGATGTCTGTTCGAGCGGGCTAGTGATTGGCCCCTCAGCGCTCTAGTCTGGACGGCTGCTGCAATCGGCGCTCAAAGCTCATGCCCGCCGCGATCGTTCCGATGCCGCAGACGATTAAGACGATTGACTTGAGTAGCAGGCCGGTATCGTATTCAAAAAAGCGGCTGAGAATTTGTAGGGTAACGGCCAGCAATCCCGCCCAGTAGTACCAGCGAGTTCCCATTTGCAGCCCTGCCCAAATCAACGTGCAAGCCAAGCCAAACAGCAGCAGGTTAAAGAGCCACGCGGTGTACGCCCACGGCAGTCCCAGATTGAGCAGTAGCACCGTCGCCCCACTGACAATCCCCACAGCGGTATCGAGGGCGGCCGTCGTTCGGGTCGCTGTTCTAGCCGTTGTTGACTGGCGATCGCGAATTATCCACACCCACAACACACACGAGAGCCCCACCAATCCCCAGATCGTGCCTGTTATGACCGGAGCTTCACCAACCAATTCCCCCCAGTTGGGTCGTAGCCAGTCTTCTGACCATACATACAACTGACCAATACTGAGAATTGAAAGAGCCCCCAACAGTCCAAACATGCTGAGGATGCGAGCAAACGGAGCAAACTCTAAACTCTGGGATTGGCATGCCTCGAAAGGGCTTGGAGCAAAATTAGTCTCTCTCTCCAGATAGCCTCCCGGTAACCATCGCACGATACGCGGCAACATGCGCTGGTGCACTGTGCCAAACACCCACCACATCGACGTCAAGGCAAAGTAAGCCAACCAGAACAAGTACGTCCGGGTCGCTGCATGCAAATCAAAGTTGTCAAACACTGCCCACACGGTAGATACATTGGTTGCCAACACCACAGCCGCAAATACCCAGCGAGAGCGACACCAATAGGCCAACGGCAATCCGGTGACCAGAACAATCAGCGGAGCCAGGGCCGTCGGCTCTTCCGACCAGGTCAGTTGAAACAACACCATCGCCAAAACGCCACTCAGGTTATGGCGTGCCGTCACCGCCACCCCCAATACCCCCAGCCCCCACCAGAAGTACAATCCAGCAGGCGAGCCACCCACTTGGAACCACTGAGCCATCAGTCCAATGCTGGCCCCCAACATGAGCTGCCCCACTAGCAACAGAGCACTGCCCAGTCGCCGATAGTTCTTGGATTGTCCCGAGCCCCTCAATAACCAATAGCCAGTGGCATCGAAGCACACCATCAGAACCAGCACGCCGATCGCACGCACGCTGGGCAGCAGGCGATCCCAATTGGCCGCCACAAATGAAATGGCTCCTAAACCAATCAGGAGGGCTCCGATTGTCAGGATCACAGTGGTAAATCGACTATTGGCTTCGCGGGCGAGTCGATCGAGTTGGTAGTACTGCCGAAAGCGATCGCGCTGTTCATCTGCGATCAACCCATTGGCGATCCACTCGTCCAGCGATTGTGCGATCTGACGGCGAAAGCGTGTATCTGCTGTCATGAAGCGCTTCCCTCCGAATGCTTAACACCTGAATGCTCCCTATTGTGAGCGGGAGATCGGGGAAGCGTCAGCAGGGCTGGTACCAGTTCGAAGATTGGTTGTCTGGCAAAGAACTGGACATTATCTATAGCGATCGGCAATCAGCTACGGAGAGTTTTTCCAATCATCTCTCCTTGTCCATTCAGGCCTTGAGCTGTCTACAGACTCCGGACCTTAGAGCGGATTGCTGTAGAACGGCACATCTACAGGTGACTGAAGTGGGTGGGCCATTGTCTAAAGCAGCTTTTCAAACCGCTTGCGCAGCGCTTCTAGATCGTTGTCGCTAATTTCGGTTTCTTGGGCGCGGGGGGGCTCGCTATCCAATTCTGATTCGTATCCCGGCACGTTGGATTCGGGGGGAACCATAAAGTCTTCGGAGGTCACCAACTTGTAGGCGTAACCGGCGCCATCACAAAATTCCTTAATGATCGAGTCGTCCATTTCCTCAACCGTTAGGGGAGGACTATCCTGAGCTTCCAGCAACACACTGAATCGAGTGGCATCATCCTCCTGCTCGAACATCAGCACCGTGCATTTGTCGCCAGCACTTAAGGTGTGGATTCCCTCGTTATCGGTACCGGCATTGAACAGCAGCACGAAAATTTTCATAACTCTGTCGGGATAGACACCATTGGTTTGCATTGTACGGACATGCTTTGCCTCGGGCTACATGAGTTCTTCAGTAGCCCTTATATCTAGTAAGTAGGCAGTAGCCCGTGCAAGCCCAGGGAATGAAAGCCCGAGGATGAGTCAAGTGCGCTGCCATCTCATGCATCA
>JBCBVA010000172.1:0-5396 GCA_039817825.1 Cyanobacteria bacterium J06642_12 | reverse complement strand
CTTTTTATTCTTGGCAGTCATTCTCTGCCAAGAATAAAAAGTCTCCCGCGATTGAAGCGTCTCGTTCGAGAAACTTATCGCAGGAGAGCAAGAATCTTCAGTGTGTCAGTCAGTATGCGTTATGCACCCAAAATGCTGAAACCACTATCGACATAAATTACCTGGCCGGTAATACCGCTAGCCAAGTCGCTGCACAGGAACGCAGCCGTATTGCCCACTTCAGTCTGAGTCACATTGCGACGCAATGGGGCCTTTTCTTCCACCATATTCAACATCGAATGGAAATCGCCGATCGCCGCCGAAGCCAGTGTCCGAATCGGGCCAGCCGAAATCGCATTCACGCGCGTTCCTTGCGCCCCCAACTCGCTCGCCAAATAGCGAACGTTCATCTCCAACGCCGCCTTCGTAATACCCGCCATGTTGTAGTTGGGCACCACCCGCACGCCACCTAGATAGGTCAGAGTCACAACGCTAGACCCTTCCCCCATCAACGGCTTAGCCGCCTTGCACAGTGCTACCAACGAATAGCTGCTGATATCCATCGCCAGCGAGAACCCATCCCGAGAGACATTCGTAAAATCTCCCGACAGCTCCTCTTTTTTCACAAACGCCAAACAGTGGACGAGGATATCCAGCCCCCCCCAATGCTCGTCGATCGCCTTAAACACGCCGTCAATCTGCGCGTCATCCGACACGTTACACGGCAACATTAGCTCGGGAGACAGAGGAGCCGTCAGTTTCTCCACTTTGCCCTTCATCTTGTCGCGATCGTCAGGTAAGTACGTCACCGCCAGCTTGGCACCCGCCGCGTGCAACTGTTGGGCAATCCCCCACGCGATCGAGCGATTGTTGGCAATCCCCGTAACTAGGGCACGTTTTCCAGTCAGATCCAGCATGAGTGATTCTTTGGCAGCGTGTGTGATAGGACGATTTAAATCAATCGCACGCTAGTGGTCTGTCAAATCGAAGAAGATTTAGAGGCGATCGCCCAAAGGCTTACTGCAACATATCTGCAAAGAGACGATATCCCTGAAAGTAAGCCTGACAAACTACAAAAACGTGCGACAAAAAAGGTTCGACTAAGCTTTCTTCAGCCAGCTGAACATGGAGCGCAGCTCTTTACCCACTTCTTCGATGGGGTGCTCGGCTTCCTTACGACGCATAGCGTTAAAGCCAGCACCACCGGACATATTTTCCAGTACAAACTCGCGAGCAAACTGCCCGGTTTGAATCTCGGTCAGCACCTGCTTCATGGCTGCCTTGGTCTCGGCAGTCACAATGCGAGGGCCGCGGGTGTAGTCGCCGTACTCGGCAGTGTTAGAGATACTGTCGCGCATCTTGGCCAACCCACCCTCAACCACCAGGTCAACAATTAGCTTCACTTCGTGCAAGCACTCGAAGTAAGCCAGCTCCGGCTGGTAACCCGCTTCCACCAAGGTCTCGAAACCAGCCTTGATTAGCTCCGACAAACCGCCACACAGAACCGCTTGCTCGCCAAACAGGTCGGTCTCGGTCTCTTCGCGGAAGGTGGTTTCCAAAATGCCGCCACGAGTGCCGCCGATGCCTTTGGCATATGCCATCGCAATGTCGCGAGCGTTGCCGGTAGCGTCTTGCTCGACCGCGAACAGGGCGGGAACACCCTGGCCGCCTTCAAACGTGCGGCGTACCAAGTGGCCGGGGCCTTTGGGAGCCACCATCACCACGTTGACATCAGCAGAAGCCTTGATTTGGCCGAAGTTGATGTTGAAGCCGTGGGCAAACAACAGAGTGTCGCCAGCCTTCAAATTGGGGGCAATTTCGCTAGCGTAGATACGTTTTTGTGTTTCATCAGGCAGCAAAATCATGATCAAGTCTGCTGCTGCCGCCGCATCTGCCACCGTCTTAACGGTCAGACCATCCGCCTCAGCTTTAGGCCAAGAGCGACTACCATCGTACAGACCTACGATTACCTTGATGCCGCTGTCGTGCAGGTTGAGGGCATGGGCGTGACCTTGGCTGCCGTAGCCAACAATCGCGACCGTTTTGTCCGCCAGCAAACCCAAGTTCGCATCGGCGTCGTAGTACATCTGTGCCATGACGGTAGTTCCGAGGTGGTTCTGAATAGTAGAAAAGCCTAACTAGGATATCAAGTTCTGGGGAATGCTAAAGAGTTTTCGCAAAATCCAATACATGATGGGCCATTTCCAACTTCGAACAGTGCGGAATCTCCAACCTTTGACCGTTTCTCCCCAGAACCGTCGCCTGATTGAATCCACTGGCAAAGCCGCTGTCTGGCCGATCGATCGCGTTCGCCACAATCGCATCTAGCCCCTTGCGCTCCAACTTTGCCAGCGCCGCCGGGACCGGATCGCCCACCTGAGCTGCAAAGCCAATTACCCGCTGATTTTGAGTCTTACGCTCGCACAGCGATCGCACAATATCAGGAATTTCAGACAGTGGCAGACTCTTGGGTAACTCCGCCTTCGGCAACTTGGCTTCGGTGTGAAACGTAGGTCGCACATCCCCCACCGCCGCCGACATCACCGTCACATCCGCCTGCTCAAATCGCTCGTTCATGCAAGCTTGCATATCCTCGGAGCTGGTAACTGCGACAGTCTCGATACCATCCAACAACTCCCCCTCTCCCAACGTCAGTGGCGCATGGACGAATGTCACTTGCGCACCACGATCTGCCGCCGCCCGAGCGATCGCCCAGCCCATCCGCCCCGTCGACGGATTGCCAATAAACCGCACCGCATCCAAAAATTCCCGCGTGCCACTACCACTGATCAACACTCGCTTCCCCCGCCAGTCAGCCACACCCTTGGCCCACATAATGGCCAGCAACTGAGTGGCGATCGCCTCCGGTTCCGGCAGTCTTCCCATACCCTCTGCATCGCAAGCCAGCCGCCCCTCTCCTGGCGTCATCGACCAATAGCGCGAATTGCTCAACACTTGCTCCCAATTGCGCTGCACTGACACCTGCTCCCACATCTGGGTATTCATGGCAGGAGCCAGCAGCACCGGACAGTTGGAAGCCAGTAGAAGATTCGTCAGTAAGTTATCCGCCAACCCATAGGCCAGCTTTGCCAATGTATTCGCCGTTAGCGGAGCAATGGCGATCGCATCCGCCCACTCCGCCAATTGAATGTGCAACGGACGCCCCGCACTGCGATGCCAAAAGTCTGCATCGGTGTAGGCCGCATGTCGGGATAGCGTTGCAAATGTCAGAGGGGTGACAAATTCTGCCGCCGATTGAGTGAGGATCACCCGAACTTCAGCACCAGCTTTCGCCAGCGTTGACACCAACTGGCAAATTTTGTAGGCAGCGATCCCTCCGCACACCCCAATCACAATCCGCTTCCCAGCCCAAAATTCTTGCAACGCACCGTCCTTCCACATGTTCTACAGCATCGGGCAACCCACTTAAAGGTTCCGACCATTTCATCAAATGATTCAAAGCGGTTTGCACTATCAACTCTATTGCAATCATCCAACCCAACTGAGGCAGCTATTCCCCCTAAACAGCCATTCCCCCTAAACAGCCATCACAATGAAAGCGGTTGCACTTTACTTGCCGTGATTGACTCTACCCAACTGCGCCAACTGCTCGACGCCGTCGCCACCGGAAGCGTGACCCCAGCAGATGCCACTACCCAACTACAGCTGGCGGCCATTGACGGAGCGGGCTACGAACCAGTTGGCAATTTCGCCCGCATCGACCACCAGCGCCCCATGCGCAACGGCATCCCCGAAGCCATCTGGGGACAGGGCAAAACCCCTGAGCAAATCGTGCAGATTTTGCAACACCTGCGCGATCGCGGCCAAATCGCCATGGCCACCCGCATCGAACCCGAGGTTTGGGATCGCCTGCGCCTGCGCCTCCCCAACCTGCAATATTCCAAAATGGCCCGCATCGCCTATTTCTCCAGCCCCGAAGGCGTAACTAAACTCCCCGGCCAAGTCGGCATTATCAGCGCTGGTACATCTGACTTGCCCGTAGCGGAAGAAGCCGCCCTGACGGCAGAACTGTGTGGAGCCCAGGTGGAGCGACTGTGGGATGTGGGAGTGGCCGGAATTCATCGTTTGCTAGACAACCGCGATGTTCTGATGCGCTCTGACGTCCTGATTGTTGTTGCCGGAATGGAAGGAGCGCTGGCTAGCGTAGTCGCAGGTCTGGCAAATTCACCTGTTGTTGCTGTACCAACCAGCGTCGGTTATGGAGCCAGCTTTGGCGGCGTCTCTGCTCTACTCACCATGCTCAATTCCTGTGCAGCAGGTGTAGGCGTCCTCAATATCGACAATGGATTTGGGGGAGCCATATTGGCGCTGCAAATCTTAAGAACTGCCGCACGCTTGCAGGGCAACATCTGAGAGTTGTGTTAACTTCTGTAAAGAAGCGATAATCCTGCAGCAAACTTCCAGGAAAGAAGAGGTTGCAGGCAGCGAGCCATTGCTAGCAATTGCAAAACTGTAGCGCAGATGAATTCGCTAGCGATAATAGATTCACACTTTTGGACAAGGTATGGACACCATCAGTCTCGATCTCCTCAACGATATTTTGCGATCGCTGGAGTGGTCGGACTTACTGGCCATTGGAGCCCTAGTTTTGCTGGAAGCCGCTCTGTCGGCTGACAACGCTGTCGCGTTAGCGGCGATGGTACGCCACTTGGAGACGGAGCAAGAACGAGATCGGGCACTGCGTTGGGGAATTGTCGGTGCCTACTCCTTCCGCATTGTGGTCATTCTGGCTGCCACCTGGATCATCAGTTACTGGCCCGCCAAACTTGCTGGGGCTATGTACCTGTTCTATTTAACGATTCAGCACTTCCGCGACAAAGCGGACGACGAACTGGAAACAATCCCCAGAACCGCGAATTTCTGGCAAACGATCGTGCTGGTGGAACTCACCGATATTGCCTTCTCCCTCGACAGCATTGCTGCCTCGATCGCCGTCTCGTCCAAAGTCTGGGTGATCATCTTGGGGGGACTAATCGGCATCACCTTAATGCGGTACATGGCCTCTCTGTTTGTCAATTGGCTGGAGGATTACGCCCGCCTAGAAGACGCCGCCTACTTCATGATTGCGCTGGTGGCCAGTCGCATGGTGATCGAGCTGGCAACAACGGGAATAGAGATTCCCGAGTGGGGACTGATGGTGGCAATTGGTGCGCTATTTGTGTGGGGATTCTCGAAGCGATCGCCAGCAAATAATTCCGATAGTGAAAGCACCATAGATGCCAAACATCCGATGAACTTGCAGGTGCTTGCAGCAGAAGAACGTCAAGGAACCATCTCTGAAGCAGAGCCGTTTGCTCTAGAATCCACAATGGCTGAGCCCGAGCGATGAATGTTGAACTAGCAGAGATCGTCTCAGGCAACTGCCGAGCAATGTCAGTCGCAAGTCAAGTCCCAAT
>JBCBVA010000171.1:0-5436 GCA_039817825.1 Cyanobacteria bacterium J06642_12 | reverse complement strand
AGTAAAGCTATAGATACCACTCGCCTGCTCTGATTTAAATCGATTGAGGATGACAAGCAACTCATTGGATTGATATGAAATTGCTGTTGAAGCATCTGTTGAGTTTGACAAAGCGTCTAACATACTGACAAGCCACTTGGGTAAGATGCATAAGCCCTCATATCTAGAAGTTTATTTAGTACCAGCGGCACAAATACCCAAATATGATTGCTGTCGATCGAAGACATTACCCTGAGAGTACCCACCCTCCGTTGATTTTGTGGCGGCAGTGTAGCATTCCACTTCATCTACTACTCAAATTGCTAACTACAATCAGCAGCATGCTCGATCGCATCAGCTCTCACAGCAAATTGCAGTCAAGTCCAGCGAGACAATACATATCCAGTCCTAACAAGGGCATACTGCGTCTCCTCTAAATCCGCTCGCCGAATCGCTGCTGGCAAGCTGCCATCAATTGCTGAAAGCGCCATACAAACAGCGCCGCCACCACCGCTACCGACACCGATTGCCCGATCCACAGCCCCACACTACCCATCCCCATTGGGAACCCCAGCAGGTAGCCCAGCGACAGCCCAATCCCCCAAAATCCGATCGCGTTTAACACCATCGGCACCCGAGTATCCTGCAACCCCTGCAAAGAGCCGTACACCGTCTTCTGCAGTCCATCCATCACCTGCGCCAGTGCTGCCACCGTCAGCAACGGGACTGCCAAACTCACAATCGGGGCGTTAACAGGCTCGTTCACATCGAGATAAATCCCAATCACCTGCTCGGGGGCCAGCAAAAACACGATTGAAACAACCCCCGTAAATGACGCTGTCGCGATCGCGCTCACCCAAGCCGCCTGCCGAATTCCCAGTACATCCTTGCGGCCCAACCATTGCCCCACCCGCACCGTTGTGGCAAACGAAATACCTAACGGCACCATAAACACAACGGCGATCGTCTGCAGCACCACCTGATGGGCTGCCAGTGCTTCTGTCCCCAGCCGCCCGACCATCAGCATGACGGTCATAAAAAACCCCGATTCCAACCCTGAGAACAGGCCAATTGGTACCCCCACCCAGGCCAGCTCTCGCAAGCAACCCAGGCGCAACTGGCGTATCCCCCAAAACACCCGATACCCCTGCATCGCCGGATGCAGCCAAACGTACAACCCCAGCGCTGCAAACATGCCCCACCAGGTCAGCACTGTCGCCAACGCCAACCCCTCCAGCCCCATTGCCGTAAACCCAAACTTACCGAAGCCCAGGACGTAGTTGCCAATGATGTTGAATGCCGTCCCCACCACGATCGTAATGCTCACCGGACGAGCCCGCGATAGCGCCGACACCATCGCCCGCAACACCGTAAACCCAGCTACTGGGAACAGACTCCACTGAATGATGTCGAGGTAGGTATCCGCTAGCTCTACCGTCGCGTTGTCTTGCCCCATCCATCGCATCCAAGCATCCAGATGCCCGGTCAGGTGAGTAATCGGCAACGACACCAACAGCGCCAGCCACAACCCCTGTCGAGTCACCTGCTCGATACGGAGTCGATTGCCAGCTCCAAACGCCTCTGCAACTAGCGGACTCACCCCCATCACCACACCGCTGAGTGTGGTCATAATCGCCATGAACACAATGGCCGCCAAGCCACCAGCTGCCAACACATCGGGACCCATCCGCCCCATCATGACGGTATCGGCAAACCCCGTTGCAGATTGCGCTACCTGAGCGCTAGCCAGCGGTATGGCTAACTTCAAAAATTCTCGGACTTCTTCGCGCAGCCGATCGCGCATCGGTAAAACAATCATGATTAAACGAGTGAAATATGAGTTCTTCGCCACTCCCAAACAATGCGATGAACAGATGAGGACTGTTTAGCCATTCTGCTTCTGGCGCAATCGTGAAATCCATCGATCGCCTTCATCGCATCCATCAATGTTTTGGGGCGATCTGTCGAAACTGGGCGCGACTGATTCGCTTCAGATACCAGCCGATCTCGCTTCATCCACCTTCAGAGTGGTGCCGGTAATGAACTTGGCCTCGTCCGAGACTAGAAAGGCAACCGTTTTTGCCAATTCCACATGAGTGGCGGGACGCCCCCACATCAAATCCTCCGGCAGCATCCACCCCTCTAGCTCCTCGAGCGTATCTGCCACAAAATACGGAGCCACCGAGTTCATGCGAATGCGATCGCCTCGATAGCGCTTGGCATACAGTTTGGTAAACCCTTCCATCGCCGCACGCAGGGTGCCGCTAAACGGCGTTCCCAAATCGGGCTCTTGCGAATCGCAGGCAGAGATGTTGACGATTACTCCACCCTCCTGCCGTCGCATCGGCTCAGTTACCAATCTGGCTAACCGCACCACACTCAAAAACAACATCTCGAAAGTGTCCATCCACATTCGGTCGGAAATCTCTAGCAGATCGGGGCGGGGTGGATCGCCAAAACTATTCACCACAGCGTCAATCCGTCCCCAGCGATCGAGCGTGGACTGCACCAACGCTTCTAGGTCTTCCTGCTTCGCCATCGACCCTTGCAGAGCAATACCATCCAGCTCGTTAGCTAAATCCAACACTGAAGGCGATCGTGCCAACAAAGACACCTTATAGCCCCGTGCCGCCAGCTCCTTTGCACATCCCGCCCCAATCCCGCGACTGGAAGCCGTGACAATTGCGACTTTGTCCACCGTCAATCCCCTCGCCTCGTCCACAGTCATCACCGTAATCCTTGCTTGTATAGAAGAAAAAGGACTATTCTGGCAAATCATTTGTGCCTATCAAGAATAGATGAAAGCAGTTCTCAATCATCTCCCCGAGCTGATCGCATTTGTTGAAAGCGTCGATGCAGCCAGCTTTAGTGCGGCGGCACGAGCGCTGGGAACCACCCCATCCGCTATTAGCAAGCGGGTGGCCAAACTGGAAGATCGTCTGGGGGTGCGGTTGCTGCAACGAACGACGCGATCGTTGAGCCTGACCGATGAAGGATGCGCCTACTACGAACGGGTTGCCCGCCTCCTACACGATCTTGAGGAAGCCAACGATGAAGTCATGTCGGGGGGCAAACCCTGCGGTCAGCTCACCATCAGTGTTTCTCTGGACTTCGGCCATGACGTACTGGTGCAACTCATGCCGGAATTTCTGGCCCTCTATCCAGATATCCAGGTGGATTTAAGGTTGACAGATCGCTGTGTTGACCTGGTGACAGAAGGCATTGATGTGGCCGTCCGGATGGGAGATTTACCCGACTCCCGTCTGATTCGCCGCCACCTGGGCCGAGCGGAATTTGTGCTGTGCGCATCCCCCAGTTACCTAGAAACCTATGGCGTTCCGACCACTCCGGAGGAGCTACTCCAGCACAATTGCTTGCGTTACGTGTATGACGGCAAACCCCTCCCGTGGGAATTCGATATCGATGGCACCCTGCAAACTATTCAGGTCAGCGGCACCCTGAATTCCGACAATGGCCCAGTATTAAAAACTGCCGCTCTAGCCGGACTGGGCATTACCAGCCTGTTCGACTTTCAAGTCATAGACGAACTGAAAAACCAGCAGCTTGTCTCTTTGTTTCCAAATCTCATGCCTCCGGGGCTGCTCTTACAGGCCGTCTTCACCCATCGCCGCAACCTCTCTCCGCGCGTACAAGTGTTCCTGGATTTCATTGCCGAACGCTACGCAAAAATTCCCAGAATAGCCACAATCTAGCCATAAGCGCAGATGCGATTCCTGGCTAGATAATCTCGGAAAACACTTAGAGCCGTTGACTACGTCTCGAATATAGCTATCAAGCTCGGGAACACTAGCTTTTCGGTTAGACATTTCAAGATGCTTGCAAACGACGGTCAAAATCCATCACATCCTACTCATGTCAATAGACCAGGAAATGTACAGAAATTTCCTCCTGTAACTACTGCGACCATAGCTCTCTGCATTTTCATATACACCGGGCTTGCGATTCAAAATGACTACAACTCTTTAGATACACTTGCCCGTTTCGGATATCTCACAGCACCATTTGTCTACAAAGGTGGCTACTGGAGTTTAATTACATCGGCATTCGTCCATTTCAATTTCCTTCATTTCGCTTTTAATGCATTCTGGCTCTGGACATTTGGCCGCTATTGCGAACTGCTGATGGGGTCAGTACGTTACGGTCTTTTTGTCGTAGCGGCAGCTTTCGTAAGTTCGGCCATGCAATTTGCAGTCTCTGGAGGTATTAGCATTGGAGCCTCTGGAGTAGGATATGCCTTATTCGGCTTTTTGTGGGTCACTCGCAAATACAGCCCATCCATCAAACAAGTATTAACCAACAAAATCGTCTCAAACTTTATTACTTGGTTATTTCTCTGCATAGGCTTGAGTGCTTTCGATATTTTGAATATTGCCAATACCGCCCATTTCTCAGGATTAGCATTTGGTATGTTGCTGGGGGCTGTTGGTATTCGTTACCAAACTAATATTGCGCGTGCAGGTGCTGCGGTCGCGCTCGCCATCTCAGCTATTTCTCTGGTATGGAACCCGTGGTCTGTTGAATGGCTGTTGCATAGGGCTTATCAAGCCCATGAAGCAGAAGCCTACAAATTAGCGCTGACCTATTACAACCGCGTCCTTGAAAAAGATGGTAATTATGCCTGGGCGTTCCGTAATCGCGCGTACGTCCATGATTCTCTGGGCTATAGCGAGCTTGCTCGAGCTGACTGGGAGCAAGCAGTGCAACTCGACCCAACTTTGAGATCGGAGTGGGAAGAATGGTTGGAGTGGCTGGAGTGGTTGAATAACCAACAATCCGACAGTGCCTCAACTAGCAGCGAGCTGAATTAGTGCCTGAAAGTGTGTGTTGTCGTTTATCACGGTAGTTCAGCAACCCTCGCAAGCAAGCCTGAAGCCGCAATATGTTTTCGAAGAGGCAGTTGCAACTGTTTGTTAGACAGCATCATGGTACGAAACAACCGCTGGTTGCTCCCGGTCAGTCTGCCAGAGCTGGAGTGCCCGACTTCGAACAGTGCATGGTTCGGTAGTGCTTATTGGAGCAAATCCGGCTCCCAACCATCCAAGCTCGATCTGCTCTCCCGGCACTGCATCAGCTTCAAGATACTCCAATGCTGCTTGGTGCTCCGATCTCGTTACTTGTCTACCCGACAAACGTCCCCAAGGCGGGGAGTACGTACCACGAACCTCGAAGCGCAGACAGTTACCCATATAAGGATCTGCATAGGAACCGTCTCTCCTCGCAACATCAGGGCGCACAAATAGAACATAGTCCGAGCCATTTCGCTCGAATTTCTCGACAACGACTAGCTCGCTCGAACCGCCCGCCCGCGCAGCATCCGTCGAGAGCACGGCGACAAACGTCACTACCACTGCGAAGAGTTTTTTCATACCATCTGACAAAAGGTTGTTACAACATACTGGCTCAGTAAACCCAAAAGACGTATGAGATTATGTCTAA
>JBCBVA010000170.1:0-5828 GCA_039817825.1 Cyanobacteria bacterium J06642_12 | reverse complement strand
TTCTCTGTCATGGTTCGGACGCCTTTGGTTTCAGGGGTTTTGGACCCCCGCTCCCTCGAGCGCTTAACCAACATAACCACTTCGTTTACTTGTGTCAACTCTCTGCAAGAAAAAATTCTCACACACCCTTCACTCGCTATCCGACAGCTCTCACGCCACGGCTCTCTCCCTTAACTCACATGACAGCGGATACCGCTCCATCAAGTAGCACAAACAGTCTTGGCGGATGATTCGCTGGTCAAGGGTCAACATTGATGGCATAACCGATCGCCGAGTTCGTACTTGCCCCTCCACATAGCGAAAATAGCGATCCCCGACATCATTGCCATCGACATCGTGAACTTGTAGCTGGAATTGTTGATGGTGTGGATACGTAGCCAATACAGAATTGGCAGGGAGTTCAGAGAAGTTGAGCCGGTCGAGGTCGGCAGGAAAGGTCAGGTGGTCATCTTCGCTATCGCCAATGGAGAATTCGACCTCTGGGGGGATTTTGACGATGCCAGCAGTGTGGAAGATGTCGAGTTCGCGGGGGTGGACGTTGCGATTTGAGAAATGCGAGAGATGCGAGCAAGCTTCAAGTAGTTCGAAGACGTGTTGAGTACCGGAAGGGTGACCGGGCTGGCCGCATTCCACCACAATTGATGGACATAGCTTGGCAAACGCAGCTGACTGAACGGTCTTAGGTTGCGTCATGTAAACAGTCGTTCGTCCAAACAGAGTAGCTAGCTGCAGGAAACGAGACGTGAGTTCGGTAATACAGCCGTAATGGGGGTTAAGACCGGTGTTGTTGTGGATATCGATACTGGCAAAGACCGATCGCTGGGCCATTTCCGCCAAGACTGCTTGGGCCATTTGGTGCTCAGGACGATCGCCTGGTAACCATATACGGTTGTAATCGGGTTGATGGTCTAGACGGCGCAACCCTGACTTTGCCGCTTCGATATTGCCAACAAATAGGGATAAAGCTCGCGGCAATTGCCGATCGCTGTAATGCTTGAGTAGTTTTTGGATGGCTAGGAGTCCAGTGACTTCGTTGCCATGCAGCAATATAGACACGAATAGCGCTGGTGCTTGGCGACCGGGCAGATGGATCAGCGTCGGGCCGTCAAGAATTGTGTGCAATTGACAGGCTTCAATGTCTAGGAATCCTTCTGGTAGACGGTCAAGTATTGTCAGCATTCAAGCAATCCAGTTATTCAGATGAATGAGCGTCTACATCAGCCATTGGTGGACGGGATGTCCGGTCATTTGATTATCAAGGTAAGCAGATACTAGGGATCGCATATCCGCCGAGTGCTTTCGGATAAAGGTTTGCTGCCACTGAGCCCCCGTTTGGCCAGTGCTGATTCGTTCTTGAATGACACCGAGGTAACATTCAACATCGGCGGGATCGAGGCGCAGGGCCGTGAGCCCCTGGTAGGCAAGTGGCATCAGGATTTCAATAGAAAGCTGCTGCATGGTCATGGCTGAAGAGTCGAGCCAGACGCAGGGAGCATTCAACCCTTGTCGAGCAGCCGCATAAAAATTCGCTTGGGCTTGCTCAAAGATCAAACGGGTCTCGGGAGGAATAGATTGAGTGGCCAACGAGTGGACTAGGCCGAAGTAAAAAGCAGCGGTAGCGATCGCATCCACAACACTAGTCACGGCGGGGACAACGCGGTGCTCGATGCGCAAGTGAGGGCTACCGTCGGCATTAAATCCAATCAGAGGGCGGTTCCAGCGCCAGATAGTGCCGTTATGCAAACGTAGATGATTGAAGCGATCCCCACCGGTTTCCAGATGCTCGGGCAACAGGATCGAAAAGTTCTCTAGATTTTCGAGAAAGCACTCCATCATGGAGTCTTTGAGGTACCCCCGACCGAGGGAGACACGACTGATGGGATCTTGGGTATCAGGAAATTGTCCGCCCCGATCGACAGGATTGTCGATCGTCATAATCTGTTCGAACAGGGGGATACGGGTTTCACACCACAGATTTCGGCCAAATAAGTAGGGAGAGTTGGCAGAAATGGCCACCATCGGCGCAGCAAGGATGGTGGAGGCGTTGAAGTAGCGTAGAGCGGCTGAAGGAGGGACTTGGAGATGGATTTGAAAAGAGGTGGCAGCGGCTTCGATCATGATGTTGGGGCTATCGAAGCTGAAGTCTCCAACCGGACCAGCGATTGAAGAGTTGACGTGGGGATCGGGGATTTGGATGTGGATGTGTCGAGCGCGCCGTTGGTGAATGAGGCGCTGATTGAGCGCGCGGTAACGAGCCCGATCTGACATGTTGGTCAGCGACAAATGCTCGGGCTGAAGGGTTGGCAAGATACCGATAGATAGGAAGCGGGCGTCAAGGCCTTGCGCAGCCTGAACGCATTCCTGCCATGTTTTATCGAGATCGGCCTGCATGAGACTGAGACAGTTACTCTCTAGAGTTCGAGGAACTGTGTTGATTTCAATGTTAAAGCTGGCCAGCTCTTCGACCACAAGGTCACTGTCTAACTGCGATAGATAAGACTGGTTGATGGTGGCAGGTTGACAGTTGCGATCGAGCAGACAAGCCTCTAGCTCAAACCCTCCAACTAACTCTGGGGTTTCTGGAAACGAGGAGGCCGAGCGAGCGAACCATTCAGCCAGTCGATTGGTTTCCTGGCAGAGACAATCGTGAAACCGGGTAAAGTCGGCTTCGGTAAAGCGATCGGTGGATATTTCTTGACCCATATCTCTGGTTAGAGGGGTATGGAATTTAGCTATACACCTGCTACAAGGAAACCACAGTTTGGGCGTTCGCAGGTTTCCAAACGCGATGGCGGCTGGCACGAATTCAAAAACTTCCTTCTGCCCTAGTCCTACTCGGGACTAGGGTCGGGGGGAGTGGAGGGTCAGCAGGATACCTGCAGTTCGGGAATCCGGTCTCTAAGGGTAAGTGTGACGGAGACTACTCAGAGATAAATGAGCTATGATGATCGAGCACTTGGGGCTGTAACGGCTTCGACGCGTTAGCGAAAGTTCCTTTGTGATTCTGGTCGGGATTGAGCTTCTCCCGTTATCTACAGGCTCAAGCACATTAAGTGCCAACAAAATCGTTGCTTTTTCTCGTAAACCTGCTGCAGTAGCGGTAGCTTAAGTCGAACACTTTTTCGATCGAGGACTGATTCGGGACTCCGTTAAACGTCTCAGTCAAAACCCCAACGGATGCATCTGGCAAACTCCTCCGGTAGGTTGCTAGCTTAAGACTAAACTGGAGCATCCCACCGTTAGGGATAAGTGACGGTTCCCGTTCCGAGGGTTAGAGGAACTAGGCCAGTGAATGAGTGAAGGGTGATTACCTAAAGCGGACACGGGTTCGACTCCCGTCAGCTCCATTGATTCATCTCGTTGGATTTAGCCTTAGAGGCGTAGCTCTAGGGCTCGTTTGCATTGAGCTTTAAGTAAAAATAGCCCCACCCAATAGCCGTGCATATTGCTGCGTGAGACAAGCCCGAATCGCGGGATACTTCTCAAGCTTCGCGTCCTTCTCAATCAATCGCTCAGCCGCAGTCCGAGCCAGCTCTAACGTATCTTGGTCTTCCATCAGGCTGGCGAGCGCAAAATCCGGTAGTCCCGATTGACGGGTACCCAACACTTCCCCTGGCCCTCGCAACCGCAAATCCATCTCAGCAATAAAGAAACCATCATTAGACTGCTCCATCACCTTCAGTCGCTGGCGGGCATTCTCAGATTTCGAATGGGTCATCAGTACGCAATAGGACTGAGCAGCACCACGTCCCACTCGACCGCGTAACTGGTGAAGCTGCGATAGACCAAAACGCTCGGCATGTTCGATCAACATCAACGAAGCGTTAGGGACATCCACGCCCACTTCCACAACGGTTGTGGATACTAGGATGTCCGTTTGGCGATTGCGAAACCCCTGAATCACCGAATCCTTATCGGCCGATGACATGCGCCCATGCAATAGCCCCAACTTGAGGTTGGGAAACACTTGCTCTTGCAACCGCTGATGCTCCTCCACAGCCGATCGCAAATCCAGCTTCTCTGACTCCTCTACTAGCGGCAACACAATATAGACCTGTCGCCCTTGGGCGATCTCTCGACGCAGCAAATCGTAAATCTGCGGACGCTCGCGGGGAGCTGCCACGCTGGTTTTTACTGGCTTGCGTCCGGGGGGCAGCTCGTCAATCTGGCTGACATCGAGGTCACCGTGCAAGGTCAGTGTCAGGGTTCGGGGGATGGGGGTGGCGGTCATGGTGAGGACATCGGGGCGATCGCCTTTGGCCAGCAATGCTGCCCGCTGTTGCACTCCAAACCGATGCTGTTCGTCGATAATCACCAATCCCAATCGGTTAAATACCACTGGCTTTTGAATCAGAGCGTGGGTACCTACCAATAGCGGCAGTTCCCCGGTCTCTAGTTGTCGCAAGATCTCTTTGCGCTTTTTGGTTGGAGTAGACCCGGTTAGCAGCTCCACTGGTAGATGCAGTTGCCCGAACCAATCCACTAGCTTGCGGTAATGCTGCTCTGCCAATACCTCTGTCGGAGCCATCAACCCCCCTTGCCAACCCGACTGGATTGCCGCTAGCAGCGCCACCACACCGACAACCGTTTTGCCCGAACCCACATCTCCCTGCACCAAACGGTTCATGGGAGCAGGCGATCGCAAATCCTCCAAAATATCGGTCACCACCCGCTGTTGGGCTCCGGTCAGCTCGAAAGGCAGCAGTTTGTAAAACAGATCCACTAATTCCCCTTGCTCGGGAGTGTAGCGGGGTGTCTCTAACTCCTGCACGCGGTTGCGTTCTCGCCGCAACAACAGTCCCAATTGCAGGTAGAAAAATTCGTCGAATACTAAACGGCGACGAGCATCTACTAGCAGTTCAGCAACATTGGGGAAATGGATATTGGCGATCGCCTGCTTCAGCTCCAACAATCCCAGCGATTCTCGCAGATTGAGAGGGAGGGGGTCTTCCAACAGAGCAACGGCAGGCAGAGAGGCATTGACTGCTCGACGGACAAGATCGGCGTTGATGCCTTCAGTAAGTGGGTAAACAGGCAAGATTTTGCCGATTTTGAGCGATCGGATGTCGGCACTTTCATCCGCCAGCACTTCAATTTCGGGATTGTCGAGGGTGAGGCCGTACTTACCTTTCTTGACCAGCCCACTGGCGGCCACAATCGTGCCGCGCGGATACTGACGCTTGGTTTTCTCTTGCCAGCCACGATTGCTAAATTGCTTGCCTGCGTAGAACCGGCTCAACATCATTAAGCCGCTGTCGTCAGCCACTTTGAGGCTAAAGATGGTCAGGCTTTTGTTGCGGGGGCTAGTGAAACAGGTGCAACTGCGCACTGTGCCTACAACAGTGATTGTCTCGCCAGGGGTGGCGCTTTTAATCGTGGTTTGGGCTGAGTAATTGATGTGGTCGCGGGGGAAGTAGTAGAGAGCATCTTCAACCGTGACTAGACCGAGAAGAGCAAGCTTGGATGCCGATCGCGGCCCAATCCCTTTCAGAAACTGTAGAGGACAATCTAACGACAGATCGGTTTTGCCGAAGTAGGCCAACTTAGGCTTCTGCTCCGGAACGGGCTCCTGCTGTTTTTTCACCCGATAGAGCCAGCGACGAGTCTCCGCCACCAAATGTTGGCGATCGCTCAAAGCCAAGTCTGGATAATCTTTGTATCTCTGCCCCAGATCGCTCCACTTGCGTCGATCTTCAGTATCTAGCTCCAGTTCTGCAGGAGGTTCGGCCTGCAGCCAGTCACTCAAAAATTCCGAAAAACGAGACTGCCGCCCTTGCAAGTCGCTAAAACCGCGATCGGCTTCGATCGCTAAGGCTTTATGTACGCGT
>JBCBVA010000169.1:0-5999 GCA_039817825.1 Cyanobacteria bacterium J06642_12 | reverse complement strand
TGGCCGAAGCTGGACGCCTCCAACGTCCCCTGACTAGCAGCACCCTTAGGGATGCATTGAATCAACGATTGCGGCCTCAGCGAGAAACCAGTCACGCTACAGTATCGTTGTTCAGTTGGGCCTCAAGCTTAGCGGGCTCTTCTCGTCGTTTAATTACTGCGTTGCAGGAAAAACTGTCAAAATAATGACTGCATCCTCCAGCTTACTCACCCAGTTGCCCTCCGATTTGGATGCGGCGACATTGCCGCGTCATGTGGCGGCAATTATGGATGGCAACGGTCGATGGGCCCAACAGCGCAAGTTGCCGCGAGTTATGGGACATCGCAAGGGGGTAGATACCTTGCGGGATCTGCTGCGGTGCTGTAAAGATTGGGGGATTCCGGCTCTGACGGTCTACGCGTTTTCGACCGAGAATTGGGGCCGTCCTCTGGACGAGGTGGATTTTTTGATGGTTCTGTTCGAGCGCATGCTGCGGGCCGAACTTGCAGAGTTAATTCGAGAAGATGCTCGAATTCGATTTGTGGGGGACTTAGACCGCTTACGTCCGTCATTACAGGACGAAATTGCAGGGGCGACAGAGGCCACATCCAGCAATCAAGGAGTGCAGTTCACCGTCGCGATGAATTACGGCAGTCGCGAAGAAATTGTACGTGCCTGTCGGCAGCTTGCCACCCAGGTGAAGCATGGCAAGATCGAGCCGGAAGACATTTCTGAAGAACTGTTTGCCCGCCACCTATACACCCACGAACTGGAAGATCCCGACTTACTCATCCGCACCAGTGGGGAACAACGATTGAGCAATTACTTGCTGTGGCAGATGGCGTATACCGAACAATATTTCACGCCTACTCTATGGCCGGACTTCGATCGCACGGCCTTTCACCAGGCTTTACTCAGCTACCAGCAGCGCCACCGTCGCTTTGGCAAGCTCTAGAAGAGCACATTTCCTGATTGTCTTGCAAGTACTGGTTTTCTCGGCAAAGCGAATCCTTTGATTTCCCCCTCCCAATACAACACGGGGCCTTGACAACCTGATATAAACAGACGGTGTTTTGTGTCGTAAGCACCCATGCGCCAAATTGTGTTCGCCAGTCTTTGGATTGGATTTAGCCTGTATGCCTTCTTGGGGGCTCCTCAGAGCGATCCGGACAGTACGCTCGCTCTGCTCACCGATCTGGTGAACGGTCATTTCAGTGCCCTCAACCCCCTCTTGGTTGCTGAATTCAACCTGATGGGAGTATTGCCCTTGGTTTACTGCTGCTTTCTGTTTGCAGATGGACGGGAACGTAAACTTCCCGCCTGGATCTTTGCGGCAGGAATGATGGGGATTGGCGGGTTTGCATTGCTGCCCTATCTCGTGTTTCGCGGACAGCGAACTCATGCGGATGGGGAACCCAGTGCGTTTCTACGATTTTGGGACTCCCGCTGGGTGGCAGTGGTCTTGCTGGCGATCGGAGCGGGGTTGATGGCTTACGGCGGCTGGCAGGGGGATTGGGATGGCTTCCTCAAGCTTTGGCAGTCTCAGCAATTTGTGCATGTGATGACATTGGATTACCTGCTGTTGTGTGCCCTGCTGCCGGTTATGGTGTACGACGATCTCCCCCGGCGCGATCGCTCCGTTGGGGGATGGTTTTGGGCGAGCACCTGCCTGCCGTTCTTTGGCCCCCTGTTATATTTGTGCCTTCGTCCTTCCCTAGGGGCATCCGCAACCCCATCAAGCTAGTAATGTTTCTGGCCAGCACGGCGTAACAACGAGTAAAACCCGTCCGATCGTAGTGCGATACGGGCAGGATCAACTGACGATCGGGGGGATGCGAGATCGAGGGTGATGCTTAAAATCGCCAAGAAAGCTTGATTGAGGGGGGAATGTCAAGTGATAATCTCGATATCAATCTGCGTACTACATACATCTCTGCTACGAGGGAGACAAGTTCTAATGAAAAACCATTTGCTCGCGGGGGTAACCCGGCTGTGTAAAGCCACTCTGGTATTGATTGTTAGCGTCAGTCTGGTACTCAACCTAGCGACTCCCGCTTTTGCACAAGAGGAAGCCGAAGCTGTCGCTCCTGCAGTCCAGAGTTCTGCAGCTAGCATGACTGAAGTTGACGGTGTTCCTGTCATTGACCTGCAGCCCAAGCTCGATTTGAACTATGCCATGCTGCGCCGGTTCCGCGAGCTGCCTGGTTTCTATCCCACCCTCGGTCAAAAAATTATCAAGGCCGTCCCCTTCGACTCTGTTGAGGACGTGGTGAACATCGACGGCTTGACAGATAAGCAAGTTCGGTTGCTAAGAGCAAACTTCAATAACTTCGTTGTAGGTGACTACGATGAGGGTGCTAATGACTTCGAAACTCGACTGAACAAGGGGTTCTACGACTAGTCTTACTGCCAAGATGGGGGGCGATCGCTTCTCTGTCTTTGGATACTAGTGGGGTGACCTCTGGTCACCTCTTTTTTGTGGGAGCAATTACGTCCTTTGTGTGGAAGACGATCGCATGGTACGAGAGCGACTATCGGTACTGGCACTCGATGTCGGAGATCGGCGGATTGGGGTGGCGGGTTGTGACGGTATGGGATTGCTGGCGACAGGTTTGACCACTATTCACCGCCGCTCGTTCAACGCAGATATTGAAACATTGAGGCAGCTCGTTACCGAGCGTCAGGCCCAACGATTTGTGGTGGGGCTACCCTACAACATGGACGGCACATTGGGATATCAAGCCCGTAAAGTGAAGAAATTTATGAAATCCGTCGTCCAACAGATTCCGTTGCCAGTGGACTTTGTTGACGAACGGCTCACTAGCGTTCAGGCTCGTTGGAATCTCAAAGCAGCCGGAATTAAGGTGGGGCCATCCAACAAAGGATTAATCGATCGCGAAGCCGCCGCCGCCATCCTGCAAACGTGGCTCGATCGCAGGCAACACGACATCGAGCGACAGCAGCGAATCGATTGCCACCCCCCGGATCGAGACCTCCATCACACCGAGGATTGAGATAGCGAGAAACCATTGTCGACCCAGTTTGCTCCAGAAGATCCCGAATCGGGTACCACCTCAAAGTAGACTTAGACTGTGTTTGAGTATATTTGCCGGCGTTTATGAGTGACACGCTGCTTTTACGTGACGAACTGGGCCATACCCTCGAGTGCGAGATCCTCAAGCTCGTGGATCTTGCTGATGAAAATTACGCCCTGCTGATGCCCGTCCATCAGCCCGTCCAGATATTGGCCTGGGAAGATGGGGGAACGGACGGTGAGTCCGCCTCCAGTACAGACACTGCTGCTGATTCGGGTGGGGACTCCGAAGAGGATGAAGGGGGCTTAGCCGATCTGGAGGAGCAAGAACTAGAGGCCGTCATCCCGACGGCCCAGGCTGTCCTAGGAGAACTCAATCTCAAGTTACGGATCAGTGCTTACACGCTGACAGTTGAGGGAGAACTGCCCGAACCCATTGAAGAAACAGCGATCGAGATTGCCAACGGAGATGGGGACGACGATATCGAAGAATACCAGTTACTCTCAACGTTTTTTCACGAAGAACGCCAGTTCGGAGTGTTTGCCCCTCTCGATCCGCTACTTTTCTTTGCCGCCAAACCGGATACGGCCCCATCGTTGGTGTCGCCGGAAGAGGACAGCGAGTTGTTTACTCGATTGCAAGACCGCTTGCTAGATCTGGCGGAGTAGGCCTGCCCCCGCCCAACTGCATTGGGATGCCTCTCAATCAGAATGTTTAGCGGCACTGTTCGTCCAATCGTTTTTTTCCAGCGTCTTTTCCAGTGGGTTTCGTACCAAACCGGTCATTTTTTTACTGAACACACCGCTCATCACTAGACGAGACGATCTAGGACTGATACAACAAAGAACCATAAGGCAGATTCATTCGAGTAGATGTCGAAATGGATTGAGGTTGTTATGAATAAGGATGGTTTGGTATGGGGAAGCATCCTAGATATGCCTAATTCGATTGGTGCGCGATAGTCTTTGTCACTCAAGCCGAGTCCAGCGGTGAGCGCAGCGCGGCACAGCAGCGCGGTACAGCAGAACGGGACGACGAATCGGGCTAGCTAGCGACTGCTATCTACAACAAAAGCAGCACAGCAACACTACATTCGCGCGGGGAAGAGCGTCATGGGCTGGATACGAAAATTGGTGACGGTTGGAGCGGTTTCCACTGGTATTTTGGCGATCGCTGGAGGAGTTGGCGGATGGTTCGGCTGGAAGCATGTATCGGCCCCCGTCGTTTCGCCCGAACTCGACGTCGATCCCGTCCGTGTCACTATCTCCCCTGGTAGCAGTCTGCGGGATATCAGCCAACAGTTGGAACACGATGGGGTTTTACGCTCGCCTCAAGCGCTGGAATATTGGATGCGGTTTAGGGATCTAGAGCCTAAAGCTGGAACGTTTGACTTCGATCCCCGCTGGGATCTAAGCGAGATCGCCACTCGACTCAATCAAGGGCGAGGGGTTGAGGTCAGATTCACGATCCCCGAAGGATGGCGCATTACTCAAATGGCCAACTACTTCGAGCAATTGGGGTGGTTTTCTGCCGAAGACTTCATTGCGGCCACCGAGTTCACCGACCTACCCGAGTTTGATTGGTTACCCCCAGACCTGCCTCAGCTAGAGGGCTGGCTATTCCCAGATACCTACCAAATTCCGCTGGATGCCCGCACTCCACAGCAGGTCATCATCAGCATGCTGGAGCAGTTTGAGACCTCCGCCCTGCCTGTATATCGCGAGTACGAGCAGACGACGCCAGACGCAGAACGCATGTCACTGGTGGAGTGGGTCACGCTAGGCAGCATTGTGGAAAAAGAATCGGTGATTGCGGAAGAGCGATTTGAAATTGCCGGTGTGTTTACCAATCGCCTTGAACAAGGTATTCCCTTAGCTGCCGATCCCACCGTGGAATACGCCTTCAACATCACCCAAACCCCCGATCGCCGTCTTACCTACGCTGAAGTAGCTCAGCCGTCCCCGTACAACACCTATGTCAATGCCGGTCTGCCCCCAACGGCGATCGCCAGCCCCGGTCTTGCCAGCCTAGAGGCTACTTTGAATCCCGCCACAACCGAGAATCTCTACTTCGTTGCCCGCTATGACGGTAGCCACGTATTCAGCCGAACGATCGAGGAGCACCTCGCTGCCCAACGACAAATCATTCAAGATCGCCAAGTGAACTAGCGTCAGGTGAACTAGACAGATTTACAGATGAACTCGCGATCGCTTGTTCTTGCAATCTCTTTGTGGCTTTCACCGCCACTTAATTTTTCTCTCAATATTCTCACCTCTCTACAGCTGGGCACTCGTCTGAGTTCGGATCCACCGCTACAATCGGCAAGCGGACACACGAGTGTAGCGGTATGGCGCGCTTTTTCCTCACTCGCTGGATTCAACTCCTGCAGCCGGATGTTGTAGTTGGCGGGCCAGCAACCGATCTCACCCTCGACGCGTTCAAGCATTTGAACGTCAAGGGACTCGTTCTTGATATTGACCACACCATTGTGCCAACCAGCCGCCCGCAGGCGACATCCGAGGTCAAGCAATGGCTGTACCTTATGCAAGAAGCATTTCCCATCTGGTTGGTCAGCAACAACTGGAATTCACAACGCATTCGGCGGATTGCTGAAGATAGTAATTTGCCTCACATCAGTCGTGCGGGCAAACCGTCTCGGCGATCGCTGCGCAAAGCCACCCGCGAGATGAATCTTTCTCCGCAGGAGGTTGCCATTGTTGGGGATCGCATCTTTACCGATGTCATTGGCGGAAACCGGCTGGGCATGATCACCGTCTTTGTCGATCCGGTAGAACCGGGGTTGCGCCGCCCGCGATTCTCATTCGAACGCACCGTTTCCCTCATTCTGGGGATAAATCTAAAGAAAACATTATGACGACGGGATCTCGCCCCAATCTCTGTGATTATTTGCGTAGTTTAAATAGGGCTGTAGCCAGATATAGGCCCTCAAGTTTCAATAACTGTCTGTTTATATTGCATTCAGGG
>JBCBVA010000168.1:0-6060 GCA_039817825.1 Cyanobacteria bacterium J06642_12 | reverse complement strand
CAAACACCTCTTTCTATTGCTATATTTCGAATATCACAGTTCCATCTAGCGCAATAGAAACTCCTCAAAGCCCTGCTCCAATCCTCCTGAATCTCAGATCGAACCCAGTCTAAACATGGACATTTTGATCAAACAAATCTTAAAGTCCATATAGCCACATCTCTTGCCTCATATAGCTTTCTAGAGGATGATCGTCCCAAAAGTCATGTCTGCGAGCAAGCAGCACCTGACACTAGATACGGTTTGAAGCAGATAAGATTTTAAGACAAAGGAAGATTAGCTTGCGCGAAATGGAACAAAGAGAATTCGAAGAGATTTTCAGGGTTATCCTTCTTGAAAATCCCCATCTAAAGGATGACAGAATTATTATTTAGACTCAGTTTCTTCTAGGGATATTTTGACTATGTCTTCTTGGGAAGCCTGAGAAAACATTGCTAGCAACTCTAGCTGCGTTTAAGCGTAGGGAAAGTTCGACAAACGGAAAAGACTCATCTTTTGGTACACCGCTTCGATTCATTAGCTCTCTTTTACCAGCTCTACCGAGCTAGCGGTATTCGCGTCATCACTTCAGCAATGCTGCTGCTCGGGCAGACAATAAAGCCAGCCTGCTGAGCAACATCGGTTCGATCGAATCGTCGGATGAAAAGTAAACCAGCCAATCTCGACGGAAGCAGCCTCTAACTCCGAAATTCGAGATAGGGAGAGTATTCGGGCTGCGTCCAGCGCAGTGGCAAGCTCTTCCGCACTTCGTGCCCCCGTTCGAGATAGAACCTCAACAACCGCTCGGCACCAGAGTAAGCGCCGATTTCAGGCCCATCCCAAATCACCTCGGCAGCTCCAGTCAGATAAAGCAGATCTCCTCGGACAAAATCCACAAACAGCAGGCCAGCCCGTGGATTGAGTTCGATGTTGCCAAATGTGTTGAAGTGGTTGTTGCCAGAGTAGTCAGGAATGGTCAGGGTACGATCGCCGTCAATCCTCACAAATCCGGGCTTGCCACCGCGATGGGATACATCGACACCGCTTGCCAAACCTGCAGCTCTATCTTGGTAAGCCGTCGCAATAAAGAACGTATCGGCAGCCGCGATCGCGCTCGTCTCGGTCTCGCCGAACCGCTCGAACTCGCGGACGGCTGGTAACTGGGCTTGCCTCTTGGAAGTCGTGGAGGCGTCTTCACTCCCTTCACCACTGCTCCCTTCACTACCGCTCCATTCACCATCAATCCATTCAAACGTTCGAGCCTGGATGTATTGCGGGCAATTGCCGAAGGTTTGCACGACCTGCACGTCAAAGCCACCGGGATGAACCGCCGTAACCACCCCATTAATGCGATTGCGGCGGCGAGTATGCAATTCAATCCCCAAAAACCCAATATCCGCTCCCTCAGCCAACGTGGTCGCGAGAGGATCGCTCTGTAGGAACGAACTTGTCACGCGCAACGTGCGAGCGTCAGGGACAGAGAGAAATCCTGGCTGGCCGACCACAATAGACGCCCAAGGATGTCCTTCACCGTCAACCGTGCCAGCAATGACATAGGAGAGCTGCTGGAAGAATTTTCGATGTTGATCGGTTAAGTAGTCGCGAATGATTCGCCGACCTTGACGCTCCATTTGGTCTCGAACGCCAAGTCGAGTTTGTATCGCTAATTCACCCTCGTGAAAGGGGGATGTGAGGTGTGGCCAACCCGATCGCGACATGGTTGTGGCTCCATCCAGAAAGAACGCAGAAGTGATGGGTGATTACTTCGCTCTCAGGCTTGCTGTAATCCATTTGACGATTGACCGTATCCCTCACAGCAAGCCTGACAAATCTCTATGCAGTAGGAGCAATTAGCTCCATGCGGATGCCTCCAGGAATGGCAAACATCATGTGGTGAATATTGCTTGTCCCCAATGACTCGGGGGCAAATTCGATGTCAACGCCATCGGTGGTTTGCAGCTTCTGGTGAACAGCGTGCAGGGCATCTAGACTGGCAACCCTAAGGGCAAAGTGATGGAGACCAATGTTAGTTTTGCGATCGAATGGGGTTGCGGTTTGGGGATCTTGCGCCTGCCACAGGGTTAGCATGACAGTCCCATCCGACACAAACACCGCCGGATAGTCGGGCTTTTCCCCCACCTGCTTGAATCCCAACACATCGACAAAAAAGTCCTGAGTGGAGGCGACATCGGGAACGGTTAACCCAATGTGGTGAGCCCCTTGAGTCATTGCCTCAGTACTTGCCACGGCTATAGCCTCCAAAACGCCATACGGGATAGTGAGTGTCAATCCCCTATTATCTATGGTCTGTATTTCGATCGCTCTGTACGTGAATTGAGCATTAGAATTCCTTGAGCATGCGCGCTTTTTTGGTCGCCAGGCTCCCAAACGATTGCGTGACAGTTATGTTCAACAAGCACCAGGGTGCGATCGCGATGATGCACTACAGCACTCGTACACTTGAGTGCCGCCAATGTGCACCAACAAACACTCGCGTTACCATCAACTCAGCTACTCATTCTGCATGCAATCCATGACCACCAGCGTTGTTGCACCAAACTGGTCTGCCATTATCCGAGAATTCGAGCAGGCAATCGGCCAGCGCCAGGTGGTGAAACACAAAGAGGAATTGCTGGTCTACGAATGTGACGGGTTGACCAGCTACCGTCAACCGCCAGCAGCCGTGGTATTCCCGCAAACGACGGAAGAAGTGGCTGCTGTGGTGCGGATCTGCGATCGCCATGACATCCCGTTCATTGCTCGTGGTTCAGGCACCGGTTTGTCTGGGGGAGCCCTGCCAATCGAAGGCAGCGTGTTAATTTCAACTGCCCGCATGCGGAAGATTCTCGATATCGATTTAGACAATCACCGCATCGTCGTTCAGCCGGGAGCCATTAATAATTGGGTCACCCAAGCGGTCAGCGGCGACGGATTTTACTACGCCCCCGATCCCTCTAGCCAAATCATCTGTTCCATCGGTGGAAACGTGGCCGAGAATTCCGGTGGTGTCCACTGCCTGAAATATGGCGTCACCACCAACCACGTCCTCGGTCTCAAACTGGTGCTACCAACTGGCGAGATTGTGGAAACTGGGGGAGCGGTGGAAGAAACTCCGGGTTACGACTTGACTGGTGTGTTTGTGGGTTCGGAAGGGACATTGGGAATTGCCACCGAGATTACCCTACGCATCCTCAAACAACCGGAATCAATTCGAGTTCTGCTAGCAGATTTTTCCAGCGTAGAAGCAGCAGGTGGAGCTGTCTCGGACATCATCGGGGCCGGAATTGTCCCTGGCGGCATGGAAATGATGGATAACTTCAGCATCAATGCGGTTGAGGATGTCGTTAAAACCGAGTGCTATCCTCGCGATGCCGTCGCCATCTTACTGGTGGAGGTGGATGGACTGGAAGTAGAGGTGGACGTTAATAGCGATCGCGTGGCGGAAATCTGCCGCCAGAACGGAGCCCGCAATGTGACCTCAGCCACTGACCCCGAGGAACGCTTACGACTGTGGAAGGGGCGCAAGGCGGCCTTTGCTGCAATGGGAAAATTAAGCCCAGACTACTACGTTCAAGACGGAGTGATTCCTCGCACAAAACTTCCCTACGTCCTCAAAGAAATCGAAGCACTGAGCAAGAAATATGGCTATCCAGTTGCTAACGTGTTTCACGCTGGAGATGGCAACCTTCATCCCCTGATTCTGTACAACAACTCCGAGCCTGGAGCATTGGAGACGGTTGAGACTTTAGGGGGCGAAATCCTCAAGCTATGCGTATCCGTGGGCGGCAGTATTTCTGGAGAACATGGCATTGGTGCTGACAAGCGATGCTACATGCCAGAAATGTTCTCACCTGCCGATCTAGACACCATGCAATGGATTCGCGCAGTCTTCAATCCTAAGGGGCTTTCTAACCCCGATAAAATTTTCCCCACCCCTCGAACCTGTGGTGAGAGTGCTCGTATGTATAACGTCGAATCTCTTAAAGGAGCAGAGGTCTTTTAGCCTGTGGGACAGGAAGACACGATTAGCGATATCAGCGACTAGCCATCTTCTCGACAGCAGTAAACAGCAGACGCATGGCACATTCAAAACCTCTGTACGAGAAGATTTACGCTACAGTGCGCCTGATTCCCTATGGCAAGGTGACGACCTACGGCCAAGTGGCCCGAGTGGCTGGCTATCCAGGATATGCACGCCAAGTGGGCTATGCCTTATTTCGATTGGATAAAGATACTGACGTTCCTTGGCAACGAGTGATCAATTCTAAAGGGGAAATCTCGTCATCCCCCATGCGGTACGGCGGAGACGATTTGCAACGGCAGATTCTGATGGATGAGGGGGTGACATTCAATGATCGCAACAAAATAGACCTGGCGACCTTCGGCTGGGAAGGGGAACCAGATCTGTAAGACTTTTTCTGCCTCAATTCTAAGCACCGTAGGCCGGGGAGACAGAAACTAGGTTCAGAAATTAGGTGGCAGAGGCTGCTGGTGCAGCAGTTTCGCCGGGGGTAAAAGATGTACCGCAGCCGCAGGTGTTCACTGCGTTGGGGTTTTCGAAGCGGAAGCCGCCACCCAACAAGTCTTCGCTGAAGTCAACTGTCATGCCGTCAATAATCGACAGGCTCAGCGGATCGATAACGACCTTGCAATCGCCAAACTCAAACACCTCGTCGGCATCCTTAGGCTCGGATTCAAACGCCATCGTGTAAGACATGCCCGAACAGCCGCTGGGCTTCACCCCTAGGCGTAGGTGCATATTGGGGTCGTCATACTTCGCACGCAACCGCTTCACTTCGCGAACCGCTGAATCCGTGAGGTTGATGTTGAACATAGAGCACTATACAGTCAACGTTTTTGCTTAGTTCCAGGCTACACTAACTTTCCTTAGAGCTAGCCTAAGGCCCTCCGAACTAGAGTCTTTCGATGTCTTTCACAGTAGGTTTCCACTGTTTCTACTCGGTTCACGGGGCAGCATTATCTATGTCGCAATTCTGAGATTGCGTAGCTCACACAGAGACACCAGTGCCTCAGACTTCGTCATTCGGCAAAACTCGTAAGACCGTATAGAGGCTATCGCAAGCGGCTGGGGGGGCTGTTATTGGCGCGGTTTAGCGGTAGGGTTGGCGGACGCGTTCCCCCTTGAGGAGGCACATTTGGGGAGGTGAGCGGTCGTTCTTGTCCGGCGGCAAATCGATCCAGCTGGTAGGCTACGCGATCGCGAAACTTCGGGTCTTGGTTCGCCAAATTTATCAGCTGACTGTAGAGACCAACCGTCAGCCCCTCTTGCTGGACGATATCTGCTGCTGTCTCGATAAACTCCCGCTCGATCGCCCGTTCCTCCACATCCGAGTGGGCCAACTGCAATTCCCGGCTGGCGGTTTCTAATAGCGGCTGTATGCTCAGCAGCGATCGCACCAGACCTTCCACCTGCTGAGGCGCTACCTGTTCGCTGGTCAGAGTTGCCGTCTGAGCCTGGGCAAGAGAGGCTCCTACGACAACAGTACCTGCCAGCAGGGCTCCGATGAATCCTGGAATCCAACGAACGTTCATCTGCCACACCCTATATCTTCACTATTTCTTTTACTCGAAAGTCATAGCGTTGGCCCGATCTCAGGCCCTGCTTGTACGAAATCCACTTCAAATTGTTAAAACCGCACGGATGTTGAAATAAATTTCTGGTTTGAGCTAATGGTTATAGAAGAGGATTGCGATAGGACTCAATCGGACAATGCTTAATATTCTCGATAGATACTGAGCAACAATCATCCTATATAGCTTTACAACCCAGCAGAGGGGCAAAACGTACGAAATCACGATCGGTCATTAAGGTTTCCATTAAGAGAAACTGTATTTTACAGCCATTCATTCTTATTGTTTTATTAACGATTCGGATTTCAAACGAAACAATCGATTGTCGCCCCAAGTCATACCTAAAGAGGGTTTGAGGCACTTCAGGGGATGAGTTTAACTCTTTCTTCAACCTCTATTGAAAACGAGTGGGGTTCTGAAAGCGGATATTTACGCTTGGGCAAATGTCAACATTCATGCTTTCTATCTTGACAGCTATAGGTGAAAGTC
>JBCBVA010000167.1:0-6099 GCA_039817825.1 Cyanobacteria bacterium J06642_12 | reverse complement strand
ACCATGAAAATAGAAACGCCGAAGACATCGCTGCGATCGCTGGAAAAATATATGACCAGGCTGCGTTGGTTGATGACGCAATGTTCGCTGTACGCAAAAAGCTCGACCAAGCAACCGATGAATTTGAAACTATGGTGAAGCGTATATCAACCGGACGGGGGAATTTATTCAGACGAGTCGATCGGCTACGGAAGTTAGGGGCTCGCACCACCAAAACCCTGTCTGATGAAGTCCTCGAGAATTCAAGAGGTTAAGAACGAGCTAACAGTCAACCGTTTGTTTGTAACCACTAAATCTCTCCATCACACCGGCTGGCACTTTCCAGAGCGAATCAGCCCAATTCGACGAGCAATCGCATCCCCCTGCGACGCAAACGGCCCCCAATGGGTCGCATCCTCCGCCTGAGCTGCATCGACAATCTCACAATGCCCCTCAGGCCGCTGCACCACATACCATTTCTGAGCCATCGGCCCTTCATTATTGCTTTCCGCCATCGCTCCCCATCCTGACGCCTACCGCGTCTATACAGCTCCCCTGTCATACTCCAGCTAAACCAAGGACGCACCCAAATCCCATACCCAGCCGTGCAACCACGATAGGTCACGTAATACAATCTCGGATGCACCGTTCACCACAAGCACATGGCCCTAATCGTTCATAAATATGGAGGCACCTCCGTCGGCACCGTCGAACGCATCCAAGCAGTCGCTGCTCGCATCTCCCGCACCGTTGCCCAGGGCCATCAAGTAGTGGCGGTCGTCTCTGCCATGGGTAAGCAAACCGACACCCTCGTTTCCCTCGCCAACGACATCGTTCCCGAACCCGACGACAGCATTGAATACCGCCGCGAAATGGACATGCTGCTCTCCACAGGCGAGCAAGTCAGCATCTCCCTGCTCTCCATGGCCCTGCAACAAATCGGCTGCCCTGCCACCTCCCTCACCGGAGCCCAAGCCGGAATCTTGACCGAACGGGAACATTCCCGCGCCCGCATCTACGAAATCAGCCCCGATCGCATCCGCCGCCATCTCGATGCCGGAAAAGTCGCGATCGTCGCCGGATTCCAGGGCATCTCTAGCCCCATCGACCTAGAAATCACCACCCTAGGACGGGGTGGCTCCGACACCACTGCTGTCGCCCTCGCCGTCGCCCTCAACGCCGAAGTCTGCGAAATTTACACCGATGTCCCCGGCGTCCTCACCACCGACCCCCGCAAAGTCCCCGAAGCCCAATTACTCCCCCACATCACCAGTGACGAAATGCTGGAACTAGCCAGCTTGGGAGCCAACGTTCTCCACCCCCGCGCCGTCGAACTGGCCCGCAACTACGGCCTCAAACTTGCCGTCCGTTCCAGTTGGACCGAAGACCCCGGCACTGCAGTCCTCTCCCCTCAACCCAGCCGCCGCCCCACCCTTTCCGGCCTAGAAACGTCCCAAGCGGTTACCGCCGTGACCGCCGATCGCAACCAAGCCAAAATTGTTCTGTTGCAAGTCCCCGATCGCCCCGGCGTAGCTGCCAAACTCTTTCAGGCGATCGCCGCTGCCCGCATCAACGTCGATCTCATCCTGCAATCCGTTCATCCCAATCCCAATCAAGACGGAGAAGTGACCAACGACATTTCCTTCACCCTAGAGCACAGTTCCAGCATCGAGGCGGCTGAAATCGTCAAGCAAGTGGCCAAAGACTTAGGCTGTCGCGAAGTGCTGGTGGATAACAACATCGCCAAAGTTAGTATCGCTGGAGCTGGCATGATCGGTCGTCCCGGCATCGCCGCCGAAATGTTCGAAGTCTTGGCCGCTGCCGACATCAACCTGCAACTGATTTCCATGTCAGAAATTAAGGTCAGTTGCGCGATCGACTCCGCTCGCGCTGGAGATGCCGCCCTGCAACTGAGCCAGTATTTCCAAGTCGTCCCCCACGCCGTCGCCGACCCCGCCCCTGTCGATCGCTCCTCCGAAACCTCCCCCGTTAGCGGTGTTGCCCTCGACTTCGACCAAGCTCGCCTAGCCATCCTCGATGTCCCAGATCGCCCCGGTCATGCCGCCAAGATCTTTAGACGCTTAGCCGATGCAGGCATCGTGGTAGATACCATCGTCCAAAGCCAACGCAATCAAACCAACGCCAGCGGTATCGCCACCAACCACATCGCATTCACCACCAAAGACGAGCAAGCCCGCACCGCCAAAGGAATCCTGGAGCAAGTCTCTTCAGAACTCAACTGTGGGGGCGTGGAAGTGGATACAGACGTAGCCAAAGTGAGCATAGTGGGGGCGTCAATGGAAGCTCATCCCGGCACCGCCGCTCAACTATTCCAAGCTCTGGCCGCCAACAACATTAATGTTGAAATGATTTCCACTTCTGAAATCAAAGTTAGTTGCGTGGTACGAGCAGACAGCGGCCTGGAAGCTCTGCAAACCATCCATCAAGCATTCAACTTGCATCGTTGAAATGTTTAGTCTGTCAGGCCTGCTGCGAAGGGGGTCATCAAGCAGTTAGTGGATTGCAGCCAGCCTGTGGGCGTGCGTTCGGTTCTCTTCTCGGGTTTAACAGAGTACGAGTCCTACCGATAACCCTTTATGACTACCCTCAAAGCGATCGCGAGCACGACCTCTACAACGAAGACATCGACCCTCAACGATCGCATTCGTCGCTTTTACGATGCCTCCTCCGGTCTATGGGAAGACATCTGGGGAGAACACATGCACCACGGCTATTACCCCGCCGATGGCCTCAGACCCAACCGTCGCCAAGCCCAAATTGACCTGATCGATCGCCTATTGAACTGGGGGAACGTTTCTGCACCTAAGACTTTACTGGATGTGGGCTGCGGCATTGGGGGCAGTAGTCTCTATCTAGCAGATCGCTACGGAGCTTCCGCAACGGGCATTACCCTCAGCCCCGTTCAGGCGGAGCGGGCCAACCAGCGAGCCTCTGAGTTTGGGTTGGACAAGCGCGCTAGCTTTCTAGTGGCCGATGCCCTCAATATGCCATTTGACAGTAACAGCTTCGATCTAGTGTGGAGCCTGGAAAGTGGCGAGCACATGCCCGATAAACGGCAATTCCTAACGGAGTGCTGTCGGGTGCTGAAACCGGAGGGAATGCTGTTGATGGCCACCTGGTGCCACCGCGAAGGAGAACTCTCCCAAGCAGATCGGCAACACCTGCAGAAGATTTACGACGTCTATTGCTTGCCCTATGTCATTAGCTTGCAGGACTACGAGGCGATCGCCCGCAGCTTGCCACTGAAAGATATCCGAATCGATGACTGGTCGGAACAAGTCGCCCCTTTCTGGGACATCGTCATCGACTCCGCCAAAGACCTATCGGTATTGCCTAAGCTGTTAGGCAGCGGTTGGGGGACGGTGCGGGCAGCCCTAGCCTTGCCCCTAATGTCGCGAGGATATGCCAGTGGCCTAGTTCGCTTCGGTCTGCTCGCTGCTGTCAAACAGTAGATTCCAAAAGAAATGCGTTCAAAAGTATTCAGCTCAGAACGCAGGGGTGTTTGAGGTCGGGGTTTGAGGCTGGGATTCAAGGTCGAGATTGAATTGGCAAGCATCGGAGGGAGCGAAATCATAGCGTAAGCTGAGATTAGCGTTGGCTGATTGCATTTAATGACTCAATCCACTTCCACCCCTTCGTCTATGTCTCCGTCCGATCGCCCCAGAGCCCTACGCCAATCCCTGCGCCGCTCCGACACCTATTACGCTAAAGGGTTTCCCGAACTACAGGATGAAATACGAGACGAGCTGCAAACGGAATATAAAAGCGAGCTAGTCGAAACCATCCGCGCCAACGGCAACACCTACACCCAAGGGGATGTCACCATCAAGCTAGCGGAGTCCTTCGGATTCTGTTGGGGGGTAGAGCGCGCTGTGGAATACGCCTACGAAGCTCGGCGCCGTTTTCCCGATCGCAACCTGTGGATTACCAACGAAATCATCCATAACCCCAAAGTGAATGAGCAGTTGGGGAATATGGGCATTCAGTTTGTTCAACAGCAAGATGGGGTGAAGGATTTCACTAAAATCGCCCCCAACGATGTGGTGCTATGGCCTGCCTTCGGGGCCAGTCTTCAGGAGATGGAGTTCTTTAAGGAAAACGGCAACGAGATTGTCGATACCACCTGCCCATGGGTATCGCGGGTCTGGAACCAGCTCGACAAGCATCGCCAGCGAGACTTTACCTCAGTCATCCACGGCAAGTACACCCACGAAGAAACCATTGCTACCAGCTCGTTTGCCGACACTTATTTAGTGGTGCTGGATATGGAGCAAGCCCGCTATGTGGCCAACTACATCCTGCATGCAGACGATACTCCTGAGAAGCACGATGCTCTCAAACAGGAGTTTCTGGACAAGTTTGCTAACGCCATGTCCCCCGGTTTCGACCCAGACAAAGACCTGTTGCGTGTCGGCATTGCCAACCAAACGACGATGCTAGAGGGCGAAACTAAGGCGATCGCCAAGCTATTTGAAACCACCATGCTGCGCAAGTACGGTCCCCAAAAGCTGGACGAACATTTCATCAGTTTCAACACCATCTGCAACGCCACCCAAGAGCGTCAAGATGCCATGTTCACGCTTATTGAAGAGCAGCTAGACGTGATGGTGGTCATCGGCGGGTTTAATTCCTCTAACACCACTCACCTGCAAGAAATTGCGATCGACAAAGGACATAAATCTTTCCATATCGATGGTCCTGCCTGCATTCGCGATGACGGCGGTATTCGCCACCAGCCCCTAGACGACGGTATTTCCGTTACTTACGACTGGTTACCGGCTGGTCCAATCGTGGTTGGCATCACCTCCGGTGCCTCCACTCCCGATCGAATGGTGTCCGACGCGATCGAGCGCATTTTCGCCCTTAAGTCCTAAGCTCTAACTTAATGGGCAGAGGGAATGCGGTTCCAGGGGTTGACCGAGATCGGAACTGGTTTAGCAACGATTGCTCCTGGTTGACTGACAAAAGCTCTGATGAGCGCATCTCTTGTGTCGCGTTCGCCATTTCAGCTAGGATAAAGGTTTCTAGGTATAGAGGGGGAGCATAGCTGAAATATCAGCTGTGGAATCGGCACTGCCGTACCCCACACACTTGCCTGATGCACGACCAGAGAGCCCTGAAAGTATTGCAATCACGCGTTATTAGTGCCGCTCTGCTTTCGCTACGCTGCCAACCAGTCAATCTATTGATACTATTCTCAATAAATATGCTACCAATTCGCCGAGTGTTCCAATCAATCCTTGATTTGGCAAGGCATGCAACGATTGCCTTAACTCGAACCCACGTTATTTATCGTTCAGATTCCATCCTGAACTCTTCCTTCAAAGCTTCTCCATCAACTGTCATCTCTCCATAAGCTCCCACTTGAAATAATAGGGCCCGGCTTATTCCACGAGGATTACCAGTGTCTGGATTCTCAAAATAATTAATATCAGCAATATTGCTCATAGTATTATTTTCAATAATTGAATTATAGCTGGCTGAATCACGCATCAAAGGACGAGAGCTCCCATTAACTGAAATTATATTATTTTTAATCTCTATCGTAGAAAAATCTGTATCGCTGTTAAAACCAAAAAAACCTTCTAGTCTTGGAGTGGAGGTATCGGTCGCAAATACCTCGTTGTTATTAAATGAGAAATTGTTATAGGCACCTCTCCCCCAAAAGATTCCTCGCCCTGGATTGAAAATAAGATTGTTTTGGAAGGACGTTGGTCCGTCTGCGGCTTCTCCTCCATGGTTAGTGATAAGATTGCCTTCATCTTGATCTGGATCGAAATAAAAGACGTTACTGTCAATTCTGACACCATTTCGTGCCCATTCAAACGAGTAAGAGCTAGTGAAGAAATTGTGATGGATATGAAATGTCAGTCCATCATCAGGTAGTGCTCCTCCACCATGTTTTGGTATTGATATTCCACCACCTTGGAATAAATTGCGATCTATTTCCACAGAGCTGTCATTTTCGAACGGAAGTTCTATAGCAAAACTCGTTCTGATCGTGTTGTGATGAATATGAGTATTGACAAACCTTCGACCTTTAATCCCAAATACATTTCCTTCGCGTTCTTCAGTCCTATCTATTACGTTATTGAAAAT
>JBCBVA010000166.1:0-6101 GCA_039817825.1 Cyanobacteria bacterium J06642_12 | reverse complement strand
TTAACCCTTGATACCGCTGCCAGCATCAGACGGAATGATGAATTGCTGCACGGCTGCGAATAATGCTAGTGCTGGCACAATCGAGATGACCGACCCAGCGGCGATCTTGCGCCAATCTGCCGAAAATGCACTAGCTAAATTTGCCACTCCGAGTGGCAAGGTGGCGAGTTGGGGGTCATCCACCATCAGTAAGGGCCACAAGAAATCCCCCCACATGCCCACAAAGGTAAACACTGCCAGCGTGGTTAAGGCCGGTCGCACCGACGGAATCATGGCGTGCCACCAAATACCAATCGCCGAACATCCATCAATGGTTGCAGCTTCCTCCAGCTCTCGCGGTACGGTTTGGAACGCTTGCCGCATGAGAAAAATGCCAAAGGCCGTTGTGGCATACGGAAACACTAGCCCTAGATAGGTGTTGCGCAAATTCAACTGCACTGCCAGCACGTACAGAGGTATCATGGCGATTTGGAAGGGAATGGTGCTGGTGCCGATAATGGCCCAAAAAATAAGGGATTTGCCGCGAAAGGTGAGGCGGGCCAGCGGATAGGCTGCTAAGGAGCAGAACAGCAAATTACTGACAACGGCGATCGCCGAAACCACCGTGCTGTTCCATAGATAAATCGGGAACGGATTGTCTCGCCAGACCGTCCAAAAGTTTTGCAGGGTGGGCTGTTGGGGAATCAGGCGCGGGGGATAGGCAAAGATATTTTCGGATGGAGATTTTAATGCCGTGCTGAACAACCACACAATAGGGCCCACCATAACGACGGCGATCGCAATTAAGACGCCGTAATGGATGGCGAATTTCCACGTCTGTCGAGGCCACGGCTGGCGATGGCGCGATGTCATAGCTTTATTCCTCGCAATCCCAACAGTCGGATGGTGGATAACGATAATCCCAGCACCACCGCAAATAGGACCACTCCGATGGCGGAGGCATACCCAACATTGAGCTTGCTGCCGTGCTCGTACAGATACAGCACTAGAGTGGTTGTGCTGTTGGCCGGATCTCCTGTCGGAGAGATGACGTACACTTCTTCGAAGACTTTCATGGCGGCGATCGCCGACAGAATGCCGACCAAAAATAAATAGGGACGCATTAGCGGTAGGGTGATCGACCAGTGTTGTTCCCATCCATCAGACCCGTCGATCGCGGCGGCTTCGTAGACGCTGGGGGGAATGGATTGCAATCCGGCCAAATAAATCGTCATGTAATAGCCCAACCCCTTCCACACCGTGATGGCGATGATGCTGAACAGGGCGAAATTGCGATCGGTCAGCCACGAAATCTGGACGGGATGAAATGTAGCTAGCGAGAGGACAAAGTTGAGCAACCCAGTTTCGGCATAAATCCATTTCCAGGCCAGTCCGGCCACCACCGTAGACACGATCACCGGCAAGTAATACAGCACTCGAAATGAGTGAATTCCCCTGAGTTTTTGATTGACTAAAATGGCCAAGATTAGCGGCAACACAATCAGGAGCGGTACTGCCACCACCAAATAGGTCAAGGTGTTGGCGAGTGCTTGCAGAAAAACCGGATCTTGGAACAGTTCGACATAATTCTGCAGCCCCAGAAATTGGGGGGGACTCAGAAGGTCGTAACTCGTCAAGCTGAAATAGATGGCTTGGAGCGCGGGCCAAAAGGACACCAATCCCAGCACGATCGAGGCGGGTAACAGAAATAGATAGGGAGTCCATCGATCTCGATCGTTCATATCACCTCAAACTCATCGTGATTCCAGACTGTCAACAGGTCTAGAAACAGCCAGCACCCTTTATACCGCTAACTAAACCGTCAACTAGACCAGACGATTCCAGCGATCGGCTGCCGCCGAAACTGCTGTATCGACGTCTTTATCCCCCAGCATGGCTAGCTGCAGTTCGTCGTAAAGGGTATCGCGCAATTCTTCCAACCCTTCCATGGGCGGGAGTAGGACTTCCGCGGACGGTAACTGTTGTGCGCTAACAACTCGGGCTTTGTCTAGTGGGCTACTGGCTTCACCTGAGAAATTGTCATCTGAGAAATACGGGTTCTCAGCACTGGCAATGGTAGACGGTAGAGTATTGGCCAGTTTGGAAAATTCCAGTTGATTTTGACTATTGGTCAGCATGGTGGCGAACCCTAAGGCCAGGTCGATGTTGGGCGATCGCTGAGGAATGGCCACGTTCATGACGCTGGCGCTGCTGATACCGTCTGGGCCAGAGATTTGAGACGCCACATCGGTGACGCCAGCAATATCGGGAGCGTTTTCAGCCACCTGTCGCAGCAACTGCGGCCCCGTCAGCAACATGCCAAGCTCCCCCGCCTGGTACAGCTCGATCGCCCGTCGGTGGCTCTCCGTCACCGTTTCGCGCGGAATCGCCCCCTCTTGAAAGAGCGACACCCAATAGTCAAACGCCGCTCGCCCCTCAGCCGTATCGAATCCGGCCTGTCCGTCTGGGGTTACCAACTGCATCCCCATCTGCACCATCGACTCCAGCACCTGGGCTCCGTCCATCGTCAGCATGAAGGCATACTTGCCGGTGGCGGCTTTCATTTGTCTGGCTGCTGTCGCCAATTCTTCGTAGGTGGTGGGAGGGCGATCGGGATCGAGATCGGCGGCAGCAAACAAGTCCCGGTTGTAGGCCGTAATATCGGTTGCTACGTACCACGGCAGGCCAAAGGTGGTTTCTCCCAATTGGTTGGCCTTCCAGATATTGGGGAAGTAGCTGGCTTTGACATCTGCGGGCACCAAGCTGGCCAGATCCACCAGGGCATCTTTTTCCGCCAGTTTGGTGGCGAATTGCGGATTGAGGTTGACCACATCCGGGCCGGAGCGAGCGGCGATCGCCGTTAGAATTTTGCTTTCCATTTCCCCCCACGGCACATCCACCCAGTTCACCGCTACTCCGGGGTTCTGCTGCTCGAACTGAGCGATGACATTGGCCATGTACTCGTCAAAGGTCGGCTTGAGCTGCATGGTCCAGAAGGTCAGTTGTTGACTCGATGAGGAGTTCGGCTGGGATGTGGGTGAGGTGGTGGTTGCAGCACAGGCTCCGAGGGCAAATGCAGCGGAGGTGGCCAAAAAATGACGGCGGGATAAAGACATAAGCCAACGGTCAACACACACCGCAATACTAGAGCACCTGGCGCGACTGTCCAGCATTTGGGGTTCACCTCACTCAATATGAAGCAGGCCAAAGCTGTTGTTGTTCGTTGCAGGGTGTTGGGTCAGTGGGTCAATGTCCTGATCGTCAACTCAGCAACGGCGTGTGCCCTAACGCTTTTTTTTTAGATTCGAGCTTTTTAACTGCTTGCTCAAGCCCCCTCAGATATCGATTGTCGTTAACGGAGTTCTTCAATTCTCTGATGACTCTAAGACTGCTTTCCAAGTCCTCGACGGTGGGGCCGGTAGCAAATCCTTTCTCGTAACTATCCAGTGCATTGGCGGCTGCACCCTGAAGTAACTGGAATTGCCCGAGATCCGCCCAAGCCCACCAATCGTCCTTCCTCGTGCCCTTGGTCACCTCTTGTAAGGGCGGAATCAGCGTATCTACTAAGTTCTTCTGAATGTCCTTTGAGTCGAGCGATGTCTGCCCGACAATGATGGAATGCACGATAACATTCGAGAGGTTGTAGGTGCTGGTTTTCTCGGTGGGCTTTTTCTCCCACTTTCGCCCTTCTTGATACATCTTGAGGGCCTCCGGAAATGCTCGCAGCCGGGAGTAGATTCCTCCTTTGATTCCATAGCAATCTGCAAGTTGGGACCAGCTAGTCCGTTGATCTTCTCCACTCTTGAGGGCGTTCTCCAACTGATTGATCGCCAGATCGAGGGTCCGGACGGCGAGATTGACTAGCTTTTGGTCTGGCGGATCAGATTCGAAAGCGTCGTTGCGGAGACCTTTCGCTCTCGTCTTCTTCGCTATTGCTGCTGTAATTAATATGTTGCTCATGATTTCTCCTATTTATAATTTCGTCTATTCCTGAATGCCCGACTCCAGTTCCTTTAGAGCGATCGCCAACTGCGCCGCCTTCAGATCGGCCAAAACATCCTTCAGTGATTCCTCGGAGACAAGTCTTGCGTGATGTGCGTCCATAAGTCGCGACACTGTGTTGTTGAACACGTCGAACAGACTATCATTCTGACGGCAATGGTCGGCCCCATAGCGGCCTGCCAGGTAAAACCAAGTCGCTAACAGTCGTTCAAATTCGGCCGACTGCTCACTCTCCAGCAGGGCGTTATTTCCCGGGTAAAGGCTTGCTGGCTTACCACTACTCTGGTCTCGACCGAAGGACGCCGCGGAATTCGCCATCTCTTGATGAACTGCCCGCGCGGAGGGTTGACTGTCAACGTCAAGATGAGCTTCCACCATGCGATACACGAGAGCGTTCGTGGAAGTGATGATCGAGATGCTCTGATGGTCGAGGGCATTGCCCCCATACATCTCCTTGAACGCACCAGTGTTGTCGACGCGTTCTTTCTTGCCGTCGTACTCAATAACGTCAAAGAAATCGAGGAGCTTAACTGTCTGCTTTGCAATTGCGATCCGGCGTGCGCTCGCGGCATTTTTACGCGACTTGCTTTCCGCGAGAAACCAGGGGTCGTCCTTAACTTGATCCCAATTCTCAGCAGGGTCTCCAGACGCCAGACTCTCCATGCACGCCCGATGTGTGCGTTCGATTACTGAACTTGTTCGGTTCATTGACGAGGCCATGCGGACCCCGAACTCGAAGAAGACATTGGGCGACCAAATAGTCCAGTCGATCACGCAGGTCTGCATTCGGCGTATGTACTCGTAAATCGTCTGTGAAACGAGTCGGGGTGACTCGAGTTCAAAGCTGCGAACCACGCCTACCGAGGCCTGCTGGCTCTTTTTTTGATCGCGGCGCAGAATATGGAGTTGATCTTGAAGACCAGGCTGCAGTTGTTTCTCCCAAAGTTTCGACTTGTATTTCGTTTCAAAGGGGCAAAGTACCAACACACCTTCTTCTTCTGCGATCATGCCGCGGTCTTCAGCCGCAATGTTGCGAATTGCGTCGAATACACTGAGATCCAGGTAGTAGGGTGTCGCCAACTGCTGAATACCTCGACTGATACGGCGCTCGAGCAGAATGGAGGGATCTTGGCTTTCGTACTGTTTCTTCGAATGGGAAACGATATTGGCATCCTCAACATTGAAGGGGATCGAAATTCGGTCACCGATACCGTAGTTCCCTCCAATACTGATAATCGTCACGCCTCGTCGAACCACGGCCCTGATCCCGAGCAGGATCATGGTGGCCGGTTCAAAATTCGTGGCATCGAACACCACGACTTCTGTATTGCAGAGGAGCTTGACTGCATTCTCTAGGGAACTGCGATCGGTAAAGAATTCCTCACTAAACCGTGACAGGGGCGTTCCCAGGTGCGACGCCAATTCAGTGGGAAGCTTTGCGAGGGCATCCTCCACTGCCCGGGAAATGCTGTGGGTAGTGGTTGCGTCCGCCGTTGAACGGACAATCAAGCAATTTGCCTTGCTGAGCGGTGCGTTCTCGAATTGCGGGGAGACCTCCCAATTCGGACGGCACGTAACGTCGAGTGATTGTGGTATTTTTCGCCACGTGCTACGGACTCCGGAGGCGTCCTCCCAGATCCTGGTATTGAATTCCTCCATAGCAGTTGGACGTGGTCCGTGTCTGCGGATAACTTCGTGAAAAGGTTCTGACGCACGGCCCTTAAAGGTCACCCGATAGTCATTTCGTTGCCCCTCGACTAATTCTAGATCGCAGTTTAGGTCTTCGAATGCCGGCGGATCCAGCTGGTTGAGTTGGGACACAATAAAGCGGTTAAGTATCGATGAGGTTGTTCCAAATAGATACCTGTTAGCTCTTCCTGTGATCGACACCTTGAGATCCAAACGTCTCCGCTCTTGAAGGCGGTCGATGACTAGTGGCACGCTTAATTGCTTGTAGTAATTACTTAGCGTTTCTTCTTTGCCGCCTCCCTTGGCGAGGGCTTCCTGATAGACCAACCCATTCTTAACGTCCTGTGGAATGTCTTTGACAAGGGAGGCGGCAAAGAAGAAACGCTAAGTAATTACTACAAGCAATTAAGCGTGCCACTAGTCATCGACCG
>JBCBVA010000165.1:0-6137 GCA_039817825.1 Cyanobacteria bacterium J06642_12 | reverse complement strand
GCAAGAGTTACAGGGGCCAAAGATTCGGGTAGGAAAATATGCCGACGGGGCCATTACGCTCGAAGCTGGCGATCCGTATGTGCTGACCAGCACCCTGATGGCGGGAACGCAAGAGCGCAGTTGCATTACCTACGATCGCTTAGCCAAAGAGGTTCCCGAAGGCTCAACCATCCTGATTGATGACGGGCGCGTCGAAATGCGTGTAGAAAGGGTCGACCCGGATGCTGGAGAACTGCACTGCCACACCGTCATAGGAGGAGTCCTCTCCAACAGCAAAGGGGTCAACTTTCCTGGCGTCCGCCTCTCCATTCGAGCTATTACCGAAAAAGATCGGGCCGACCTAAAATTTGGCCTTAGCCAAGGCGTAGACTGGGTAGCCCTCAGTTTTGTCCGCGAGCCCTCTGATGTCATCGAGCTACGCCAGCTCATGTCAGAAGCGGGGTACCGCGTACCCATTGTGGTCAAGTTTGAAAAACACGAAGCTGTCGAGCAGATGGAGGAGATCCTCAGTCTGTGTGATGGCGTCATGGTGGCGCGCGGCGACCTAGGGGTGGAGGTCCCGGCAGAGGACGTTCCCGTCCTGCAGAAAAAGTTGATCGCGACCGCCAACCGTCTGGGCATTCCAGTCATCACGGCCACTCAAATGCTGGACAGTATGGCCCACAGCCCTCGCGCCACTCGCGCCGAAATCTCGGACGTGGCCAATGCCATTTTGGATGGCACCGATGCGGTTATGCTCTCCAACGAAACAGCAGTCGGCAACTATCCCGTGGAAGCTGTGGCTACCATGGCCAGCATTGCTCGCCGCATCGAGAAAGAGTACGTGGCTCCTGCACGCCAATTGCCCCATCCTCCGCGCCGCCACACCAGCGACAACGTCTATACTCCAAAAGCCAATATCCCCGATGCCATCAGCCGGTCAGTCGGCAAGATTTCGCAACAGCTTCACGCTGCCGCCATCATGAGCCTTACCCGCTCCGGTGCCACCGCCCGAAATGTGTCTAAGTTCCGCCCACACACTCCCATCCTGGCGATTACGCCACAGGTGAACGTTGCCCGCCAGTTGCAGATGGTATGGGGAGTGCACCCGCTAGTGTTGGCAGACTCGTCGTCGACCAAGCAAACCTTTGATGTGGCCTTAAACAGCTCGCGCGAACAGGGACTGCTAGAGGACGGCGATCTGGTGGTGATGACCGCCGGTACCATTCAAGGGATCTCTGGCTCGACGGACTTAATTAAAGTCGAGGTAGTTAAGTCGGTTGTGGCCACCGGTCAGGGTTATGGTCGAGGGTGTGTCAGCGGCCCCGCCAGAATTGTTCGCTCCGGTCAAGAGTCCAGCAAACTCGTGCATGGGGAAATCTTGGTAGCTCCTGCAACAGATGCCAATTACGTCGAAGCCATGAAACACGCAGCAGGGGTTGTCACCGAGGCATCAGGGGCTGGGTCCCATGCCGCTGTCATTGCGACCCGGTTGGGGTTGCCGGTCATGGTGGGGGTCAGCAATGCTACCGATATCATTCGCGATGGAGCGATTGTCACCCTCGATCCCGAGAACGGAATCATTACCTCTGGTTCGATCTCCGATGACGATGGCATGGAGCTGCCCTAGCTCTTAGCCACGCTAGCACCGGAAAATAGACGATCCCTCGAGCCTTCTGCCTGACGATTCTCTAAGTAGACTGGGTCAGCCAAACATCAGATGCTCGAACTCAGCGTTTGGGGCAGTTTGGCTGGAGGAATCTTTGGCTGGGGGAACCTGGGAACAACAGCCGCTTGTGACTGACATCAGCGCTCGCTGTTCTAAGCATCGTTTTGCTGCAGTCCTCGAATCGCTGCTTCAATTTGCTCCCGCAGCTCGCTGTCTTGTCTGAGCTGAATCGTAATGCGGTTGTAATCTGCAACAGCCAGCCCGTTGGATTCCACAATTTCGGTGGCCTGGCGGATAAAGTTGCGCTGAATATCGTCCTTTTCGCGATCGTCCACGGCGTTATTCGAGGCTTCAAGGGCGTCCACGCGGTACGGCTCGATTTCGAGCACGACCTTAGCAAATAGATTCACAAGGTCGCTGGGAACAGGGTCTTGTCCCGTCTGAGCCTGAGCTGGTGCCTGGGCCTGCGCGGACGGAACGAAGACCGGCTCCATAGCTGTGTGGCGCGAGATTCCAGCAACTGAGAGGGCACCACTTAGCATAATGGCCAAAACCACCCGTCTTTCTCGCATCATTGCGTTGTCCTCTCGAAACACCAGTCGCATCCTCTATTATGTCTCGCCATTCGATCGCACCGGTCCACTCCAACCACTGATGTGTAGACATGCCTTGCAGACTAGAAGACGTCGTTCGAGCCAACACGTTCCCCTTCCGCCATCCAGGAATGTACCTCCTGCGGCAAATAGTCTAAATTATGTTCGCAATTTGCTATGGCAAACCGACACAAGATCGAGTGTCTCCTATACTGCCCAATAGATTGGGCTTGGGTGAGGCTTCAGCACTTGAATACCTGAGACGGGATGGCGCGGGCATGCTAGTAACCTGTCAAGGTTGAGAATAGGGCTCGACACTCAACCAAAGGCTTACTACAAAGGCGTGGGTGAAAGATAGCATCTCCAAAAGTAAGCCTGACAAAGCACTAGCAGTAGGCTAGTAAAAACTCGGACGCGATCGCGCTTGTGCAACGTTAGGAAACGCACTTGTGCCTGTGCCGATGCTATTGCCAATCGCAATGGGTACGCTATGTGTACTCAATTGTCTCGACGTTGGGTCACGCCCAACTCGGCAATTGTCCAACTTGCCTACCGTTGGATGGTCCCCGCTCGGTATCGCTATCGCTTGTTTGTTTAGAACGCCCCTCCGCATATGACTGCTCGAATTCTGATTGTTGAGGACGAACTCAGTATTCGTATTCTCCTGCAGCGCTATCTCGAACAACAAGGCTACACGGTAGAAGTGGTTGCCACTGGCCGTGCAGCACTCGATGTATTTCCACAATTTCAGCCCAATCTGGTGGTGCTCGATTTGAATCTGCCAGATATGAACGGCTACGAGCTGTGTCCACTCATGCAGAAGGATACGGGCGTGTATGTCTTGATGTTGACCTCGCGAGTTGACACGGCCGATCGCCTGCAGGGATTCCACCAAGGAGCTGATGACTACATCACTAAGCCCTTCAACCTCCCGGAGGTAGGGGCCAGGGTGGCAGCGATCTTAAAACGACAGCGGCCCATGCTCGGAGTTTCTGTTGGTTCGACCGAGCAAGCCTTATTTTTCGATAATCTCAGCATTCAGCCAGAACAGCGGCAGGTGCTGCGCGATGGAAACTTAGTGCCTTTAACGGCGCTAGAATTCGATTTGCTGTACACCATGGCCAAGACGCCAGGACGGGTGTGGCGTAGAGGAGAGCTGATCGAGGCAGTTTGGGATGAGGATCACGATGGGGACGAGCGGGTGGTTGACGTCCATATCGGTCAAATCCGCAAAAAAATTGAAACCAGGACCGATCAACCGGAGTTGATTCGGACAGTCCGCGGTGTGGGGTACAAGTTTGAAGCACCGGCAAAATCCGAGAGCACAACAGCCACAGCAGCGGCGGCTGGTCAACGTTTCTGAGAATATGGCCCTAGCCAGCTCAACCTGTCTCAGGATTGCTACATCCCTGTGAGCAGAGGGTTTCTGAATCTTGACAGTAGTGGCTTCATAGAGTTCTCGAGGCGTGAGAAGCAGAATAATTGTTACGACATGTTTCAAAACATCGCTCTTGCTTGCGAGTTTTTGCGCAGACTTCGTACATTAGATTCATACAAAGCCTTCCTAAATACCTTTTTCAAACACAGCCCTGGAGGTGCGATGCTCCGGGGCTTTTTAACGTCCTAATTTTTTGGAATTGAAATACCGTCCCACTATCTGGGCACCAGACAACCAGAACACATTTACCAACTGCCATGTTGCGGCTGTAGCAAGTCGCTATTAAGTCGAGAGGCTTGAGCAGGCTCTACTCCTTACGGGGCACGACAATAGGCTTGAGAGCTCTACCTAGAAGTTTGCCTAAAGCTATAGTTTGGAGTGAAATCTTAGGACGGTGGCAAGCATATGATATGCCGCCGAGCAGTAATCGTGGGGTATGGATGCGAGCAGTCGTAGTGGGTTACTACGGGTTCGGAAATAGTGGCGACGAGGCATTATTGCTGACGTTAATGCAGCAGTTGCCCGAGAGTGTAGAGCCGGTAGTGTTATCGAACGATCCCGCCCGAACGGCAGAGCTGTATGGGGTAGAGACTTGCGATCGCTGGAATTTACGGAACATCCATCGGTTATTTCGCAGCGCGGATGCGTTTATCTGGGGGGGTGGCAGTCTGATGCAAGATAGCTCCAGTTGGCGCAATCCTCTGTACTACGGAGGGCTGATGCGCTGGGCCCAGATGTACGAGCTGACAACAATCGCTTGGGGGCAGGGAATCGGGCCGTTGCAGCGGGGCTGGGTGCGTTGGCTAACTCGAAGCTGCTTGCAAAGATGTGAGTCCGTCAGCGTTCGAGATGAGGGGGCTGCTCGCTTGCTGCAGACTTGGGGGATCGCACACAAGCTTGCGCCCGATCCTGTGTGGAGCTTGAGCGCGACGGACTATCAGCCAGATTGGGAGTCTCCAGCGATCGCAGTTGTATTGCGCCACCATCCCTTGCTGACTCCTGCACGGCTGAATACCATCCAGCGAGCCTTAGATATCTTGCAGGCGCAAACGAACGCCCAGTTATTGCTAATGCCCTTTCAGGCCACTGATGTCGATCTGGCTCAGTCTATGCAGGGTGCCTGTCAGGCTTCCAGTCGGGTAGTGCGAATTGAAGATCCCCGACAATTGATGGCGGCGTTTGGGTTGGTGAAGTTAGCGATCGCGATGCGATTGCACGGTTTGATTTTGGCAGCAGCGGCAGGTATCCCCGTGTTTGGGCTAAGTTACGACCCCAAGGTGACGCTGCTCATGGAAGCAGAGCAAATTCCGGGCTACGAGTTGGAGCAATTACCGGAGGACGAGCGGGAGCTTGCCGAGGCTTGGCTGAAGCAGTATCGACGGGAAGGATTATCAGCGATTGAGTTGGGAGCGCTTCGCGAGCGGGCTGCCATACATGCAGACTGCCTGCGTAATGGGCTGAGTAAAATTTAGCCAAGCGATCTCAGGAGACCTCCCGCAGTTGCCAGTAAACCTGCTCCACAAATCGGCGTTGATAGTAGGGGGTACCACGCTTGCTGGTGTAGAGGGGGCGAACGTTAGCGGCTTCGAAGGCTTGTAGGGCTCTGGTAGTGGTGCATTGCAGAACTGCAACAGCGGCACTGAGAGATAGAGTTTGTAGACCGAATTTTTCCAGCAAGACCTCGTCCGATTCCGACTGGATTTCGGACAGCAGCCTTTCCGCTAGCAACCAACAGGCTAGAGTGTCGGCTTCTGCACGGTGGGAGGTGTCAATGGGGAATTTGAAATGTTTGACCAGTGCGGGTAGGCGGCGAGAGGGGAGATGGGAGAGGAGCAGGCGAGAGAGCTGTACGGTGCAGCATTGGGATTGTGGAGGGCGGACAAAGGCGATCGCCTGTCGGTCTAGTTCTGCCGTGATGAAAGCATAGTCAAACCGAATGTTGTGGGCAGTGAGTATCCCTTTGCTGAGCAGGGGAAGATACTGGGGCCAAATCTCGGTGGGGGCAGGTGACCCTTGCAGCATCTCTGTGTCGATGCCGGTGAAGTCTGCAATGCGGGGAGGGACGACAACTCCGGAATCGATTAAGTGCGTTTGTTGGTGACGGATGCCGGTGTCTAAGTCCGCTTGCAGTAGGGAAATTTCGATGACGCGATCGCGGTTACTTTTCGAGCCCGTAGTCTCCACATCCACAACCGTTAGAGGCTGGTTGGCAATGTGTCGGTAGTGGGTGAGTAGCTCGGCGGATAGTAGCGGCTCGAAGTCCAGCTGTGTAGAATTTGGTGCGATCGGTAGCTGCAAAATAAATTTCCAATATGTCACTCGATGATTTTCTTAAGTTAGCAGAACGATTATCAGAGCGTGGAGTTGATCGCGGCTTGGTCATTATTATTAGTATGTCCGTTCTTGCATATGCAATTCATAAGTTTCCAGAAACTTACCAAAATTACTTGAGCTATCG
>JBCBVA010000164.1:0-6212 GCA_039817825.1 Cyanobacteria bacterium J06642_12 | reverse complement strand
GGCAGAGTTCTTGAGTTACATGTTCTAACACGAGAATTCTTTCTCCTGAAATCCAGTCAAGAACTCTGCCTGCATTCTCTTTTACGAGGTTAAGCCTCTTTAATGCCCTTAGAGATTTCTCAAGCGGCACTCTTTCACTGTTAATCATGTCTTGCGCAATCTCTTTGATGCCTAGCCACGGTACAGGAGAAGCAGCAAATCCACCTAATAGCTTAGCTATCTCCTGTGCCCCTTCTGCAAAGTCAGGCAACCGTACCCAACTCAGCTCAAACGCCGCCTGCACTCCTCTTTGAGCAGTCATAAACCCATCTGCTTCAACTAAAGCCTCTTGAGTCAGACCCAACTCTTCCAGTTCATCCAACATCCGTCGCAGCGACCAAAACTCTTCTTCCCCTAAAAATCCCCCCACCAACTCCAACGCCAGCGGTAAATATCCCAAACGAGCACACAATTGATGAGCATCCTCTATCTGCTCGTCAACTCGTTCCATTCCCACCAACTGCCGTAACAAATCCAGCGCAGCATCTTCACCTAAGACATCCAAATCCAGCCGCTGCATTCCTCGCCAACGCTCACGTGTCGTAGCTACCACGCGAAATCGATCATCCAACGGTGGCAAATAAGGCTTAATTGTCTCCTGCCCGGCCACATCATCAAATATCAGTAGTACTTGCCCCTCTTTCCAGTGCGACCAACACCACCGCACCAAATGTTCACCCTCCAGCCTTTCCGGCGTTTGCAGCCCTAACTCTGCTTGAGCAAACCCCACAATCTGCGAAGTCAGCTCCTGGCCACGTACCCTCAACCAACACACCCCACCCGGATAATCCTCCAGATGCCGGTAGGCGTATTCCAACGCCAAAGCCGTCTTTCCAATCCCTCCCATCCCGGCAATCGCCGCGATAGCAACCCGCTTATCTTGTTGTAATTTCTGCTCAAGTTCTTTCAGTGCTTCCTCACGTCCCACAAACACCGAAGAAGCCGCCCCCGGCAGATTATTCGGAATTCCAGTTGGCTTGGGGCGAGAAGCAGGGGGAAATACATTCGTAACTTGATCCCCTTCAACGTTTCCAGCAACGCCGAAGGTATCTCCGTTGAAATTTTGGTTGTTCTGTTGTTCCACCCTCACGCCTCTGCTGCAAGCACTCACTCATCTAACGATTGGGAATCAAATGCAAAACGCCAGGAACTTCCCCAAAGCACTACATTTTCCCCCTACATCCCCCATAAATGGGGGACTTTTTGAATGTCACCACCATCCAGTCAAAATGCTAATCCACCTAACAAAACAACCACCCACCAACTCCACAAACACTCATACGCAAGTCCCCCACAAGTGGGGGATTTAGGGGGCCGCCCTTACCCTACCGGAGGTACATTAATCACCTGATCCCCCTCCACATTTCCAGCCACCCCATACACCGCCCCATAAAAATTCTGCACAGTCTTCTGCTTCGCCTCTTTCGCCTTCGGCTGTTGCTTCTCCACCCACCGCGTCAAAGCCGGAGCAATCTTAATCGACTCAGGATTGGCATCAAAGAAACCCAACCCCTTGACCTCACTAAATGACTGTCTCCACTCCCCCAACAACGGATCGCTCCCACGCTTGTCAAACTCCTCTGGCCAATCCGCACTCTCCTTCGCCATAAACACCAGCACGTCACAACCAAGCTCCTTCGCTTTGGCATACTCCATCTGAGTAATACTCAGCGCCTCCCCAACCGGCACATGTCCCCGCCGAAACGCAACCAGCAAAATGCAAAGGTCGCACCCCTCAATCCGATCTTGCGAAAACTGCTTTGGAGCATCCGTATCCGCCGTCCACCGTTCCATCGGATCGACATCAAATCCAGCATCCAATAGTGCATCGAGAACGTGGTTGCGATGGTGTTCGAGATCTTTAAACGTAGACGATACAAAAGCGCGATACGGCATAGCAACAAGGAGACAAAATACTCAGACCTATCTTGGCTTCGGTCAATTATGTAGACGGGGTATTCTTTGGGATTGTTTTAGAGTTATGCCTCGTTTCTTACCTACAGTCGTGCGTTGAAGCAGTTTTCTCCAGCCAATCAGATGTGAGTCTGTGTTTCTTAGTCACGCAGGTTTGCCCCAGCGCGATATTTCCTGAGAGGAGCATCCCCTCACTGCACCGACAACCGCGCCACCATCTCCGCCCGAGACGACACCTCCAACTTGCGAAACATCCGCTTCAGCGCCTGCTTAACCGTATTCTCCGTAATCCAAAGCTCCTTCCCAATCTCCGCATTTGTGCGCCCCAACGCCACCAACCGAGCAATCTCCAACTGACGAGGCGTCAAGCGATCGCTCTCCAACCGCAACTCCCCTCCAGAGATATTTCGGTCGCGCACCGTCGCCGTCCACACCGACACATGCAAGCAAATCCCACTCAAATCCGCCAAATTCTCCGCATCAAACGCAGGCCGCGAGCGATCGCGCGTACACCCCACTAACCCCACCAACTGACCGTTACTCACAATCGGCCCCGCCATCACATGCCAGTGATCCGCCCGCGGACAAATCGTTGACCACACCCGCGGCGACACCACCACCGACTCGTGCACCGGAGCATGCCGCTCCACCAAATACCTGACCACCGGATTCTGCTCGACCGAAAACAACCCGCTAGCCAGCAACGCCTGAAATCGCCCATCCAACATCGGCAGGTTATCCAGAAAAAAAATACCCCACCGAGTGGCCGAAAAATACTCACCCACCATCGGAGACACCCGAGATGCTAGCTCGCCTTCATCTCGCACCTGATTAATGGCTCGAACGATCGTCTGCAGCGATTGAGTCATGGCTCGAATAGATGGCAGAAAGAGTACTCGATCGGGGCCTAGGCACACACAATCGCCCCTCCTAATCTTAGCCACATAGCCAATCGCTCCCAGGTCAGTAGCCCTGGCAGAGCACTCATCCTGACGGGCTGCTCCAGCGATTGCCCCCATGCCGTTACTCATTCAAGGCACAACAAATGACCCCATACGCCCACCCCGAAGTCTTAGTCGATACCCAGTGGCTCGCCGATCGCCTCGACGATCCCAACCTCCGCATCGTGGAAGTGGATAACAGCCCGGACCCCTATCAAAATCGCCACATCCCTGGTGCCGTATTCTGGGGCATTTTCCCCGACTTAGTACAGCCCAGTTTCCGCATGAAACTCGACCCCGAAGCAATGGAAACGCTGCTATCGCGATCGGGAATTTCCAACCGCACCACCGTCATCGCCTACGGCAGCTATCCCGGCACCGGAGCCTGGATATTCTGGCTGCTGAAATTCTTCGGTCACGACAACGTCTACGTTCTCAACGGTGGCCACAAAAAATGGCTGGCCGAAGGTCGCCCGCTTGCCTCGGAACTGTCCACCTTCCCTGCAACCAACTACCACGCCAAATCTCTCAACTCGTCTATGCGTGTCTTATACCCAGATGTCCGGAATTCGTTAGAGCGATCGGATTGCCTGCTGCTGGACGTTCGCACCGCCAAAGAATTCAAAGGCGAACAGTATGGGATGGAACCACCCAAGCCGGGCGAACGCGCCGGTCACATCCCCGGTGCCACCCATATCGAGCACATTCAAGCGTTGAACGAAGACGGTACCTTTAAATCGGCTGACGAATTACACGCTTTGTTCGGAGATCGCGGCGTCACACCAGACAAAGAAATTGTTCCTTACTGCGCGATCGGTGCCCGATCCGCCTCTATCTGCTTCGTCCTGCAGTACTTGTTGGGATACCCAAACGTACGCAATTACGATGGCTCTTGGAACGAGTGGAGTCGAATTCCCGACGCTCCAGTCGAGCACTAAAACCTACGCACATCAGGCCTTATACATTGCCCCATCCAAAGTCCCATAGAACACCGCTCTTAGGCTGAGCCCCCTAGAAAGGCTCCAGCCTTACGGTGTCGAAAAAATGGTATAGAACTCTGCCGAGCGCTTTGCCTGAGGCTACAGCAACAAATCTTGCTAGTCTGCACAAAGAGCGTCGAGGCAATCAATGCAGAGAGTTTTAAAACCCGTCCTCTTCTTACTAGCTGTAGCCATCACCCTTCAAGCAGCAGCGCAAGAACCACTGCCCGAAGGAGCCATACAGGCCGGATCGCTAGCAAACCAGACCCTGATTCAAGATGCCTTAATCGGTATCTCTGCAAAAACGTCGACCCTAGGATGCGATACCCCCGAACAGGTCTCCCCCTACGTCACCCAACTCCCCACTGGCGAAGAAGGCTCCAGATCGTGGAGAGAGCTGTGGGTCGTTCAAGGATGCGATCGAGAATTTCCCATCAACATTCGATTTAACGAAGACGGCCCGAACGCTGCCAATTGGACCATTGTTGAATAGTTCTCACCCAAATTCGAAAGCCAACTGCAGTACAAAGGCTGGACAAATAGTTCAATTACTGTCAACAACACGCACTACGGCAGCGGCACGCCACCCACCTGCAACCACATACTTTGACTGGGATAATCCGGCAGACTCAGCGACACACTGCTGGCCCCCTGCACAAAAATCTCGGGAATCCGCACGACTCCGCTGTACACCGGACTCCCCGGCGGCAACTCACCCGGCAATCCAGACGTGCTGGCACTCAACGCCCTCCCGGTGTTATCCCGCACATCCATAAAGCTGTACAGAAATCGCACTGTGCGGTTGCTATTATTCTGCATCGTCACATTCAGCACAACCGCCCCCCCTTGACGCTGCACCGACAACACATTCATGACCACATTGCCCACCGGCACCGGAGCGGGTTCCTGAGCGACTGGAGGCGGCGTTGGCGTCGCAATTGGAGCAGGAGTGGGTTCTGCTACGCTTGGCTCTGATGTTGATTCGCTGGCTTCAGGTGTTGGAGTTGCCCGAGGTGTTGGCGTGGGAGCTGGTGTAGGCACAGCCGAAATCCCCCTGAGTCGAGGGTTTTGACTCAACAAATATTGGTCCGGAATTTCCAGCTCGGCAGCTGTCTCCTCTAACAATTTCTCTTCATCAATCAGGGAAACAGCCCCCCGTCCGCTGCCATCGCGATTTCTGCCCTCTTCGCTAGTCTCTAGCGCTGTTACCCCTCGCCGAGCCTTTTCGCCAAATCCAAATCCGAAGATAAACGAAATGGTCCCAACAATCATCACAAGGATGAGCAGGCTGAGCCCAGTAAACATTGCTAACGAATAATCGCGGCGCTTGCGCACAGCAACAGACCTCCTCAACCCAGCCACCAGCCAGTTTTGCTGTGCCCACAATATCTCATGTCAAGCCTGCAAGGGATGAGTTCAACCGCACGATCGCTTTCAAAACCGCCATCTTACAGATGGTTAGCAATCTGCTAAAGAGAGTTCTCAATCTATTTTTCCTGACAAATCAAGGCCCATAGCTATCTCCTCACTCTGGAGCACACAGAAGATTGTCAGACCACTCCTTCGTCGAATAATTCGTTGTCGAATAACTTGGGCCCGTTCGCTCCAGCCCAACATCCCCAGCCCCCTTCAGTCGATACTCCAGTCGACACACCGCTCCCCACTCAAACCCAAAATCTGCGTCCTCCTGTACCGATGTAGTCTGAAATACATCTAAACAGTCTAATGAAATCGATATTTGCTTCTATCGATCTCCAGCCTAGATCGCTCGGAAATGCTCGATCGCGAATTTGTCCATAACACGATTAATTTGACCGGTACAGCCGTAGGTATCGTACGAACAGCTCGAAGCACAACCCAAATTCGATTCAATCGAGAAAGCAATCAGTCCACTCGAAGACCCATACAGCACAGCCTCCGATTCCAGACCAAAGCTCAATCCATAGTCAGTCGCTTGAGACTCAAGAGAATGTAGAGTCCAGCAATAAAATTCTTTATCCAAGTACCAATTCAGCTTTGGTCCAAGCAGAATTATCTCTCTAATTTATCCGTCTGCTAAGACACCATCGCACAAAAATGGCAATCTTCTCATTGGTGCGGCCTACACTAAGGAAATGGGGTTAGAGCCTGGGGATGAGTTTTCCATTAAATTGGGAAATCGAAATATTAAGCTCGAACGTCTAGACTTCGAGTAAACTAGCGATGTCCGGAGCGAAGAACCTTACTACTATTTTCGTGGTTCTATCAATTAGTCGTATCGGTAATTTGCGGGTGGTCTTTGACTACCTGCTTATTTGTGCGATGGTGTCTTAGCAGACGGATAAATTAGAGAGATAAT
>JBCBVA010000163.1:0-6223 GCA_039817825.1 Cyanobacteria bacterium J06642_12 | reverse complement strand
TTGGGACTCGGCCTCTCCTTGTGCAACTGAACTCCCGAGCCTGGCAACAGCCAACCCAGACAGCAATAGGCCACAGACACCCACCCACACCCACAACCGAGAGGAGGAGCGAGTCCGGCGCGAGCAACCAGGCGGCGCTGCAAGGGCTTCTGTCTGGGTGGATTTGGATAGTGCGGTGGGGAGAGTCATGCCAGTGCTGTGTGAGGTAGTGGTACTGATGAATGTCGCCAACAAGTCAAACGTACGTTTAAAATCAAATCGAGAACGCTACGATAAACGCATAAGAAGACTTCCTTTAACTGCTAAATTCGCCCCATCAGGTGGACAAATGAGGCCCTATCTCGAGAAAATTAAAACGTACGTTTGAATATAGTAGACCACACGTATAAAGAAAATGCAATATCTGCTCTACCCTGCTGCCATATCGCGATCGTCCAGAACTGGTGCTCGCCTGGAACTGGCTCAATCTCCAATACCATGGCGTTTTTCATTTCAGTAAAGACAACGCTTTCTAAGCACAGTCAGGGGTGGACATAGCTGAAATGTCCGCAGTGATGTGGTCACTGCTATATTGATTCAGCTCAATGCGAAGTAAGACGCTGTGGTTTCTCCAGTTACGGGAACAAAAGAACAAATCATCTCGGTTGCAGAACGCTTGTTTGCCGAGCGAGGCTTTGCTGGAACAACGCTGCGCAGTGTTGTAAACGAGGCCGAGGTTAACCTGGCTGCCGTTCACTACCATTTCGGGTCAAAAGAAGAACTGTTCCGCTCCGTTATTGAGAGACTGGCCCGTCCAATTGTCGAGAAGGAGCTGGAATTGCTGGCTCAACTGCAAGCGGGTCCGCACCCCCCCTCCGTAGAGGCAATCTTGACCGCGCTGCTACAGCCTTGCTTGGAAGTCTTGACTCGGGATAGTGACTCTCAATTCATCCGGGCTCAGTTTATGGGCCGGTGCCGCACCGAACCGGAACCCATCCAAAGCATGGCCGATCGAGAGTTTGCGGAAGTGACCGACGCATTTTTGGACGTGCTGCAACGGATACTTCCCGAGCAATCGCGTTTGCAACTGCAGTGGAAGTTCGATTTGGTGATTATGACGTTGATTCGAGTGCTGGCAGAAGCAGGCAAGCCCCATGCAGTGTTGAAGGGAAATAAACCAGAAGATATTCGCGCTGCGACCGAACAGCTAGTCAAGTTTCTGGGACCAGGAATGCGATCGTGATGGGGCTAGACCTTCGTCAAAATCTCACAACCATCGTCAGTGACCAGTAGGGTGTGCTCGAACTGAGCCGATAGTTTGCGATCGACCGTTACTGCTGTCCACTTGTCCCGCAACACACGAGTGGCCGCCTTGCCCTCGTTAATCATGGGCTCGATGGTAAATGTCATGCCCGCCCGCATTTTGGGGCCGGTGCCGCGCTTGCCATAGTGGGGCACTTGCGGCTCGGTGTGGAAGACCTTGTTGACGCCGTGGCCGACAAAATCTCGCACCACCGAAAATCCTTGGGCTTCGGCATACTCCTGAATGGCCGCACCAATGTCGCCGATACGGTTGCCGGGACCAACTTCGTCAATGCCTAAATACAGGCACTTCTCGGTCACTTCCACTAGCTGCTTGGCGCGATCGGAGGGCTGTCCCACAAAGAAGGTTTTTGAAGTATCTCCGTGATAGCCATCCAGCAGCGGCGTCACATCGATATTGATAATGTCGCCATCCCTGAGCACTTGCTTGGCATTAGGGATGCCGTGGCACACCACTTCGTTGACGCTGGTACAGATGGATTTTGGAAAGCCGTGATAGCCCAGCGGGGCACTCGTTGCACCGCGTTCCAACGTCCAGGATTCGGCGGCATCATTCAGTTCCAGAGTCGTCACCCCAGGCTGTACCATCGGCTCCAGATAATCCAGCAACTGGGCGGCCAACTGACCGGCACGGCGCATTTTTTCAATTTCTCGCTTGGATAAAATGACCATTCGCTTGCTGTTAGATGCCGTGCTCTCTAACCCCGTTTGTACCGTACTGGAGATACCACGCGAGATATCGCGGGACCGGGCGGCGATCTGCTTGCCGATGTTGGAGAAGGTCATGAATTAGAAAGGGAGGTTGAACGAAAATTAGGGCCGCTAATCACCCGATGATTGCAAGCAGTGCTTGGTGGGGCCGAGCCTCTAGCCGAATATCAATCCGTTGAGCTGACTGCCATCAGAGTCGGAAGGGACAAACTATCTGAAGACCCTCTCTGTAGTGTAGCTGTCAATCGCTCCCAGGCTCTGCATCTGGATAGTAGACACGCTCCGACACGGGAGGAATGCCAATCGACAAGGCAGTGCCGACCAAAAGATAGTGGCTAGTCGGCGATCGCCATCGACGTATCACAGTCTCCAGACACCTCGAATTCCCCCAACACTCGCACTTCCGGATGCAGCCATATAGACCAGCGATCGAACACCTGTTGGCGAACATGGGCAATCAGTTGATGAATGTCACTAGCTCTAGCCCGATCGCTGTTCAAGATGAAATTAGCGTGCTTTTGGGCCACCTGTGCTCCGCCAATTTGGTAGCCCTTGAGTCCCGTTTGCTCGATTAACCAACCCGCTGCTTTGGGATGGGGATTGCGGAATACGCTGCCACAACTGGGCATGTCGTAGGGCTGGGTGGAATGGCGCTTGTGCCAAAAGGCTTGGGTTTGCTGGCGGATGCGATCGCGATCGCCTTCCTGTAACTGAAACGTCGCCCCGGTCACAATCCAATTGCGCTCCTGCAAAATCGAGTAGCGGTAATCGTAGTTCAGCTCATCCGGATAGAGGGTGCGATGCTGCAACTGCTCGTCAAGAATCTCCACGGAGACCAGCGAGTCTGCAGTCGAACTGCCGTGGGCTCCAGCATTCATGGTGACCGCGCCCCCTACCGTTCCGGGCACCCCCACCGCCCATTCCCAACCGCTCCAACCGCGATCGGCCACAGCGTGAGATAGCTTAACGACAGACGCTCCCGCCGCCGCCCAAAATTGGCCGTTGTCAAAAAATTTCGTAGCCCGTAGTTTGCGAGTACAGATGGTCAGGCCGGGGACACCGCGATCGCTTACCAGCAAGTTTGACCCCAAGCCAATGAACTGGGTAGCAAGCCCCACATCCGCCGCCCACTGCAAAGCCATCTGGAGATCGTCAGCGGATTCTGGCAGGCAAAACCATTCGGCGGCCCCCCCTACTCGGAAGGTGGTGTAAGAGGCCAGACTGACGTGAGATTGAACGCAAGCGGGAGGAAGGACAGTGGAACTATGAGAGGAGGAGAGAGAGGTGGACATTACTGCACCACGGCGGCTGACTGCTGAAGGTGACTGCGATAGGCATCCACAATGGATGGAATTTGGCGGTTGAGGTTTCCGGCCCCTAGAAATACCACTAAGTCTCGGGGGCGCAGGCGGTTGGGCAAGCGATCGCTCAAAGCATCCAACTGGGGCTGATACTCCACATTGGGGTTGCCGGAATGATGGCGGATGCGATCGGCAAGGGCTTCGGCCGACTTAGCTTGATTGTGGGGAAGGGGGGGTTCGCCTGCTGAATACGTGGGCACAACCACCACTTCATCGGCACTGTCGAACGAACGCGAGAAGTCTTCAAATAATGACGCGATGCGACTGTAGCGATGGGGTTGGAAGATGGCAACGACCCGGCGATTTTGAGACTTCGCTGCTTCTAGTGTGACTTGAATTTCGCTGGGGTGGTGGGCGTAGTCATCAATGAATTCCACCCCTTCTACCGTGCCGCGCAATTCGAATCGACGACGGGCACCGCCGAAGTCTGCAAAGGCATCAGCGATGCTGGCAAAGGACACACCTAGCTTGCGGGCCACGGCGATCGCCGCTAGCGCATTACAAACATTGTGGTGTCCTAACAGTTGCAGTCTCAGCTCTCCCAATCGTTGACCCCGTTCCCAAATATCGGCGGTCGTCCCCCCCTTCACGGCTCGAATGTTGCGGGCGTGATAGTCGGCATCGGGGCGATCGGCGATGCTATAGCTGATATCGACGGGGATGCGCTCGGAGAGAGTGGGACAGTCGAGACAGCCCACCACCAGCCCGCATTGAGAGGCAAATGTTTGGAAAACTTCAACGACGCCATCCAGGGTCTGGTAGCGATCGGTGTGATCCAGCTCGATATTGGTGATGATACCGATGGTGGGCTTGAGATTAACCAACGAGCCATCTGACTCGTCAGCTTCGGCGACTAAATATTCACCGTTGCCCACCCGTGCGTTGCCCCCCAACGATGAGACTTCTCCGCCAATGACGGCGGTGGGATCGAGCCCGCCTCGCAGTAATAGATGGGCCAACATGCTGCTGGTGGTGGTTTTGCCGTGGGTTCCCGATACGCCGATGCTGGGGCGACGGTTCATTAAGTGGGCGAGAATTTCGGAGCGGTGACAGATGGTCAAACCGCGATCTCGGGCGGCGTCTAGTTCTGGGTTTCCAGGCTTAATGGCTGTGGAGCACACCACTTGCGGACTTCCCACAATATTGCCGGCGGCATGCCCGCGATAAATCTGCACTCCAGCATCGACGAGTCGTTGGGTGCAAGCGTTTTCAGATAAGTCTGAACCGGATACTCGTTCCCCCTGGCTGGCCAAGATGAACGCCAATGCTGACATCCCGATGCCACCAATTCCGATAAAGTGGTAGTCCGGGCCACCAGCGATGGGCCTATTTGTCATGTCACCTCTCCACACGAGTTCCGAATCCACACACGATCCGGGCTAAATCCTTTCACAGCGAAGGATCTAAGGCGTAATATATCAAGATTCAGCAGGGGTGGGTGCTTCATACAAGACCGATCACGATTGGTTTTTATTGGTTAGCGATGGGGGTATTGGTGATGGGCAGCTTGATACATAAAGGAAGCGCCCTCACGTTGCCATTGTGAATGTACAAAGTGAAAAGTTTGTGGATTTGGAGCGATTGTGAAAGAGGAGCAACAGTCGGGACGAAATTTTCGTAAGGGTCACGCAGTTGGGGATAAGTCGTGGACTTGTGTGGCCGGTTGCGGTGCCTGTTGCTATTTGCAGCCGGGCGATCGCGATGAGCTGGAAGAGTATTTGACTGCCGAGCAGCTTGAGCTCTACCTCAGCCTGGTGGGTGAGGATGGCTGGTGCGTTCACTACGATCGCCAGCAGCGCAATTGCTTGATTTACAGCGATCGTCCGTCGTTTTGTCGGGTGACGGTGCCGACGTTTCAACAGATGTTTGGGATTGAGGCGGAGGATTTGCCAGAGTTTGCCGCCGCTTGCTGTCACGAGCATATTGGCGATATTTACGGCAACGACAGCGAAGAAATGCAGCGATTCGAGCAAGCTGTTTCGGTGTAGGGGGCTAGTTACAGTTACTTTGGCAGTCTAATTGAACGATTCGCAGATGCAAATTGTTTTGACGGCGGTACAGAATTCTCTGGCTAAAGCCTGGACAGAGATCGCCGACGATCTCGATTTTGTCACTGTCCACCACGGTTCTATTCTGGATGTCGAGTGCGATGCGGTAGTCAGTCCAGCCAATAGTTTTGGATTTATGGATGGCGGTATTGATGCCGTTTATATGGATTATTTCGGTAGCGATATTCAGCTCAAGGTTCGTCGCCAAATCTTTAATCACCATCACGGCGAATTGTTGGTAGGAGCCGCCACGATTGTTGAGACTGGCAGCGATCGCATTCCCTTTTTAATCGCAGCTCCTACAATGCGAGTGCCGATGTTTTTACACGAATCAGCAAACCCATATTTATCAGCTAGAGCCACCTTGTTACTCATCAAACACGGCACATTTTTTTCAGGCCAAATGCAAGGGCAATCGATTTACGATTCAGTGCGCACCGTGGCGTTTCCAGGATTGGGAACGGGGGTTGGTCGAGTCACCTCCAGAACCTGCGCCCATCAAGTTCGAACCGCCATCAATGACGTTGTGCTTGGCCAATACGAAATGCCGCAATCTTGGGAAGAAGCCAGCGAACGTCACCAACGTCTCTATACGGATACTCCGCGCCGTTTGCAGTATTAGCTATCTGTCTGCTCAGAGTGATGCTGAAAAATTTCTTCCATAGTCCAAGCACAAGAGTCTGGGAAATAATATCCATTACCATCCCATCCTTCCGAATTTATTTCTATTTCAGGGCCTGGAAGAGTGTAGGTTTCGCGCAATTCTCCTCGATTAAATACTGAAACTTGATTTTGATGAAA
>JBCBVA010000162.1:0-6309 GCA_039817825.1 Cyanobacteria bacterium J06642_12 | reverse complement strand
CAACAACCTTGGCGGGATTGCTCCACCACCACTCAGGGATTGACTTAGGCAAGATAATCGCTCATCCCCAACCCTTATCCCACCTTGGTAGAAGGGGGCAAGAGTCCCTCAACCCTGATGCTGCCGTTGTGTTGCGAGGCAACTCTTCCACTCAGGTATTAGTGCGTGCCAGTTCAGTTAGGACAAAGGCTTCTGTGCACAGTCAGGGAAGGACATCGTTGAAATGTCTGTACTGCTATAGCTTCGTCGACCTGACGTTTCCCCAACCACCCTCACTTGCTTAGCGATCGCCCAGAATTCCCCTCGGCCCATTTCTCTATCAAATGTCCCGATTGTTCCAAACAGTGCTGCATTCAATCGCGATCGCTGTCTGACTCTGACCTGCTTGGCTCGCCATTGCCTTCACTCTCCCCCAATGCTCCTCGTGCGTTGCGCCGCAACCGCCATGCCTTTAATCGCCGCAACGCTGAGGCTGGAAACTGCCGATCGAACTGTTCGGGTGTGCAGTCAGCGAGCTGTTGGAGTGGAGGAGCGATGTTGGGGGCATAAGGTTGAAAGTCTGCGATCGGGGTGGGCTGGGCAAACCGTTGATTCCAGGGGCACACGTCCTGACAAATATCGCAGCCTGCCACCCAGCTGTGCTGGTGCTGGGCAATCGTGTCGGGCAACTCTTCGGCATGGCTTTCTAGTGTGTGATAGGCAATGCAGCGGTTGGAATCCACAACCCCCGGTTCCACAATCGCTACGGTCGGACAGGCATCGATACAGCGGGTGCAGGTGCCGCAATGGGATGTGTGTGGGCGATCGGCCGGTAGCTCCAGCGTGGTCAGAATTTCCCCTAGAAACAACCAAGAGCCAAACTCTCGTGTTAGCAACAGGCTATTTTTGCCAATCCACCCCAACCCGGCTTGCATAGCCCAGGGTTTCTCGGCAATGGGTCCCGTATCGACATAGAATCGGGTGCGGCAGTCATACTCGGCTTCCATCAATGCCGACAGCGCCTTGAGTCGTTTGCCCAGGACGCGATGGTAGTCCCGTCCCCAAGCGTAGCGCGAGATGTTGCCCCGCTCGGGAGAGTCACTGTGGGGGTAAGCGGTGTAGTAATTAAGAGCGACGCAGACGAGCGAGCGCGCCCCTGGCAAGATGCGTTCTGGCTCCCACCGTTTGGGATTATCCATCCAGGCCATGTCGGCCTGAAAGCCTGCCGCGATCCAGCGGGAAAGCCCCTCTAAATTAGGGGGATCGTCCACGCTGGCAATGCCAACTTTGTCGAATCCTTGGGCGAGGGCGGCTTGTTTTACAGCATGGGCTATTGCGGTTGCTGGCATAACTGCGCCTGACGAGTCGCTTACAATAGAAGGGATCTACCTAAACAGAGATCGACTTCCTCAGTTGTGTTAAGAGAGTGAACGAAACTATGCGGCGCTTCCTCCCTCAGTCTTTGGCTGCTGCTGGCGCTACCAGCTTACTGTTGCTGGCCGTTGCTGCCACCAGCGTTCCCATGAAGCCTGTCCGTGCTCAGTCTGGGTTTGTCCTGTCTGGTGCGGCCGATCGCAATCGAGTCCTGCGCTACAGCCTGGATGACGGCACCACTCGTTCTCGCGATCGCTACAAGCTCACCTTGCCCGCTCAGGAAGTTGCCGTTGCGGAGATCCAGGTTAGTTTCGAGGAAAAATTCGACGGTCGCATCGACCCCGATCGGGTGCGGGTCGAAGTGGAGCGAGAAGAGGTAGAAGTTGACGAAATTTTCTGGTCACCCGAATTTAACTCGCTAGAAGTGGTGATGGCCGACCCTATTCCTGCTGGCCAACGTATGCAGGTGATTATGCCCGGAGCCCGCAACCCTAGCGATTCTGGATTTTACCGCATTCAGGGGCGCGTGCTCGGCACCGAAGCCAATCCCATTTTTCGCTATGTCGGTGAATGGATCGTAACCATCGAGACGAAGGCTAGCCAGCGCGACTAAGGCGGGTTAATGGTCCTGATCGCCGGTTCGCAGAGCTGTTCGATCGTTCGCGAGAATCCTGCTCTCGGCATAGAAATATGCCGAGTTTTTTGATGCGTCAGCCTCTGTTCGCAAGTTACCCAATCACAGTTCGGTGTCGTGAGTTGCTGCGATCGCCAATGTCGAGCAATTGACGTAGTAATCGCAACGATGAGATGGTTCACACATGTGTTTCTCTGGAGAGAGCTGGTTCATTCCGGTTTCAGTAATCTCCAGGCATTGGGAGTGGATTGACATTGATTGTGTTGACACCAGATTTGCCGGTGACTGTTTTGGCAACCGCTCAGCCCAATTTATGGCAAGCGTTCTTAATGGGGATGATCCAAGGACTCACCGAGTTCTTACCCATCAGCAGTACGGCCCACCTACGGATTTTGCCTGCTTTACTGGGGTGGCCGGATTTTGGGGTTTCGTTTTCGGCCGTGATCCAGCTCGGTAGCGTTGTTGCCGTGTTGATCTATTTTGCGCGCGACTTACGCCAGGTCGCCACCGGAACCATTGCATCCGTGCGCGAGCGCAAGTGGAACACCCCTGAATTTCGGACGTTTGTGGGGGTCATGCTAGGAACGCTCCCGATTGTGTTCATTGGTGGCGGCATCAAATACTTTTTTGGCTCTCCACCCCGCCAGCTCACCGTGATTGGGATTGCCCTCATTGTTGTGGGGGGCCTGATGGCAGTGGGCGATCGCCTGGGTAAACGAGAACGATCGATTCACCAGATTCAGATTGCTGACGGTTTATTAGTGGGCTTGGCGCAGGCCCTGGCTATTATTCCGGGGGTATCGCGATCGGGGGCCACCATTACAACGGGTCTGTTTTTAGGTATGAAGCGGGAGATGGCGGCCCGGTTTGCGTTTTTGCTTGGAATTCCGGCCTTAACCTTAGCGGGTTTTGTTGAGTTTATTTCGGATTACTCTACCGAGGGGATTCCGGCCCAACTGGTGGGGACGGCGTCGGCGCTGTTGTTCTCTTACCTGTCGATCGACTGGCTGTTGAAGTTTTTACAGAAGCGCAGCACGGATGTATTTGTGGCCTACCGCATTGCGATGGGGGTATTCCTGATCCTGTCGGCGTTTACCGGACTGATTCGGTAAACTTGGGCCTTTGGCTGTCTGCTGATATGGCAATCCGCTGTAAGGTCTGGAGTGCAGAGACAGCTCAAAGCCTTGATTCTCCAGGAAAATGGTTAGAGAACTCTCCATCGCTGATTGCCGAAAGCTATACGTGCGCTGACATGACGAACTCAAGACCGCCTGCTGTTCGTAGCTGTCGGCTAGATATTCGTACCTTTCGCCGTCCCTTTGTCCGGCCTCTGGTCACCAGCCACGGCGAGTGGTTGGTACGCGAGGGGGCGATTGTCCGGCTGTCAGCTCAAGGGCGCGTTGGCTATGGAGAGCTGGCACCGATCCCCTGGTTTGGCTCGGAATCACTGGCAGAGGCGTTGAACTGTTGTGCGAGCCTAGAGGACTGCCTCACGGCCGAGCGGTTAGCAGCGATTCCTGATCGCTTTCCAGCCACCCAATTCGCCCTAGAGTCCGCTTGGGTTGACTTGGGTTTGCCTGAGTCCGAGCCCACAAGTGCGGCATCGCCGAGCTTACATTCCGATTGGCCGGTTTGTGGGTTGTTGCCAACCGGTGAGGCCGCACTACAGGAGTGGTCATCGTTGTTGGAGCGAGGGTATACAACCCTGAAGTGGAAAATTGGCGTTGAGGAGCGCGCAACAGAACTTGCATGGTTCTATCAGCTTGCAGAGGCGCTACCATCCAATGTTGTGTTGCGCTTAGATGCGAATGGTGGTCTGGATATGGCAGGCGCGATTGATTGGCTGCAAGCCTGCGATCGCCTGTCGATCGAGTATCTGGAACAACCCCTACCTCCCACTGAATTTGATGCCCTCCTCCGCCTCCAAAGCGAGTTTGCCACTCCCATCGCATTGGATGAATCGGTCGCTACGCTCCGAGACCTGCAGCGGTGCATCGCTCGGGGCTGGAACGGACTCGTTGTGGTTAAACCGGCCATCTGTGGATTTCCCTCTCGGGCACAGCAATTCTGCAAGACTCATCATTTGGATGTTGTCGTTTCATCTGCCCTTGAAACCCCTGTGGGTCAGCACGCTGCACTGACATTTGCCCGTGAGATTGGTAGCCATCGGGCTTTAGGCTTTGGAGTAGACCATTTACTGCAACCTGTTCTGAGTAACTGGCCCGCTGGCCTATGGCAGACTTCCACACCCTCCTGACCCATCGACCGATGACCTCTTGGATACATCACCCTGAGGCCGAGCGGTTTGACGAATGGTTCGATGCTGCCCAGCAGCGGCTCCTTCAGTTAGCTGGCAGCCATCAGCGGGTTATGTTGAGCGATCGCCATCCCGTCAAGTTCCTGGCCCGCTTGGCCGCGATTCATGTCAACGATCATGTGGCGTTCTTGTGCAATCCAGATTGGGCAGATCGGGAGTGGCAACAAGTGCAGGAGATTGTGCAACCCCAAGCGGTACTGGGCAATGTTCCGCAGGTAGTTGCGGCAGCGGTATCGCCGCCTGACATTGCTCTGCCAGTCAATGCCCATCTAGCTCCTATTTGCATTCCGACTGGCGGCACCTCCGGCCAGCTTAAATTTGCTTGCCATACCTGGACAACACTGACGGCTGCCGCCGTTGCGCTACAACAGCATTTGGGGGAATCTACCCCTTTGAATTCCTTTTGCTTGCTGCCGCTATTTCACGTCAGCGGATTGATGCAGTTTGTGCGATCGCTGGTTACCGGCGGTCAGCTATTCCTCAGCCAATCCAAACCGTTTTTAACAGGCGATTATCTAGCTGTTTCTCCAGACAATTGGTGCCTCTCACTCGTGCCGACTCAACTCAAGCGGGCGATCGCTTCTCCTCAGATCGCCACATGGCTGATGGATTGTCGAGCAATTTTCCTCGGCGGAGCCCCTGCATGGCCTTCGCTGCTGGACGAGGCTCGTAAGTTGCGGTTGCCCGTTGCTCCTGCCTATGGAGCCACCGAGACGGCAGCTCAAGTGGCGACGCTGTCCGCTCAATCATTTCTGGCTGGTGTGCAGGATTGCACCGATCCACTCCCCCATGTATCCATCGGCATTCTTGACGATTTAGGCGGGCTGCTACCCGTCGATCGCGTCGGGCAAATTGCCATTCAATCTCCATCGTTAGCTTTGGGCTACGTTCCGGCATCACAGGCTTTATCGAGCACGCCTGCTGGATGGATACCGGACGATATCGGGTTTTTGGATGCCAACGGTCGTTTACACGTTCTAGGACGCAGCAGCGACACTATTGTGACTGGGGGCGAAAATGTCTTTCCGGCCGAGGTCGAGGCTGCGATTCGCGACACTCAGCTGGTTGAAGACGTAGCTGTTGTGGGAATACCGGATGAAGAGTGGGGGGAAGTGGTGACAGCACTGTGCGTGCTCAGCATCCCGGCTTCATCTACTATTCCCGAGGCTAATTCAGGGAGTTTGGCGCAGATAGCTACGCGCTTGAGTACTCGACTCGCGCGATACAAACATCCGAAACGCTGGGCGCTCGTTGAGGCGCTACCTCGCAATCGACGTGGGAAAGTCGATCGCCCCCAGCTAAGACATCTGGCTGACCAAACTGTAGCGCTGGGGATGGAGAAGACCCAATGGTCGAGCGGTCGTTAATACCTTCATTCAAAGCACCTAGCCCCAACGCTTCAGCCACCCTCGCAATTCTGGTGGTAGCGCTACTTTGCGCTGCAACTCGGGGTCGATCGCCACGTGTTTCGTCGATGCCTTGCCCACCAGACGATCGCCCCCACCCGCGATCAGTAGATGGGGATTTTGCTGGTCGGGATGGGTCAAATCTAAAGTTGGTTGGTTGGGGGGACTCCCATCCAAGGAGCGCACGTAGAGGGTATAGGCGATTGAGAAGCTGGTGTCGCTATCTTGGCGTGGGACCAAGCACACCTGTACGGATTCCCCACAGCGCAAGGGCTGAAAGTAACTTGCCTCCGCATGCACGATCGGTACTGCTACCCCCAACCGACTGAAGAATTGCTCCAAATTGATAGTAGAGGCCGCTAGTGAGGCTTCGTACGCTTCGTGACAGAAATTGAATGTACTCGCAAAGTACATCACCCCAGCAGCATCGGTATCCCCAAACCTGACGACACGTTGATAGTCAAATGCCAATGCGTCTCACTCCTCTTACCGGTTCTCTCTCTTTACCGGTCCACTTTCCTTATAGCGTTTGCCATTTCAGTTAGGACAAAAGTTTCTAAGCATAGTCAGGGATGGACATAGCTGAAATGTCCGCAGTG
>JBCBVA010000161.1:0-6322 GCA_039817825.1 Cyanobacteria bacterium J06642_12 | reverse complement strand
CCCCCGACTTGACAAAGAATTTAGGCCCTGCATTAGAACTTATGGCTAAATGAATTAGATAACTTTACCTAGATATCAACGCCTGTATTTTACCAGTTGAAACTGTTTCAGCTCGTTTAATACTGCTTTCATAGCAGGTAACACTGCATCCATTGAAAACTGTTGTTGGACGCAAGTTAACGCTCGATCTGAGTGGGTTGTCCAAATTTCCGCATCTGAATAAGCTCTAGTAAGGCAAATAGCAAACGCTTCAGGCTGCTCGGCAACCAATTGATTTGCGTAACGGCTATTTAGAGCCATGCCTTCAACCGCGATGGGAGTACATACTGCTGGCACACCGTAACTGAAGCTGGAAATCACTTTGCCCTTCAACCCTGCCCCGAAGCGGAGCGGGGCGACGGAGAGTCTGACCCGTTCAAATAAATCGCTCAGTTCCTCTACATAACCTAACGCCTGAATGCGATCGCTCTCTAGTTGGCGGATGCGATCGGGCATATCTGCGCCGGCAATCAGGAAATTGCAATCGGGTAGACGATCGGCAACCAGCGGCCAGATTTCAGACACAAAGTACAGTACGGCATCCACGTTGGGCTCGTGATTAAACCCGCCTAAAAAGCAGATATCTCGTCGCTCTGCAAACGGTGTGGTTAGGCCGGGAATGGTGCGGGCAATCGGAACCGCTTTGACAATCGCTGAGGGCACCAAATCGCGAATGGTTGCCGCTTCTACATCGCTGATGGCGATCGTCAGATCGCTACGCTCGATCGAAGCCAGCTCAGCTGCTCTGGTTGCCTCCACATCCACAGACTCAAGATCTCCCGTAACCTCTTGCTGACGCTGCTGGCGCAGGAAATGCAAATCGACGGTATTAAAGCCAATCGATGCTTGCGGGGCAAGACGGCGGACGATCGGCAGCAGCGATTCGGCTACGGACACGCGCGATAGCATTACCACATCAAAGAGGTGGCCGTAGGTTTCTAAATAGGCTTCAACGGAGTTGATGTGAGGCCAATACAGGCAGCGCACCCCCAAGCGCTGCAAGTCTTTGGTGTAGCGACCGTTGTTCAGTAAGTTACTGGTGGGGATAAATGATACATCCCAGCCCATCTCCCGAGCCACTGTTAGAAAGTTGAGGGCGTCGATCGAGCCCGAATCGCGATCGGGGGTTGGTGTGAGAGCATCCAGCCATAACAGGTGTGGGCGCACACCGTTGCCGTAAGTGGCTAGCTCTGGGGTTTTGGGAGAATGGCGATCCTGAAGTTGGGTCTGCCAGCGCTCGGCAAATGTCGATTGATTCACGGCTTGATAGCGCTTGACCCCGGATGAGGTGTCGGTGCCGGAGCTGATTCCCTCAAAGTGAACCAGTTGCGAAAATGGCGTGTAAACGACCTTTAAGCCAGCTTCGCGGACTCGAAATGCAAAATCCGTGTCTTCGTAGTAAGCGGGTGCGTAGCGTAAATCGAAGCCATCAAGCTGACGCCACAGGGCGATCGGAACGGCAAACGAAGCACCCGAACAATAATCAACTTCGCGGACAAACTGGTAGTCGCACCCTTCTGGATCGCGCAGGCGACCGATATTCCAACCCGAACCATCCTCCCAAATGGCCCCACCCGCTTCTTGCAGGCACCCATTGGGATAGAGAAGCATCGAGCCCACCAGTCCCACTTGGCTATTCTGTTGCAGCGGTACGACGATTTCTGTCAGCCAGTTGTCTAACGGAACGGTGTCATTATTCAGCAGGACCAGAATGCCACCGCGTGCCATGCCTGCGGCACGGTTGCACGATCGCAAAAAGCCCAAATTTTCGGGGTTGCGGCAGTACTGCAGTCCGGGAACAGTCTTGAGCAGTGCTTGAGTCTCATCGGTTGAGCAGTCATCCGCCAGAATGACCTCGCACGACACTCCAGCGGTTTGCGGCATGAGGGCTTTGAGGCATTGCAGGGTGTAGTCCAGTTTGTTGTACACCGGAATCACGATGCTGATATCCGGCTCCTCGCAATCGGGGAATGACAGCGCTGCAGCCTCTTCTGCCAGCGACCCCCTGAGCATGGCCTGCTCCAGTGCGGGCCAGATTTTCCACTCTAGCGATTGAGCATTTCCCTGCTTGGTAATCAGTCCCTGCCCAGCGCCGACATCAATAAAATGCACTAGGGGATTGGTTGATGCTGCTGCATCCGCTGTCTGCGCTAGGTAAAACTCAGTATCAAAAAATTCAGACGGATTGCGCCGCTGTCGGGCTCCCTCGTCCAAGTAATGTTCGAGTGGGTTGGTTTGCGATAGCAGCACTGCAGGGTTTTCCCGCAAATAATATGCAGAATCAAACAGGGGATGGGGTTTGCGACCCTCGCAGCCGCCGAACTCTAGGAAGTGCCACAGCGGGTTGGTTCCCGAGGCTACAACGTCCTCGTTGCGAGCGCGGTAATATCCCGTATCGAATAACCGGTGAGGGTTATAGTTTCGGTTGGTGCCCACTTGCAGAAAGTGATCGAGCGGTTCCAAGCGAGTGGATTCGAGATCGCGAGCATAGGTCTGTCGATAGTAGTCCTCATCGAATAGAACGCTCTTGGCTAACCGATCCCGTACCTTCCGATCGGCCTGCAGTCGATCGATCGCGGATTTCCCCTTCGTCATTCCCCAGCGAAGCGGAGTTGTCAAACGCCACGAGCGTGACCGCTTAATTTTGAGAAATCCATCCAATAGCAGCTGATAGCGCACGGAGAGCTCTGTTTTTTGAAACTCGACGCCTTTCAGGTGCTCCTGCAATCCTGTGGTTTGCTGCTGCAGCTCTCGTGACTGATTCTGCAATTCTTGGTTTCGGCGCTCAGAATGATTGAAGCGATGTTGCAGCTCGGCATGTTGGTTGCGCACTGCCTCCAGTTCTTGCTGGAGACGATCGGTTTCGCGATCGCGGGATTGCTGGTCAAGCTGAAGTTTCAAGACTGTGGCTTCAGCTTCGGCCGCGATCTCGGAAAATAGATGTTGAGTTTGCAAAAAGTCCTCATAGATGGCATCCAAGACAGTGAAATCGGTCGGCTCACCGAGCGTTGCATCCGGTGTTGGTGTAGTTGAGACTCCGACAGCGGCTTGTCGCAAGTGTTCGTACGTAGCGCGCACCCACCGATGCGTTGGCAGAGCCAAATTCCAGTGGCCATCTGATGGCTGGTGATGCCTGAGGTTAGCTTGTAGAAAATTGTCTATGTTTGCCTCGATGTCGGCTGTTCTCGCAGGCAGTTGCCAACCCAGATTGGCTTCAATGCTGGCCAGAGTCGATCGCCAATCTGCCAGTAAGTCGTCGTACCGCACAAAGGCTCTGGGGAGGTTGCGCGTGACCCTCTCTGATAACAAGACATAGGAAAGCCACAGCAGTTGAGCGCGCTGCGGGCTCATTTGATTGCGTGCCATCAATGACGCGATGGTTCCCTCTGGATGTCGTATTGGCAAAATGGTTCGAATTGTGCACTTTAGCTGCTGCAGAACCTGTTCCCACAGTGGGAAGAGCAGGCAAATGCGCGGATCTTTGATCGCGAAGAGCGAGCAGTCGGCAAAATCCCGCTCTAGCACCGCTTGAATCTGGGTGCGGAAATCAGCCGCCTCATCCGACACAAACCAGTCAGACGGGATTGGTGCTGGAGTATCCCATCGGGTTCCTGCCGCTGCTAGGGCGGAATCGTGGATGCGTGACAATTCCACGGATTCCCAAAACCCAGTCGGGTTATCGGGGGCTGGCGGCATCAGTCCAGATGGCATCGCAACCCCTAGCTGGTGCAGAACTCCGGTGAGAGCCGAAGTGCCGCTACGATGCATGCCAATAATCAGCAGCGCCTGTCTAGGCTGTTCGGTCGCGGGTGCCAATGCTACTCCTGTCTCCCCAACGGGCTCTATACAATCCATCCATTACTGCATACTGGCAACATCAACATTGTTAGCCATGACAGTGTGAGTCACTTACGCGTAACAGTAGAGACGCAGTCCAACAATGGGTGCCGGCAAACAGGCGGGTGCAATAACCGGGACTCACACTTTCAACGGTGCTGATTTCAACGGTGTCGATTTCAACGGTGCCGATCGCTGTCCCACTTATGTCAGCTTGAAATCACCTCAACCTGAAGTGTTGACGAACTCAGGCTGCGGTCGCCTAGCCATCACGAAAGTGTATCATTGCTCAGTCATCGGTCGAGCGTTCTCAATTCGACAGTTCCCCATTCGAGAGTCCCCCTTTTGAAGGCACTACCTGCTGTACTGTGGGGTGACTGTTACGTTGGGTAATAACTACTTTGCGAGCGCCGCTATCTGTTTTGGGATGACCGGTATTTCGGAATGTCCGCTATTGTGGGAAACCATCTTGCGATTTGTGCATCGGTTAGATTGTTCGTTACCAAGTGCGCTTGTTTGAAGTAGGCTCGCCCTTCTGGCAGCATTTTTCCTGCCCTGCCCGGTGCTGCAGTACACTGCCACAAGCTGAAACGCTCCAAGCTGCCATTCAGCGCGTGTCCTAGACCGATCCCAACATTGGGTTGACTCGCTAGTTAGCGTCTTGCCAGTACCAGTGCAACCACTCACTATGACTCAATTGATTCAATCTTCACCCCGAACGTCTGGGGGCAAGCGATCGGGGCTCAAGGAGAGCTTGAGATTGATTGTCGAGCTGACCCGGTTCGAATTACTGGTGAATTTGACGAAATCACGGTTTGGATGGGCCTGGTGGTTCATCGATCCGTTGGTAATGGTCGGCGTGCTTGGCATTTTCAAGGGGATTGTCTTGGGTCGTGCCCGCTACCAACCGTACTTTCTCTTTCTGGGATGTTCGCTACTGTGCTGGAAATTTTTCAGCACCAGTTTGGCTCGCTCGAGTCTGTTGCTGAGGGCGCGAGAATCATTAATTAAGGCGTTTCCCTTTCCCACCTGGGTGCTGCCCTGCAGTCTGGTGCTGGAACAACTTATGTTTTTCACAACCGGCATGCTCACCTTGACGGCGATCGCCGTCGTCATGGGTCAACCACTGGGGCTGGGGGTGCTGCAAATGCTGCCGCTGATGTTGCTGTGTGCGCTGTTGACTCTCGGAGCCATATTGCTGTGCTCCACCCTGGGGGTGTTTGCACCCGATTTGAGCCAATACATCAATCACCTGATGCGGATTGGCTGGTTTTTGAGTCCGGGCATGTATGGCAGTGACCTGGTAGCACAGCGATTTGGCGACGACAGTTGGCCCTACCGACTATTCTTACTGAATCCTTTTGCTTTGCTGTTCGAAGGGTTTCGCAAGGTACTGTACGAGCCGCAGTGGATTTCTCCGGCAGAATGGTTAACGCTGGGCTGCTTGAGTGGAGGGGTTCTAATTCTGGGTGCTGGGGTCTATCGGCACTATAACCGTCGGTTAGTGAAGCATTTTTGATGAGTAAGATCCCAGACGACTTGACACAAGCCGATGTGGTGCGGACCAATGTGGCACAGACCGATCGCACGCACGATGCACCTGCTCGTGTGAGTGGAGATTTGCCGCTGATTGAAGCTAGGGGAGTGGGGCTGCGCTATCGCACCTCGCTGCCAACAAAACTGGTCTCACGATCGCGGTCGAAGAAAGTCCCCAAGAGGGATGCCAGGTTTGAAGGAGATGACTTTTGGGCTATCCGCAACGTTGATTTGACGTGGCATCGAGGCCAGATTGTCGGGATTATTGGTACTAATGGGGCCGGCAAAAGTACCTTGTGCTCGGTTCTATCGGGGATTTTGCTGCCGGATGAAGGAGAGCTGACGGTGCGCGGATCGGTGGGGGCACTGCTGTCTTTAGGGGCAGGAATCAATCGAGAACTATCGGGTCGCGACAACATTATTTTGAGCGGCATCTTATTAGGACTGTCTCGTCAACAGGTGCTGGCAAAGCTGGATACGATTATTGAATTTTCGGAATTAGAAGACTACATCGATCGCCCCATACGCACCTACTCATCAGGGATGCGATCGCGCCTCAGTTTTGCGGTGACCACCTGTATCGAGCGGGATATTTTATTTCTCGATGAAGTCCTGAGTGTGGGAGATAGTGCCTTCAAGCTCAAGTGCCAGCGGCGCATCGAAGAGATGATGGATTCCAGCAACTTAGTGGCGATTGTGTCTCACTCGATCGAGTTTTTGAAAAAGCTGGCTACGCACATGTTGTGGATGGATAAAGGGTCGGTCAAGATGTTCGGCCCTACGGATGAGGTCTTGGATATTTATGCTGAGTTTTCGCAGAAGCAATCGCAGAGTAGCATAAACCATATTCAGTAAGGGTTGTATCTTCTCGTGAGTTCATAAAATCTCACTAATGGAAATGACACAACCC
>JBCBVA010000160.1:0-6335 GCA_039817825.1 Cyanobacteria bacterium J06642_12 | reverse complement strand
TGAGATCTCAGTCCTGACAGAATCCAGGATGGCTGCTTAGGTTTTTGTTTACAAATTAGCTCTAAGGGCTAGAACCTTGCCTTAACTCCTGCGGGGAAAGCTGCTTGCTATCCGAGATCGGTCGGCCTTGAAAGTGCACGAGTTCGGACCGATTCACATCGTTTATTGATACCTAAAAGAATCATCTGCCAGTAATGTCTGGAACTAATCTGGCAAAAACTGCTCCAGAGATGAAATATCAGTTGACAGCAACAAAGTCCGTTTTGACAATGAAGTCACAGATTTCCTATTCCTCCACCTCACGATGACTGTTCAGTGATTGCTGTTAGTCCTGCCTACCACGAATTCACAAAATACGACCCCGAGACAATCGCGACTCTCAGTCGTCAGTTGGATTGGTCGCAGCAACCGTCTCCGTTTAAGACCTATCCGATCGGCCATTCGCTAGAACTCAAGCCCTATTTGTCGTCCCCTGCTGTCAACCCCGGCAATGGAGAACGATTGTTGCAACGCTTATCGCGACTGTTGCATCTAAGTTACGGTGTCACTGCTATTGTCCCCAGCGAGCGGCCCATCGTTCTGCGCAGTGCACCATCTGCCGGTGGGCTCTACCCCGCCGAGCTGTACGTGCTCTCAAAAGGCAGGCCCGGATTGCCCCAAGGCATCTATAACTATCAAGCCCTCGATCATGCCCTGCTGAAGTATTGGGATGAATGCGACTGGTCAACGCTATCATCGGCCTGTTTTTCTCACCCTTTATTTGCCATGGCGGAGGTGGCGATCGTACTTACGGCAATCTTTCATCGCTCCGAATGGCGCTACGAAGATCGGGCTTACCGGCGCTTGTGTTTGGACACCGGGCACCTGTTAGGAAATATCGAGCTGGCTGCCAATATGACCGGGTTCCGGGCATCGTTGATCGGGGAATTCCAAGACGCTCCGATCGAACGCATGCTCTCGCTGAACGAGCAGCAAGAGGGCACCCTTGCCATTTTGCCGCTACAAAATTTATTGGTGAATCCGTCCCTGCAGCGATATCGACTCGATCGTGTTGGCACGGGTGTCGATCACCCCTTAGAACTATCCACCGCTCAACCAAAGCGAGGGGAATGGCTGCAGGTGCTCCATCAGCACACCCGCATTACCCCAAATACCATCAACCCAGATATCGTGGCCCCACAGCGAACGTGGCAAGCCTGTCCGCCTCTTCCAGATACGTCTTCAGACTCCACGACGTCCGAACCTGCCAACCTGAGCGATAAGTACAACTTTCCATTCTGCGATCGCATCGAAGCCCAAACCGTTCCGATTTCCTGGGGGGAGATGCTGCAACCGCTGGCCAATACAATTCTGCACCGACGCTCCACACGGCAATTTACCGGCGGTAACATCGATATCGAGCACCTGCGCCAGTTGTTAGACTTTGCCTACCAAACGGAGCACTATCGAGCCCAGGGACTCGATCCCCAACCCGATTTTTTGGCGACCTCGATGATTGAAACATTTGTCGTCGCCAATGGGGTCGATGGTTTGGATGATGGCTGCTATTACTATGCAGCTCGTGCTCAACAGCTCCGCCAAATCCGATTCAAATCCTTTCGTCGCGACGTTCACTATCTGTGTTTGGGACAGGATTTAGGTCGAGATGCAGCTGCAGCAATTGTGCACACCGCCGATCTCAAACAGGCCGTAAGGCAGTATGGCGATCGCGGCTATCGCTATTTACATATGGATGCAGGCCACTTGGGCCAGCGGATTAATCTTGCAGCCGTTCGGCTCAAATTGGGGGTGAGTGGCATTGCTGGCTTCTTCGACAACTTGGTAAACGAAGTGCTGGGAATTCCGTCCGAAGAAGCAGTGCTATACATCACAACTGTGGGTCAGCCCCGCAGAACGGCTTAAGTCAGCATCTGAAATACGCCAGGTCGACGGAGCTACTCAAGCAGAATACTTACCCAGCAAGCACAACGACATCGTCAATGTTGAGCGTCTCTTACGTCTTTGCTATGGCCACGAGGGAAAAATTGGGAATATAGACACATCAGCCCTCCCCGTTCAGTTGGTAGTGATGAATCCGAGTGAGATTGAAGTATTTTGTGAGGAAAAGCTGCCTCCAACAAGGGTTGGAAGTTTTAAGCCGAATGCCGTTAGCAGCTCAATACGTTACGAGACTGGACGATTAACGTGCCGACTCCACAATCTTGAGTCCTTGACGATCGCTCGCAGACTGACGCAGGCTGCTCAACAATTGTCGGTACTCGTACTCGCCAAGGCAGCTCGAGCCACAGCTAATAGCTGGCGGCAATTTCGCGGATTAAGGGTAGTCGCTGAGTAATGTAGGACGCCAAAGTATGGAGCTCGGTTTGCTCAAACGCAGGCTGGCGCTGGCAAGCGGCTAGCAGCAAGGGCAAAATCTCGTCATTTTCTTGACGGGGAATCCGAGACCAGTCGAGGCTATCGACCGTTCTCCAAAACTGGCGAATTGTGGAAGGGGTCATCATTCCTCCTCGCCTTTAGATTGTTTTAACATTCTCACTATAAGAGCCAAAACAGTTTTGGGTAAATGCTTGACATTGGGTGTGATAACTCGCAACAAGTCGCAAGTTTTGCGTGAGATTCGAGATAACCCACATCCTGAATCAAATGCTATCGCTCAAATCAACTGATGGAGATATCGCACCTCGATCGATGCGAAGAGATATGTGACTGGGTAAGAGTTTTAGCGGGCTGCTCAGAAGTCAAAGACACTCACAGGACAACGGCTCAACCCATCAAAAATGTGCATTTTAGCAACAGTCTCCGGTGTTTGCAGAGTGTGAAGTAACTGGCAAACCGTCGGTAAAGTTGCGTCAGGCAGCAAGCGAATCTACCGCCAGACTGACTCCCCCTCTCTCAAATCTGCCGGACACTAAAACTGTGTTGAGGTGGCTTCGCGGGTGGTTCAGTATGAGCATAGGCAAGGACGGTATCGGAAAACGCGGTTGGATAGCGGTGATGTCGGGGGCATTGGTTGCATTCTTGGCTAGCTGTGGAGCGGATACCGAACCGGTAGGCACCACCCAGTGCGAAGCAGCGATCGCCCGAGCCCGCTACCGGTGGCGGGTAGATTACTCCCCCAGTCGTTCCACCAGCAGCCGCATTCAAGAGCGCTCGGAATTTTTCGAGGGCAACGAGTTGATTAACCGCAATCGAGAAGAACCCGAAGGGGCAGTCTCTGGCCCTGATGGAGATGGGGTATGGTGGCCAGCACTTCCCCAAAGACCATCTTTGGAGGCCATAGACAACGCCGCCGAACGTCTGGAAGACAGCAGCGAACCGAGGTTAGTGCGCACAGTGGATTACTTCCTACAGTGCGATGAGGGAGATCTATCGACCGATAGCCGCACCTATCGACAAACATCAACTGCATTCAGGTCGGGAGACACTGTCGAAGTGTCCTACGGTTTGGGCCGAGTTATGCAGGTACTCGAAAGGAGTGAACCAGGTATCGCCGAGCCCCAGGATTCGGAGTCCGTAGACGATGTCCCACAGAACACACCGTTACCGCCGAATGGACGGGATGAACCTGCACGAGAGACTCCCGAACAGACTAGAAATGAACCCGTCCGGGAAGACCCCACCCAACCTGAAGCTGCACTACCCGACCGAGTTCTGGCCCCATCCGGGAACCGTACCGAAGTGGAGTCCTCTGCCTCCATTTGGCATGTGAATCCCGTTGCGGGTTCGGATATCGGTTCAGGTAGCACGAACGCTCCATTCCAAACAATTTCCCGCGCGCTGGCTGTGGCACGTTCGGGGGATACCATCCGATTGGCAGATGGAAATTACTCCGAAGCAAGCGGAGAAGACTTTCCACTGATTGTGGGAGATGGAATTGCTTTAGTGGGGGACGAGTTACGACGCGGCATGAATATCCGGGTGGCGGGCGGTGGCCGCTATCTCAGCGCCACATGGGGAGGTCAGAATGTCACTCTAGTGGCGGGCGATCGCGCGCGCATCTCCGGCATTACATTTACCAATGAAAACGTTCGCGGCACGGCCATCTGGATTGAATCTGGCAATCCATCCATTGCCAACAACATGTTTGTGGCCAACCATCGCGAGGGGGTATTCGCGTCCGGAACCTCAGCCCCAGAAGTACGGGCCAATGTTTTTTCGAACAATGGTGGGAATGGAGTGTCGTTTACTCGCAATAGCAGCGGCGTGTTTGAGGGAAATACCATCAGCGACAGTGGGTACGGGATAGCGATTAGCGAGTCCGCCAGCCCAGTGGTGATAGGCAATACCCTCGCTAACAATCGCAGCGGCATCTTGGTCACGGGGTCGGCCACCCCCATCCTGCGAGAAAACACTATCACCCGAAACCGAGAAGACGGCATTGTTGCCATTGGTGAGTCAGCCCCCATTGTGCAAGAGAATGCATTTGCTCAGAACGGGCAGTACGACGTCCATAACGCCACAGACATTCCCCTTGCCATTGAAGGTAGCGATTTAGCCGTGCTGTCGGTGCAGGGGGGAATTCAAGAGTAGTGCGCAGGACAGCTGTTTAGAGTGACAGATCGTCTGGAGTGAGAACGAACGCTCTACGAGTCATAGATGGACTTAGCTGGGTCAGGGAAAGAGTTTACATAAGTTATAATTCAGGCGCAGAGTGGAATCGCAATCGTATGTCGGCAACTGTCGAAATCTACACCTGGCAAATGTGCCCCTACTGTGTTCGGGCCAAGCAGCTGCTGAAGGACAAAGGGGTCGCCTACACCGAATACAAGATAGATGGCGACAACGCAGCACGAGCCAAGATGGCCGAACGGGCCAACGGACAGCGATCGCTCCCTCAGATTTTTATCGATAACGTTCACGTTGGAGGATGCGACGACATCCATGCTCTCGAGCAGGACGGTCAGCTCGACTCGCTGTTGCAATTGGCCTAGTTGTTTGTCAGGCTGACGTCGATGGACGTCATGTTTTGGCAAAGACCGTGAGATCGGTCCTTCAATAGGCTGCGATCGTTCATTCTCAATCGTTTATTTGGCGTTGACAGAGTACTAGTCCGTGCGTGTAGCCTTTGTTGTCGATCCTCTCGACCGCCTTCAGCCCCATCACGACACCAGCGTTGCTCTGATGGAAGCCCTGCAGCAGCGGGGGCATGATGTATTTGCATTAGAGATTTCTGACATGTATGCTGCCGCTGGCAGCACCTGGGCGGATATTCGACGATTGCAGGTGTTTCCCGGCAAAGTTGGTTGGTACCAGGCGAGTTCAAGAGAGTCCGTACCGCTAAGTACGATGGATGCGGTGTGGATGCGCAAAGATCCGCCAGTGGACGATGCCTACGTGACGGCAACCCAGCTCCTGTCACTGATTGGGGGCAAGACTCTAGTTCTAAACAACCCTGCTGGGCTACTGGTTGCCAACGAAAAACTGTTTGCACTGCAGTTTTCCAACTGGACACCTGAAACCATTGTTACTCGTCAAAAGCAGGCGATTTTGGACTTTGTGTCCGAGCGAGATCGCGCCGTGCTCAAACCACTGGATGGCAAGGGGGGGGAGGGGATTTTCGTCTTGCAAGCAGGCGATCGCAATCTCAATTCCCTGATTGAAGTGAGCACTCGCTTTGGCACTCTTCCGGTTATGGTGCAGGAATATTTACCAGCAGCAAAAGACGGAGATAAACGCATTCTGCTGTTGGATGGTGAACCACTGGGAGCGGTGAATCGCATCCCAGGACAAGGGGATTTTCGAGGCAACATAGCTGCAGGGGGAAGTGTGGCCCGAGTGGACATTACCGAGCGCGAGCGGCAGATGTGTGGGGAGATTGGTCCTGTCTTGCGGGCAAATCAATTATTTTTCGTCGGTATTGATGTCATCGGCGAACGATTAACTGAGGTGAACGTCACCAGCCCGACCATGTTGAAAGAAATAGCCCAATTGAGCGGGAAGGATTTGGGCGTGGATGTCGTAGAGTGGCTGGAACGGAAGCTAGCATCTTGAGCGGAACCACTACTTCCTGTCGAACACCCCCTGCTCGTAGAGATCTAAGATTTGCAGAAAGCTTTCCCTGATATCCATTCGGTCGAATTGACTTCAGAGCGAACACCACGAATTGAGAGTTCAAGGTGTGAATCCACCAGGCTTGCACCATCTGACAGCAAAGCTGCCACAGCACTGGCTATACCACCGTGCACCTTTCTGCTTTATTCTCCCTTATTTTGCCTAAAGCCATTGTCCTAACTGAAATGGCAAGCACTATACAAACCCCCTATGGGAGAAGGAGTTAGCCTAGTTTCAACCTTCAAAACACTTGCGATCCCCAAATAGTGAGTAAAATGATATTC
>JBCBVA010000159.1:0-6433 GCA_039817825.1 Cyanobacteria bacterium J06642_12 | reverse complement strand
CAAGCGTTTGTAGATTGCTCAACTGCCCCATGAACTCTGGCAGTTCGCACAACTGGTTGCTAGAGATGTCAAACGTTTGTAGATTGCTCAACTGCCCCATGAACTCTGGCAGCTCAGCAAGTTGATTACTATTGAGGTGTATTCTCTTTGAAGAACTTAACTTTTCCAAGGAATCTGGTATTTTTCTAAGCTGCAAGTCGCTCAAGTCCAGAAACTGCGACTTATTCTTGAGAGCATTTTGAATTCTTATTTCGGCCCTCAAAAATCCCTGATCGCTATCTGCCATCTCCATAAACCCTTCAGACGCCGCTCTTTAATATCCATCAATAGCCTTAAACTAATCTCTGTCTCTCAAAAGGCTCCCCCCGATCGCCCATTCTTCCATTCCAATCAACACGGCAACGGCCAATCTGGAGTTTGCAACTTCACCTGCCACCCCTCTTTCGTCTCAAACAACAGTCCATAAGCGGTATACCCCTTCAACTCCAACACCGTTGTGTAATACCGCTGCCCCTCAACCGAAAACCCATTCACCACCTTCGCCGTCGCCGGTCTGTCCCAAAAAGAACTCAACAACAACGGCTCACCCCCTGCAAACAAAACCGACTCTAGCTGACACCTCAAACTCCCCAATCCCGACTCCCCATACTCTGTCCAAGAAGAACATCGGTGAAGCTCCAGCTCACCCACATCGTCTAAGTGCTGAAACCCCAACCGCACGCCATCCGCCTCGGTCGTCATTCTCATCGTCACCTCCGCAGGCAACAGCAACGGAAACGGCCCCCCATTCAACTCGGGAATCTCTTCTGTCGCCTCAATATCCAAAAAGGACACGTAATCCGTCACCTCCCCCGACAACCCCGCAACTACCAACAGCGGCTCCCCAATCTCCTCCCCCTGCCAATCCATCAACCCCGTATCTCGACAAGACAACCCTTCCTCGTCGCAAACTAAGCCGCAGAGCATCTCCTGCTCCACAAACCGCGCATCGAGAGTCACCCCTTCACTACCCACCAACCAAAATCTCCCGTCATATTCCCAAAACAACCTTTCCACAGCCGAGCCGTTTGCTCTATCGTCCCGGTTGTCCACATCTACAGCCGCAATCTCGATTTGAGCCAGAGGTCTCTCGCTCCACAGCGTCCCCTCCTCCATCGGGAAGAAATCTCTATCCATTACCACCCGATCAACCTTGAAAACTTCCAGTTCAGGAACCGTTTCTGCGATCGCTGGTCGCCCCCATCCCATCAACACGGCTAGGACAACTGCGAACATCATCCCAATCCACTTCATTTCAGGTAGTCTCACAGTCTCCTCCCGAGCGATCTCATCCGATACCTCGATTATTCACACCCCGAACTGAAACACCTGTTTGCCATACTGGTGGCAGCTTGATGAATGGCAGAGTCCATGAATTCCCAAGAGTCTCTATCACCCGCCGCAACCGTGGCAATCCTCAGTCACTTACCGGAACGAATTCGCCAAGCGCTAATTGCCCATGCAACAGAAATGGACTACCCCATTGAAGCGGTCGTAGAAATGGCGATCGCCAGTTATCTCGACAGCGAAGCCCTAGGCTTCTCTGACTGCAAACCAGGCAGAGGCCAGTAAATGAGTCCGCCATACGACGATTTAGAACGCCAAATCGGCGAAATCTTCCTCGAAATCGACGCTGCAGATCGCCGTATTCAAGCCACCCAAACCGATATCGATCGCCTAAGAACCGAAACCCGAGCGATCCTGAACGACCTTAAAGCATCCACTGCCCATGCTGGCTAAGCTTCTGGGATACGCCACCCGGCTTCTTGCACTCAAACAACAAACCGAATGGAATACTGCAGAAATTCGCGAGCTGCGCCAGGAAGTCAAAGCTTTGGCAGAAATCGTTCGCCAACTTCAAACCGATCTGCTGCTCTCTCAGCAAAAAGCAGACGCCGATACAATCCAGCAGTCCCTACAGCAAAAAATCGGAAAAATCTGCGTTCTAGGATGGAACCATAATTTGATGTTAGGCAGCTCCGATTTATGTATTAGCTCGGGCTTGTCACGACGCCGCGCAGAAACTCAACGAACTCATCACACAAACGTTGCGCCGTCTCTGCCGAATGCATGTTTTGGCTGTATACCAGCTTGACTTCTAGCTTGCCTTGAACGACGTCGATCGCCACCGAAAATGGGTACAACCGAATTCCATCCGGATCGTGGTCGAAACCACCAACCTCTTCCGTTTCAGAGAATAAACTGCTGCGTTCAATGACGTCGTCAACCCGTCCTCTGTAGTTAAACAAAATCTCGGCCCGAGGAAGCGCCTTCAAACGCTGCTTCATCCCCTCATTGCTACCGAGATATCTATAGAGCTCAACTCCAGCCCCAGCCGAGTTCCCCACTTCATCGATCTGGTCGGAAACGCTACGCAGTTGCTCGTCACGCGATGCTGCAGGATCGACGTGGAGCAGGATCGGCGCGTAGCTAATAATGCACCCAAGCGTCCGAGACAGGTCTATTTCGGGAGGAGCCACATCTCGTCCGTGAACCAGGCGATCGAAGTAAGCATAGGAGCTACCTTGCCATCTGGCCACTGCCGCAGAGAATCCAGCCATCAGGACCCGTTCAGTCTCCAATCCATTGGAGGTACGCCGCAGCAACGTGTTGGTTTCGTCTGCCGAGAGGCTTGCAAATGCCACCCTAGCTGAACAATTGACGTTGACCTTGGGATCGCCGGAAAAGTCCTTCGGTAATGCACTGATCTTTGACCAATCTTGCTGGCACCAATGCTGAACCGCACCGACAACGTCTTCCGAATCAGCATGCGACCTTAACGAACGTGTCCACGCACTGAAGGAGGCAGGAGCCTCTGCCAGGAAATCGGAGTCGCCGCGCTCTAACTTCCTGTACGCCAGGTCAAGCTCCAACCAGAAATTCCGCCACGAGACCACATCCATCACGAAGTGGTTCACGACAAAATAGAGTTTTTGAGGCAGCTCCGACCCTTGCTCAATGAGTGCCATACCAATGACCGGGCTGTCAGAAAGGCTCACAAGCTTCTGGGTCGCTGTGAGTGCTTCACGGATCGCGCGCTCTCTGTCTTCATCCGATATATCTGACAGATCGATCGCACGGCACAGCACGGTCTCGTCACAGGTGTCCTGAACGCTAGCAACCCATCCATCCGCACCATGCTCAAACCGCAGCCGCAACGCATCGTGCTTGCGAGCCAACTGTTCCAGCGCAGCCTTCAGCAAGTCGAACGACATCCGCTGTCTGGCCGTTAGCAAGCGAGAAATATTCCAGCGTTGTGGCAGCTTTCCTCTCTCCAAGAAGAATCTCGCGATAAACGGAGGGAAGTCGGCTAGAGGCCCAGAATCAGTATCACTAGCGCCGCGAGGCTCGGCAGCCTGCTCATCCAGCAGGATTGCGAGGGAGGCGATCGTCGGCGCGGCTTCGATTTGGAACGGGGATAGATTAAGACCGCGCTCTGAGGCTAGCAAGCAAACGCTCATGGCAATCAGTGAATCACCGCCTAGGTTCATAAAGTCGTCGTGAATTCCAACTTGCGGCAATTCCAACACGTCTTCCCAAATGTCCACCAGTGCCTGTTCGGTTACCGTCCTAGGTGGCTCGTACGGTGCAAAATTCCTCAGATTATCGGAGGTTGGAGCCGGTAAGGCACTGCGGTCAATTTTGAGATTCTCGTTGAGGGGCATCTCCTCCAGTACCACCCAACCAGACGGCTGCATGTAGTCCGGCAGGTGTTCACCAAGGTATGCCCTAACGCGATCGGGCTGGAATGTCGCCTGGGCCTTGAGGGTGACGTATGCAATCAGTCGCGTATTGAAGGCATCAACTGTAGCTGTCCCAACAATGGCATTGCGAATACCCGGTGCGCGTCGCAGTGTACTCTCCACTTCCAGGATTTCGATCCGCTGACCGCGAATCTTGATCTGGAAATCCTTCCGACCCAGAAACTCCATATTTCCCGATGAATGCAGTCGGCCGAGATCGCCGGTTCGGAAAAATCGCTTACCGCCCCGCTCAACAAACGCGCGATCGTTGAGTTCTGGCCGATTCAGATAGCCACTGGTGACCCCTGGGCCGTGCACGCAAATCTCACCTACGTCTCCAGGTTTAACTGAGACACCATCTGCGTCTAGTAGCTCTACATCAACTCCATCAAACGGGACTCCGATAAAGGTGCGATCGTCCAACCCTTGCCCTGCAAAGAAGCGGTAGTTAAACCCCATACAGGCAATTTCCGAGCTGCCATAGATTACGTAAACCTCGGCTTGGGAAAAGACTTTCGTCAGCCGGTGAAGAAGCTCTGCCGGAACGTAGTCGCCGCCCGACGACACGTGGCGGAGTTGGGCAAAAGGAGCGAACGAGTCGTAGTGTGACTCGATATGCGAGAGCAATCCATTCCACAGACTCGGTCCAATATGAGCGACTGTCGCCGCTTGCATGGCGCCTGCGAGCCGGACGTAGTCCAACACGCACTCTCTTGAGAGCAGAATCGCCTTTCCGCCTGCTGCTATACAACTCACCAGTTCGAACAGACTGATGCTGAATGAGTACCGTGCAATGCTGAGAATCGTGTCGTCAGCTGTGAAACCGAATCGCTCGATCGCCGCGAACACGTAATAGGACAATCCCCGATAGTCAATGGCAATGCCTTTGGGGATGCCTGTGGTGCCGGAGGTATAGAACACGTAGGCCGGGTCCGATGGTGCTGCCTGCTTGTCCAAATCCTTAGCGGACATCGGACGTGCTAGCGATAAGAGCTCTTGGTAGGCGATCGGATGGATGAAGACCTGACCCAGTCGAGCAACGATTTCGGCTTGAGACACCGTCAGTTTGGTCTGGGCATCTTCGATGATTGTCCTGACACGCGTTTCGGGATAGTCGGGATCGATGGGGACGTAAGTCAACCCTGCTTTTTGAATGGCGAGCAAGATGACAGCGATGTCAATGCCCGGTCTAACACAGACTGCAACCGTATCTCCAGCCCCGAGCTCCTGTTGGACAAACCAATGGGCGACTCGATTCGCTGTTGAGTTCAGCTCACCGAAAGTAATGTGTAGATCGCCAAACGTCGCTGCGACGCGATCGGGGTATCGTTTGGCAGTACGCTCGATCGCGCGGTGGGGCAGTTCCTGGTGAGGGAAGTGTTTCTTCAAGCGTTTGTCCTGAGCTATACTCTCTCCCTGGATTGATTGCTCTGCAGCTCCACTCAACTCAGATCACCCCCCGAAGTTGTTGATCCCGTTCAATCGATTCAAACAAGGCTTGGAAGTTGCCATTGCCGAACCCTCTATTTCCCTTCCGTTGGATGTATTCAAAAAAGATTGGACCGATGCTTTCCTTGGTAAAAATCTGCAGCAGGGTACCTTCCCCATATTCCGGCTCGGAGTCAATCAGGATTCTGGACTCGCGCAATTGAGACACATCTTCTCCATGATGGGGAATACGTTCGTCTACCATCTCGTAGTAGGTATCTGGGGTGTCTTGGAACGAAATGCCATTGCTTGCCAGCAGCTCGACCGACTGATAGATGTTCCGACTCAACAGGGCCACGTGCTGTACGCCCTCTCCGTTGTATTCGTTGATGAATTCAGCAATCTGAGATTTATCGTCTTTAGATTCGTTGAGAGGAATCGTGATGTTGCCGTTCGGACTGGCCACAACTTCGCTCACCAAGCCGGTTAGTTGTCCGGTAATGTTGAAGCTCCTTACGCTACTAAATCCGAATACGGCCTTGTAAAAGGAGCGCCACCGTTGGATTCCACCGACCCTCAAGTTGTGCGTTACGTGATCGATGTCGCAAAGACCGAAGGGCTCCAAACACGATGTCGTCCGATCTCCCAAGGATGCGAATAGACGTCGTTCGTGGTCTTCGTCAACCAGGTAAATCAATAAATTGCCAATTCCTTGAATGGCTGGAATGTCATAATCGGTGATGTCGGCCGGCTTGGCGCCCAATTCTACTGCGGTCCGAAGTGCGTCCCGCGAATTTTCGACCGTAAAAGCAATGGCAGAGACGCCTCTACCATGCTCCCTACGAAATCGTTCCGCATTGCCACCATTGCTTGGATTGCAGATGAATCGAATGTTGCCTTGTCCGTAGAGAGATATGAGCTTGTCGGGATGCTGTCCAAGCTTGGTGAATCCCATTTGATCGAAGAGCGAGGTCAAGAGCTTGGGCCGAGGACCAGAAAACTCGAGAAACGATATACGACCGGTCTGGACGAATTTTTTCATTGTTTAGTTCTGTTCGACGAAGTACCTTTGCCTGTTGGACACCGCTAATAGGAGAGAACCGCCTCCTCTTGGAGACCAGTTTCTGTACCTAGTCGCTCTTGCACCTCGGGAGGAAAACCGCACTGTGTGCACTCTACTGACTCAAATGCTCCATTGATTGAGTGAATAAGCCCTGTCCCGA
>JBCBVA010000158.1:0-6680 GCA_039817825.1 Cyanobacteria bacterium J06642_12 | reverse complement strand
CTGCCCTGCACCACCGTTTCTCCCAACCCCCAAGCCCCGGTTAACAGCACCGCATCTGGGAAGCCCGACTCAGTATCAATCGAAAACATAACGCCAGCACAGGCTTTATCCGAGCGCACCATTTTTTGCACCCCGATGGATAAAGCCACTGTCATGTGGTCGAACTGCTTTTCTTCCCGGTAACTAATGGCCCGATTAGTAAACAAAGAGGCGTAGCACTTACGGCAGGCATCTAAGAGCTCCGTTTCGCCGCTAATATTCAAAAAAGTTTCTTGCTGTCCAGCAAAGCTGGCGTCAGGCAGGTCTTCGGCGGTGGCGCTGCTGCGCACGGCAGTATCGGCTTCGGTGACGCCATAGCGTTGGCTAAGGTCGCGATAGGCTTGGCGGATGGCGGCTTCAAGCTCTTCAGGGAAGGAGGCCGTCAGAAACAAGCGGCGGATCGCTTTGCCCGTATCAGCCAAGCGTTGTTTGCCGTGATTGAAGGCATCAAGTTGGCATTGGATGGCGTCGGTAAGTTGGTTGAACTTTACAAAAGTGCGATAAGCATCTGAGGTGATAGCGAACCCACCGGGCACTTGAACACCCTGCGATTTGAGGGTGCTAATTAATTCACCCAGGGAAGCATTTTTACCCCCAACGCGCTCGATATCTCGGTTATTAAGCTGTTCTAGCCAGAGAATATAGTCCATTCCGATTCAAGCCTCCAATGCCTTGACCTCAATCCCTCAACCCCGGCAAAACCCGTGACTTATTTACTCGGTGACTTATTGACTAGAAATAAGGGGCCTAAAAATCGCTCATTTCTCGATTACGGCAACCCATAATTGCCATGTTAAGTCATATGCTCAACCAACATTCGGCCTCAAGCTTCGGTTCAAAATAAGGATGAGGCAATTCATCAAGCGGGGCAGCTTTATTGGGATTTCGATGACCCAAATGCTGGCTGGGGTGGGGGGGGAATCCAAACGGTAACTACCAAACTGCGAAGCCAGTCGTTCAGCACCTAGCTCAAAAAGCCTTGGGTTGCCGCGCGGCTGAGGAGATGTGTCACCAATGATCCCGACGCGCATTGCGACGGTCACCCTAAATCCTGCCATTGACCAAACCGTGGCGATTGCTAATTTTCAACCCAATGCAGTTAACCGCATCAGTTGGGAGCAAGCTGATGCGGGCGGCAAGGGGGTAAATGTTGCCGCCTTTTTGGCAGACTACGGATGTCAAGTCAGCGCTACCGGATTTCTAGGCCAGGACAATCCTGACCTGTTTGAAAAGCTGTTTTATCAGAAGCAAATTGACGATCGCTTTATTCGCATTCCTGGCAAAACGCGGGTCAACGTCAAAATTGTCGATGACGTCCAAGGTCAAGTGACCGACATTAACTTTCCAGGACAAGAAGAACATCCCGGAGATTTGAATAAGTTGGAAAGCGCGATCGCGTCCTTAGCCCAGTCTCACCAGTGGTTTATCTTCTCAGGTAGTGTCCCGGTGGGGCTGCCCACGACGATCTATCACGATCTAATTGAGCCCCTTAAGGATCGAGATATCCCGGTGGTGATTGACACCAGCGGCGCGGCCCTGCGCCACGCCCTGTCGGCCCAACCTTACTTGATTAAGCCCAACCTTGCAGAACTGCGCGAGTTAATGGATCAACCGTTGGATACCGAAGCCAACATTGTTAAGGCAGCCCGGCAACTGGTCAACTTCGGAATTTGCCATGTGGTGGTGTCAATGGGCGGAGAGGGAGCCTTATTTATCAACGAGCAAACCACAATCCAGGCCCAACCCCCTCGGATCGAAGTGAAAAGCACCGTCGGTGCGGGGGATGCCTTGGTTGCTGGGTTGGTTGCGGGCCTCTCCCATGGCAAATCCTGGGCGGACTGCGCTACTTTGGCCACGGCCTTTGCCATGGCAGCCCTGAGCCAGATTGGAGCTGGTCTGCCATCCCATGATGCAGTTGATCAAAATTGCGATCGCGTCACCCTACGATTTTTAGATTGAAACTTTAGACAGTGCAGCTCAAACGCATCTCTTTTGGGCAAGTTATGCAGAAAAAAAGTGGGTAAAGCCGACTAAAACAATCGTTAGAGTGCATCGAGACACAATGCTTCGACTGTCCGCTTTCGACCCAAAACGGACATTACTGGCGTTACATCCAAAGTTGCTCCCTTATTGTCCCACCCGGACTTGAACAAATTAGCTCCCCTCTGGGTGAGTTCACAACGTCGCAGCGCGACATGCAGTGCACATCGATTTATCTCCAGATAGGCCAGTGCCACATCAGCAAGGCCATCTACCAGATCGTCAACTTGCTGCCGCTTAGCGATATCCCGATGCTTGCGTTGGGTAGCGTTTGCCGTGGCCGGTTCAGCCAAAATTTGATGCCCTCGCGCAGGATGCTGGATATTCCATAGTCGCGGGCGCCTCCCGAGCTCGACGATGCCTTGGCTTGCTGACTCCGCACAGCTTCCGGGCTCGAGCCTTTGGACAAGTTGACCAATAATTTGACCATTGATTTGACCATCGGTCAAATTATTGCTAGGTTGTGTTGGAAACATGAGTCAGAGAGGACAAAACATGAGTCAGAGAGGACAAGCGGTGCCCTCGTCCGAACACCAACGGGATATGTTGCTGGAGGCCGCCACCGCCGAGTTTGCAGTGAATGGCTTCGAGGCGACCTCCATCCAGAAAGTTGCTTCGGCCGCAGGTGTCAGCAAAGCTAAGATCTTCTATTACTTCGACAACAAAGAGGATCTCTACACTCGAGTACTGGACCGGACCCTCCAGCCCCTCCTTGCGCCCCTCGAGTCCGTCCCACAGGCGAGCTCGGCCGAGTCGTATTGGACCTCGCTCGAATCGGGACTGAACTTCGCGTTCGAGTTCAGCCGCCAAGATCTGTGCGCTGCTGCGCTCGTACGGGATCTCTATCGCCGCGGCGGGGACTCTGCATCGCTTCAACGCCTACTTGACCGCGCCCGAGCTGCGATCAGTACGTGGTTGCGCGACGGGCGGCAGCTCGGGGCTGTGAGGACAGACCTGCCCGTGCTGATTCTCGCCGAAGCTGTCGTAGGAGCACTCGTCCACGTGGACCGCTGTCTGGCTTCGCATACTGACGCCGATGGTGCAGTTGAGGATCTCCTATCTAGCGCGTCGCTTGCCGCACTTGCGCGCGACGCCCTCCAACAACGCCCACCTTCGGAGTGCGAGGCAGAGGTCACCTACGCCGCCGAGGACGTCCCCCGCGAAACCGACGCCTACCTCGACGTTTCCGCGACGGTGACGCACCGGGTCACCATGCGCAATGGCCGTCATCGGCATCCCGCCCCTAGCTTCGATCGCGAGGGCTTCGAGCTCATTGCCGCACCGACGGTGTTTGCCCAACCGCCTAGCGACAGCGAAGCAAGAGTGACCTATGGCGCGATCGAAGCGGCGCTCAAGGAACACCTCGGAGCTTCCTTCGCCTGGGTATTCGATCATACGGTGCGGCATACGGAGCACACTCCGGGGCGACGTCCCCCGATTCGCATTGTCCACGCGGATTACGGACGCGGAGCAGGCGTTCGTAGACTCTGGGAGTTACTCCCACACGCCAATGCTGAACGATGGGCAGGCTCCCGCGTCGTCGTGGCGAATCTCTGGCAATCGGTAGCCGGGGTTGTGCACTCCACGCCTCTGGCCTTCGTAGACATCACCTCCGTTCGCGACGAGGACTTTATCCCTGTTACGGTTCACTACCCCGACCGAGACGGTGAGGTCGGTTACTACCGGCCCAACGAAGACCACCGCTGGTACTGGTTTCCGTTCCTGCGTCCCTCCGAGTCATTGTTGTTCAAAACCTTCGACGAACTGCCGGGCGAACATCACTGGTCCTGCCCCCACGCCGCCTTCACGGCCCCCAACTCTCCCCAGGAGCTTGCGGGGCGACGAACGAGCATCGAATTCCGGATCTTGCTTGCTTTCGAACGCGCCTCGCGAGGTGCAGCATGAGCCTACTCCAACCATTCGGAGACCGAATCTGGATTTGCAACGGGCCACGGGTGCGGATGATGACGATCCCGTTTGCAACGCGCATGACCATCGTCGAACTCGAGCCCGGGAATCTTTGGATTCATTCGCCGCTTGAGCCCACCCCAGAGGTACAAGCGGCAGTCGAAGCGCTCGGTGCTGTGAAGTTCATCGTCGCGCCGAATAAGATTCACAGCCTTGGAGTCGGCCCGTGGAAGGAGCAATACCCATCGGCTGATGTCTGGGTTTCTCCCCGCTTCCGCGAGCGGCACCCGGACGCTCCCGTCTGCCACGTCATCGGGACGGATACTCCGCAGGCGTGGGGCGGCCAGATCAACACCCTCTGCTTCGGTGGAAGCAGCTTTTTCGACGAGGTCGTCTTCTACCACGGGCGTTCGGGGACGTTGATCCTCACCGATCTCATCCAGCGCCACGATCCGGATGGCGAATCCTGGTTCTGGCGTTTCGTCAAACGCACTGTGGGCGTCCTTGGCCCGTCGGGCGGAACCGCCAAGGATCTGAGGAGTACCTTCGGTGATCTCGATGCGGCCCGAGCCAGCGCGGAGGCGCTCCTTCGTTGGGACTTCGACCGCGTAGCGATCGCGCACGGCATTTGCATCACCGAAGATGCCCACCGCACCGTCAAGAAAGCCTTCGACTGGGCGCTCAAAACCGATTGATCATGCCGATAAGTGAGAGACTGAGTTTACGTCCGCTATTGGCCGACAGCAGACGATTACGCACTCAAATCAGCAATCTAATAGGTTACGGCGCATACGATCTAACCTGACTTTGAAGCTGACGTGGCAACCTGTCACGGACCTTGCTCGTACAAGTCCTGCGCCAGAACAGCGCTACAGCTTAACTCGGCGTTAGAGATCCGATTTAGATGAAGCAATGCGACGCGACGCATCAATCCGTCAACTAGAAACACTCATTTTGGGGCGTCGTTGCAATTACATTCACCATCATCCACTGCGCCACAGGTTGTATAAAAGTGCGATCGCCTGCTAGAACTCAACCACCAGCGCTACGTTGAGGAAGTAGCCCAGGGTTTACACGATAAGAAAGTAAAAACCGAAAACGAAAGCCACCTCAAATTTAGACATTACCCTAGAAGCAACCGCCACTGAAGCACAAACTAACCTCTTGTACCTATGCAAACCATCCAAATCCAACTGCCCGACACCATCTTCTCTGCCCTACGCAAAGCCCCCAAGGAGTTTGTGCAAGCAATGCGCATCGCTGCCGCTGTCAAGTGGTACGAACTGGGTGAAATTTCCCAAGGAAAAGCCGCCGAGGTCGCTGGCCTCAGCCGAGCAGCCTTTATCAACACCCTGGCCCACTATCAGGTCTCAGTCTTTCAGTACACTGCCGAAGACCTTGCCGAGGAGCTAGCCGACATTGTCTGACCCTGCCCTCAATGTCGTCATCAACACCTCGCCCCTGATTGTCCTTTTCAAAAGTGGTCTGGCTGAGCGGTTTCCTGGAGTCAATCGCCGCTCCTCAGTTTTGGGCGGAGTTTCCTGGAGATCCTGGGTTGGGCTTGATGTAAACTCTCCATGGGTATGTTCTCATGGCCAACTGCAGGATATAAAAACTACAATTTATTGGAGCATATCCTCAATTAATATCGGGGCATTACATCTGAAATGCCGCCGATGAGACCTTTGCTTAAATCCAAAGATCAAAAATACCGACAGCTGCTGATCGTTCTGATCTTTACATTTGTCGTTTCTCCATTTTTGCGGGATGGGATCGGTAATATTTTCTCTATTTCGCTACTGCTGTATACCATCATCATTGTTATCAAAAGCTTTGCACTGCCCAGACGCTTGATGATGGTGTATGGTGCGATCGCAATCATTGCCTTTTGCTTCGGGGTAATGTCTAGCCTTGGCTGGATCAGTTACCTAAATCAGCCCCTGAGGCTGATCTCCCAAACTATTTTTGCCCTCTACCTAACAGGGGCCGCCTACTGGATTGGCCGAGATATCTTTACCGCTCCCGAGGTTACCATCGATATCGTGAGAGGTGGAATCAGTGTTTACCTGCTGATTGGGTTTATCTGGGCCTTGCTATACGGCATTGTCAATACCCTGGATGCTAATGCCTTCTCCCAACCACTGGTCCAGATAGGCTCTTACCTCAGGACAATTCACTTTAGTTTTACCACCCTGACCACCCTGGGGTATGGCGATATTGTTCCCCTGAGCGAGGTTGCCCAGGTACTGACAAACCTAGAGGCCATCATAGGGCAGATGTATTCCTCTGTTTTTATTGCCATTTTGATTGGGAGCTATTTGTCACAGCGGTCTAGGCCCCATGGTAACGAAGAGATGTAAGATAAACTACACACGATCGCGCTCATTTCCACCGGCTCACCGCCAAAGATCAACCGCTCTACGGCCCCTTTGAGAATTTCAAAGCAGGCAATGCCCAGAAATGCGGCAATTCCCAGTGCTCCCACCGCCTCAAACTTCTGGTGTCCATAGGGATGATCGCGATCAGGTTGGGGAGAGGCCAACTGATTGATCACCAGGCCCAACACGTTATTCGCACTGTCAGTCACGCTATGCAGGGCATCGGCCATCAGGCTGAGGGAGCCCGTCCACCAGCCCACCCAGCCTTTGAGCAATACCACCGTCAAATTGAGCAGCAGCGTAGTCACCAGCACT
>JBCBVA010000157.1:0-6760 GCA_039817825.1 Cyanobacteria bacterium J06642_12 | reverse complement strand
TTTTACAGTAGGAATACCGATATTCGAGCAAACGTAATTGTCCGTAGCGTGTAACTGGGCTGAATTCGGGTGCCCAAAAAATCCTATATATTTTGTCGAGACTCATGTTCCTGAAATAAACGGCACAACCCCAAAATTGCTTCGTTGCGCTGAGACAGAATTATTCCGCTGCAGTCGCTTCGTCGAACTGACGTACCTCCAAGGCATAATCCAATAGCCGATCGCCCTCAAACAAAAATTGGCCTGAAAACAGTTGTTTGGCGATTAACTGCGGTAGCCAGATGCGATCGTCATCCCACATGTCGTCGTATGGAATATCTCCCAACGCACTCCACAGCGGAATGGCTTCATCCGTCGCCTGCGGCTGGCCAACAATATCAGTCGCCCGGTAGCAGTGGACGTGGAGGGAATACCCATCGACAAACTGGAAACGAATCTCTCCGCCATACTCCAATCCGGTGGGAGTCACCCTCAGTTCTTCCTGCACCTCCCGCACCGCACAATCCAACAGCGACTCTCCGGGCTCCAAACGTCCCCCCGGTCCATTAATTTTGCCTGCCCCCAACCCACGCAGCTTGCGAATGAGTAGGATCTCCCCCTGTCGAATGACAAACACCAAAGTGGCTACCTCGCGAGGCACCCATCCAACCCAATTCACATCATCCAGCGCTTGCATCTAGTCCTGTGTCAGAGTTACGTTCCAGGATTCTATCTCGCAGCAATTACTCTGCAGTCAACCTTGACCTGTCCCTAACCCAAATCCATCTCTAATCCAGATCGGAATCGAGCGCCGCCGCCACCACTCGGAAATGTTCGTCTTGCTTTAGCTTGGCCAGTAGCTGTTTGGCATCAGGCGTATCAAATAGCTTCAGGGCGATCGCCGCACGCCATCGATTGCGCCAGCGGTTATCCCGTGCCATCCGCTCCAATGTTTCGAATGCAGCTTGGCTTTCATCCGAGTCCGCCAACTGTGCTAAGGCCAAAATCCCTGTTTCTTTCAGCATGGGATTATCGTTTCCAATCGCCTCAACGGCAGCAGACAGCAGCACGCTGGGTCGGTTACCTTCCGTAAACAGCGCCAGCACAGTTTGTCGCACCAGCCAGTGGTCGTGCCGCCGATACACATCCTGCAAAATCGATATCGCCGGATCGCCAAACTCAAAAATCGAATTTGCCGCCTCTGCCAGCACATTGGCATCGTGCTCGTCTTCCAAGATGGCTTGCAATGCCTCAAACGAAGCTTGTGTAGGATGATTGCCAAACCCCATAACAGCCAGGCGGCGCAGGGCAAAATCAGGCTCAGTAGCCAGCCGCTGCAAAATCGGTAACGCAATTTCCGGCGGGGCTTCAGCCAGCTCATCGAGGGCTTCTTTGCGGATATTGATGGCGGGTGAGCGCAGCTCAGCCTCCAAATGAACAATGCGATCGCTATCCAGAGTCATTCCACCAAACCTCAATCACGCTCTAGATACACCACATGCCGCTCGCATGCCCCCACCGATTACCTTCTATAAGCAAAAGTTCGCTTCTGTCGAAAATAATCCTGCACGGATGAATCGTAAAGATTCTGAAGGCGAATAAAGAGTAGTTAACCTAAGAAATAGTAGAACACGTAATCCGTAAGGAATGCGATTGGACAAGCCTACTATCAGTAAACACTGCGTCTCATAGCTGTATCTTGCGCATGCTGGCCCTCGATCGGATACTTCGCTGTCCCATTTGTCACGTGGCTATGGAGCAACTTCCCTCCAACTGCTCCCAGTGTGGCGATCGCTGTGCAACGACTCTCAAGGCATCGTTCCGCTCAACTCAAATCTATCCCATTCTCGATTTGACCCCAGAGTCAGTGGCAGGAACCCCGACGTCTCAGCCGCTTCGTACCCGTCTATTTCAAACTCAAGCGATCGCGTTCGCCTACGAGCGGTTGTTGCCAACATTCTGGGCGATGGGGCTTCGCCAGTCAGGGATCGAACGGGAGGGAGATCGCGTAGTGGAGTGGTTCTCGGATAGTGACGGCAATGGTAATTCAGCTATAGCCCTCGATCTCAGTTGCGGTACCGGCATCGTCACCCGTCGATTGCTGCGCGACACATCGGTAAACGTCATTGCGATCGACTACTCCGCAGAAATGTTGGAGGAACTGCAAGCTCGCTGCCAAGACAAGGGCATCGACCCCGAACGGCTTGCACTGGTGCGAGCCGATGCCACGTCATTGCCTCTACAGTCCAATTCCATCGACGCGGTGTACTCCGGTGCTGCGATGCATTGTTGGCCCAATGCCGAAGCCACTGTCAAGCACATTCATGCGGCGTTGAAGCCACATGGAAAGTTGTATCTGACAACTTTTTTAAAACCACTGCCGTCGCTGATCTTCCGCTTTTTTACACCGGATGAAATCAGGCGCATTGCAACCGAGGCTGGATTCTCCAGCGATCGCCTGAATCTCACCACTAGCGGGATCTATGTCACCCTTACCGCCCAGAAGTCCGGAGAGTAGATCGCAGAGATTCGAGTGAAGCAAACGGGAATTGACCGTTAGAATTAGACCAATGTTTACAGAATGTTACAAGCTTATGCATTGGTCGCCGCCAGCTCACTTGCGACAAATTCAGCAAAAGCTGGAGGAGGCGGCGACGGACGAGGCGTGGAGCGATCGCGAGTTTGTCATGTTGGTGTGGTGGACATCGTTTAATCTAACGACCCACTTCACCACCTGGAATCGGGTAGGAGAGAAGTTATTTGAGCCGGATTCGTAAGGCTCGTGCTCTGTCCAGCATAAGCATAGGGATTGATACTCGATCGAAGGCTTACTGCAGAGTCTTTGCGCAAAGATAGCATCCCAAAAAAGTAAGCCTGACAAGACACTAAATTTGCGTCCCAACCGGGATGATTAACGCATCTGGAATTGAGCAAAGACCGCATTATGACCCTCACACCAACTGCCAACTATTGCGATCGCCAATGGGACTTTTTCCAAAAAAATCTGGGGGAATGGCACGGATCCTTTGTGAAATACGCCCCGGATGGCAGCCTGATTGACGAGTTGCCGACGATGGTGACTGTCACCCCAGCAGATGGCCAAAGCGTGCAGATTGCGGTTGATTACCTCACCGATCGCGAGCGCAACGTCACCTGGACGTTCGGCTCCGTACCGGGGGACATGCTCTGTTTTGAGAATGGTGAATTCTCGCGCGGTGACAAGTGGGTGCATGGCCTCTCGAACGCAGGCTTCGAGCAGGGTCTGATTCATCCCCCCAGCCGCCTTCGAGCTGTTCAGGTTTACAAGGCCGGAGAGCTAGAAAAGGTGGTGCTCATTCACGAATCACTATCAAATCACGAAGCACTCCCCAATTCACCAGAACAGGGTCCGCCCCTAACCCCTCAAGAACTTGTGGGAGTGTGGGCGGGAGAAGCTATTTCCTGGTCGGTGCGCGTCCCAGAGCCCTCTCGATACAGCACCCGGCTGCAGGTCGACATTTCAGGAAACCAGCTAATTCAACAGTTGTCGTTCGGCGATCGAACTCTCTCGTCCAGCGCTACTATCAACGGCGCTGTGCTGCAGTTCAACAACAGCCCCGTTCCTATGCAGATGCTATTACTGCCCGGTGGAGCCTCCTCTAATTGCCCCCTAAAAATCCCCACTGGCCATCCCTTTGTCGCCGAACTAGGCTGGCTGATCTCTACCAATCTAAGACAGCGGATGATTCGTAGTTATGACAAGTCGGGGAATTGGGAAAGTACGACGTTGGTGAAGGAACGACGAGCGTAGCAAGGAGGGTGTTTGGTCCTTGCCTTCGTCCTTCGTCACTTGTCATTGGTCCTTCGTCCTTGGTGTGGAGAGAGATGATGGTTTTGGTTTTTAGTCCTTAGTCCTTTGAGACGACAAAGCAAGATCGACAGGGCAGTCTGACCAGCAGGCGCAACCAGTGACTAATGACTAATGACCAATGACCAGTAACAAATCCCCCCCTTACTCATCCAACTGCCAAGGATCCTTACTCAACTCCTCATCCAGCACAACTTTGGGTCGCAGCACCACCAGCACCCGCCCCAGCACCTGCTCCTCCGGCTGCGTATCCCACCACATCACCTTTAGCGCTCCGTCAATCTCGGCCAGGAAATAAGCATCATCTCGCCACTCGCGATTGTCGCGATCGCACACGATCAACAGCTCCCCTGTCAACGGAGTGCCACTGCTATCGGCATAATCCGCTAAGTCCTGTCCGCTCGCCAGTAATGCAACCGCATCCTCCGCTTTCCTCAACACTTGCCAACCGGGCATCGTTACCCACGCCCCGGCACCGCTAAACTTGACCACACCGAACACACCCTCTGGTTCGCTTACTGGCGCTGTTTGCAGGTCTGCTTTTGTCAAAGGCATCTGCCCTATTACCGGCAAAATTACCGGCATTTCCTCTTCAGAATCCAGCCGGAACAGTGGCAGGCGAGGGGCCGGACGACTCTTAACAACGGTGAAGTCAGTTAGTAATTTTTCCAGCGCCTGACGAGCCGCGTCGCTGGAGGCATATTTGAGACCGCGAGCAATCAGGCGCGATCGCGCTTGCAAGTCTTCTTTTTGGCGGGCCAGTCGCCAACTTTGATGGGCCACTGCATCACCGGGAGAGCGACCGTAGCCTTCCGGTAACGCTTTCAGGCGACCGTAATCCTTCATGGCCTTGGCCACTTCCCGCGCTTCTTCCAGGTCAATGCCGTGGTTGAAGGCTAGCTCGGCAGCACTGGCACGCTCCTGCTGAGACAGGATTCTCAGTTCGTACAAGACGTCGCTGCCGCGAGTGGTGAAATGCGCGATCGCAGCCGCTGATGCATCCCCCGCTTCTACAGAGCGAAACACCTGAGCGGCAACAATAATCTGATTCTGTTGAATCGGCTCGAACCCCGTTTGTTCGAAAATATCCTGCGGAGAAATTTTGGCTTTCTGCAGTTGCTGACAGGCTTCCCCCCACTCCAGCCACGTCCCCATTTTTCGACGCAGCTTGAAGATCAACTCTTCGGTATTGATATCGGGAGTTTCGGGGATGCTGAAGTTGGACATTGTTTGAAGGTAAGGGAGAGGCAGGGAGGTATATGCGAAGCATTTTCAAGTGTACCGGCGGATTACTCCAGAGCCTCTACTCTCACCGGAGCAACCCCAGACTGAAGAATTCCCAATTGGGCGGCAGCGGCCTGCGAAAGGTCGATCGCTCGTGGATTGTGGCTGGCCATGCGATCGTTAATCACTACGTCCACTGTGGCTCCGCTGTATTGATGAATGACGCGCACGCGGGTTCCAAAGGGTAGGTAGGGGTGGGCTGCGGTCATGCCGTCGGGGTTGAAACTCTCGCCACTGGCGGTAGGTCGGCCCCGAAATTGTTCTCCGTACCACGATGCAGTCCCGAGCTGTGCTGGGGCAGCGACAACTGAGAAAGCTACCAGAAATGCGGAGATTGCAGCCATTGCCAGAAGGATAGTTGAACGAACAATCGCTATCTGATAACGGAATTTTACAGATGGGTCTGGCACTATAAATCTCTCCGTAATCTGGAGTTAGCCTACTGAAATTAATCCGAGGTAGTTAACTGACCAAAGTTATGGAATAGAGGGCTTTACAGCGCTAAAAAGATACGTGGTTGCTCCTCTTCTTACATGAACGTTGACATGCCCATCATGTTCGTTGCTTCCAGATGGCTCGAGATCGGAATTTGTACAGCGCTACTATTGGCGCGTTTGACTCCTGCTGCTAGCGCCCAGACCGTTGAAGAACTTCTAACTCACCCAACAGCCAGTGAGACTCAAACTGTCGAAGAGATGCGATTTGTGATTGAGGAATCGGTGGAAGGAGGGGATTACGAGCTGGCGATCGAACAGTTAGCTCTTCTGATTGCTCAGTTGGAAAACCCTGCGGAACGAGCCAAATACGTTCAGTATCGGGAGTCTCTCATTGCGACGTATGCTGAACTGTCGGAATTCGAGCGCTTGCATATTAGGATGTCTGGGGCCGGACGCCAGTTAGCTACTATCCAATTGGGTGGCGAGGCCGCGTATGCAGAGGCGATCGCTGGCGGACGGCCCACGAACAATACCGATCCTCTGGTGGGAGCCTGCGAGACTGAGCTGGAACATCGTATGGGGTTCCGACATCCGTTGAGGCTGACCAGTCAACCGTGGGTGATTGCCATCGATGAAGGGTTGTACAACATCTCGGGGGTGATTTCCGGGCCGGAATGGGGATCGTTAACCGGACGTTGGCGCTATCACTGTTTGGTCCATCATGGCGATCGCGGTATTCGAGTTTTGCGCGCTGAGTCTTGGTAGTAGAGCTGTTAGGTGGGTGCCATGTTTGCAAAAGCAATAACCCCTATTCTGAATGTCTCAAATCTGCAACAGAGTTTTGAGTGGTTTGAAACACTGGGATGGCAGAAAGGCTGGGACTGGGGGGAGCCTCCCACATTTGGTAGTGTGGGATCTGGCGAGTGCGAGATTTTTCTGTGCCAAGACGGCCAAGGTGGGCGTGGCAAAGGAGAAAACAAAACGACCTTCGGTGAAAGCGGTGAAGAACGCGCAGATCGAGGTGTATGGATGTCGATTTGGGTCGAGGATGTCGATTCCGTTTACCGACATTGCCTCGAACAAAACATTGAGGTGACTTGGCAACCGACAGATATGCCGTGGGGTGTCCGTGAGATGCACGTCCGCCACCCAGACGGTCACGTCTTCAGAGTCAGTTGCGCAATGGCAGAGAATGACTGCCAAGAATAAAAAG
>JBCBVA010000156.1:0-6888 GCA_039817825.1 Cyanobacteria bacterium J06642_12 | reverse complement strand
AAAATGTTCCTATATGCTTTCGTCAGCAGTACAAAATGGTTGATTTTTTATAGCAATAGAGAATGCCGCTTTCAAAGGCAAAGAAAGAAATGACTGTCATAAATTCCAATATCGATTGCTGGGCTTTGTTCTCAGACGTGAGGATTTCATTCGCATCTAATCGAAAAGCATCTTCCTATCAAGTTCACCATTCGTTTTAGTGAGAGCACCCTCACCGAGCGGCGGGCGAAATAATTACCCATTCACCTAACCGGGTAGCAACATGAACTCAGCACAACTCGATCGCAATGCAGACTGTATCGGTCGTGAAATTACCTGGTTCAACACAGTCTTAGAGCAACGATTCAAACTCCATTTTGACGGAGACCCTTCAACAGAAGACTTACTCCACGTACTCCCGCCGCCAGACATCCAAGAGATAGACGCCCCCTACGCCGAAGTTGTCCGGACCTTCGAGCTGCAACCCGCCGAGCGACTGCTACTCATCCTTAGCTTTATCCCCCACCTCAAACCCCATCTGCTCGACTCATTCTTTATCCGCAATCAATCCCTAGATCGCGGATTTACCGAATTTGGTGGCATCACCGGCAACTCCCACGGCGGTTTTTTACCCACCTGCGAAACCGCCATGTTCCTGTTGGCTGGAGCGAACCTCTCCGCCCGCCTGCGTTACGATCGCATCTTCAGGCCCGACAACATCCTATTCACCCAGGGCATCCTCCACTGCGATCTCCAACATCCCACCGAACCCCTACTCTCAGCCGCCCTCCACCTCAGCCCCGAATATCGCGAGCGCCTAATCACCGGACAAACCTACACGCCGCCCTTCAGTTCCGTCTTTCCAGCCCAACGCATCACCACCCGACTGGACTGGGATAACCTCGTGCTCGATCCGACCACTCAGCAAGAGATCGACGACATCCTCACCTGGATTCAATACCAGCACGTGCTCATGAATGAGTGGCAACTGAACACCTGCATCAAACCAGGATTTCGCAGCCTGTTTTACGGCCCTCCCGGCACGGGCAAAACCATGACCGCCTGCTTGCTCGGCAAAAAGACGGGCCTCCCCGTATTTCGCATAGACCTCTCTAAAGTAGTGTCGAAATATATCGGAGACACCGAAAAGAATCTAGCCAGACTGTTCGACCGGGCTCAGCACCAACAATGGATATTATTGTTTGACGAAGCAGAATCGCTGTTTGGCAAACGAACCGAATCTCGCAATTCCAACGATCGAGCTGCCAACCAAGAAGTCTCGTACCTATTACAGCGAATCGAAGACTACTCCGGCCTTGCCATCCTGGCCACAAACCTACGCTCTCACATCGACGAAGCCTTCGCCCGTCGCTTCCAGTCCGCCATCCACTTTCCCATGCCCACTGCCGAACAGCGCTTACAACTGTGGCAAGAAAGCTTTACCAACAAACTTTTCGGCATTGCCGAAGACGTCGATTTCACCCAATTGGCCGCCGAACATGAACTAGCCGGTGGTGGCATTGTCAACGTCTTACGTTACGCCTCCCTCAAAGCAATCCAACGCACACCACCAATCGTCTATGTAGACGATTTAGTGCACGGCATTCAGCGAGAATTGAAAAAAGAAGGCCGGCACATGACTAACATCAACAGAAGTTATTGGAGCAGCACCCTAGCGATTCACAATCCCATCACCACCCCGTCAATCAACTCCGATCCCGCCAGTAAGATGGGCAGCTCCTCCACCAATACTGATGAGCTCAAGAATTAGCAGATTTTGTTAAGAAGCCCGCCAGTTCGACTTTTGTCGAATGGCCAAGCCACGAGGGGCTCGATAGCGTTCAAGCAACCCGTACGGCGGTTTCCGTCGGAGGTTGGTGATGCCTGATGGGTCGAGCGAGGAATTTATTGGTCGCGGATGGGGATTTCCGCTGCGCTTGACCGTGCAGGGAGGCATCCAGCTCAGCAGCAATGGGCTCAATTTAGAAGAGTCCATCCGCATCATCCTGCACACCCGCATCGGAGAGCGAGTGTACCGACCGACATTTGGGTCGCGATTATCCGAACTGGCATTTGCCCCCATGAATGCCCAAACCCTACGCCGAGTTCGCCTGTACGTGCGAGAGGCGATCGAACGCTGGGAACCACGGGTTGAGCTGTTGGGAATTTTGACAGAGCCCGACCCACTGCGGGGACGGGTGGACATTACCATTCGCTATCAGCCCAAGGGATATTTCGAGCCACGCAGCATGGTGTATCCCTTCTACTTGGTACCAACGGCAGGAGAAGACGAGTAATGGAATTCGACTTTCTGCCCACGCTGCCCAAATCCGATCTGGACGATCGCCAATTTCAAGACTTAGTCGAAGAATGCCTGCTGCGCATTCCCCGCTACTGCCCCGAATGGACCAACTACAACCCCAGCGATCCCGGCATCACGCTGGTGGAGTTGTTTGCGTGGCTAACCGACCAAATGCTGTTGCGGTTCAACCAGGTACCCCGCCGCAACTACGTCACCTTTCTGGAGATGCTGGGCATTCGGCTGCAGCCCCCCGCCCCATCCCAAACCGATATGTCGTTTTATCTGACCGCCAGTCTGCCAGAGCGCTATGTCATCCCCGCCGGTACCGAAGTCGCCACAGAACGGACGGAAACCGAAGAAGCCATTGTCTTCAGTACCGATTTACCCTTAACCATCGGAGTCCCCCGCATCCAGCATTTCTTGCGAGCAGAACTGGCAGCAGACCAACCGGATGACCTGAGTGACTGCTTTGCTGGATTGTGGAGGCAAGCCCCGGACGGGAGCTGGGGCGGGCCAGAGCAATACATCTTTAATGAGCGACCGCGAACGGGCAATTGCTTTTATTTGGTCTTTTCCCCTAATGGGGATATCGAAGGTAACGCGATCGCCATTACCGTCAGTGGTCAGGTAGCTACCTCAACGGGCATCAACCCCGATGACCCCCCTCGTCAGTGGGAGGCTTGGGATGGCAACGGCTGGAACCCCGTGTTACGGCAGGCGGTTGACGATGCCACAAAGGGATTTAGCTTTAGCGGCGTGCCGGGGGCTGATGTTCCCAATGCTCTGAGCGAAGCGGACGTATTGGTGCACGTGCCGGTGCAATGGCCGGTGACCACATTCTCGGGATATCGCGGCCACTGGCTGCGCTGCGTTTGCACGCAAAATACCGAGGGAAGCACGAATTATTTGACCTCTCCACAAGTGATGGGTTGGTCGGTGCGATCGGTGGGAGGAACGGTGGCCTCCAGCCAATGCCGGGTGGTCACGGATGATGTTCTGGGGGATAGCGACGGCACCCCCGGCCAGCGATTTGCCCTGCAAGAGCGCCCGGTTTTGCCCCGCCGTTCGGGAGAACACCTGCTGGTCACCCCTCCGTCTACCGGCCTGCCAGAGATTTGGCAGGAGGTGAGCGACTTTGCCGACTCTGGCCCCAACGACCTGCATTACGTGCTGGATTCGCTCAGTGGAGAAGTGCTGTTTGGTCCCTTAGTGCGAGAGCCCGGACAACTGCGGGAAGAAACTCAACACCGGATGCGATCGCAGACATCCGGCAACGGTGTGCTGGAATCGGAAACCGAAACTGACGGTCCCTTCGGTCGACAACTACAAGAACGGCAGTACGGTGCTGTCCCTCAGCGAGGAGCCCGCATTTGTATGGCGGCCTATCGCACGGGAGGAGGACGGGTGGGTAACGTGCAAGCGGGCACGATCGACACCCTCAAAACCGCCGTCCCCTATGTGTCTCAGATTGCCAATTACCAACCCGCCCGCAACGGTCGAGATTCCGAATCGTTAGAAGATGCTGTCTTGCGCGTGCCGCGACTGTTCCGCACCCGCAATCGTGCCGTCACCCCCGAAGACTTTGAAGCCCTCACTCTGGAAGGCAGCTTGGGACGGGTGGCGCGAGCCTGCTGTCCGCCGTTACGAGGTGGAACGGCAACGCCGGGGACGATCGATGTGTGGGTGGTGCCTCAAGCCAATACCGAGGCGATCGCCACCGAGGGACTGCATCCCGATCGACTGAATGTGCAATCCAACCTCCAAGCTGACTTAGTGGCTTACCTGCAGGAGCGCTGCTTGCTGGGAGTGAGGGCGCGCATTCGTCAGCCCACCTACGTGGGGGTGGCCGTGCAAGCGGAAGTGGGAATTGCTCCAGAACACAGCACCGACATGGCCAAGCAGGAGATTCGCCGTCAGTTGCTGGCGGCTTTGTATCGATTGCTCAATCCACTGATCGGCGGGAACCACGGTAAAGGCTGGCCGTTTGGTGGCACCGTGCATGCCTCGACCGTTGCATCGGTATTTCAAGGGATTGAAGGGGTGCGGTATTTGGGAGACATTCAGCTATTTGAGTTGCGGCAGCAGCCGGACGGCCCCTGGATTCGCACATTGGCCCACGAGCGAACGATCTCGATGGCTCCACTAGAGTTGGCCTGTTCGTGGCGCGACCTGCAGTTGGGGGCCAGCCACACGATTACGTTTGTGACGTGACGAGAAAGATTGGACTCCAGCCGAACGTCGATCCCAAGTTAGCGAGGAATTGAGTTGACTCAAGCCACCCTGCAGCCAGCCCTCGGACTCAATCTGACCCCCATGCGGGTGCCAGAGGCAGTTCCCGTCCCGGCGTCGGTTCAGGTACCAACAGCGATGGGGGCCGATGGACGTCGGACCGGAAAGGGGATTGTCGGTGTCACGTCAGAGCGTATTCGCAGCGGAACAGACCTACTGGTCCGACCGGGAGAGCCCAGCGAACTGGTGGTGCTCTGACTAACAGTGGAGATCGCCCCTTAGAAGTGGAGATTCACGTAGAGGGAGATTGTCCGCCCCAGTGGTACAGCTTGGCGCTGGAATCATCGCAGGTGCAGCCCCGCCAGCGGGTGGCTTTGGTGGTGATGTTCTCAGTGCCCTCTGATTTCTTCGAGCACCAAGAACCGTTGCCCCACGGCGGTCGATTGCGGTTGGACTATCGCGCTCATTTACGAGTGTTTGCTAACGAACTGGGCTCCGGTCGGCAAGTGCAGGAGTTTGCCACCGTCAATGTGGCCGTCAGACCCCCCAGCCTCTATCTCGACTTTCTCCCCAATTTATATCGAGAGGTGGATGCGATCGGGCGGCTGCTGGCCATCTTCGAGCAGGCATTCGAACCGAGCGTGCAGGCTCTCAACACCATGTGGGCCCACCTCGATCCGCTGACAGCTCCGGAAGCCTTGCTGCCCTTCTTGGCCCATTGGGTGGGGTGGTCCAGCGATGCCCGTTGGTCGATTCAGCAACAGCGTCGTTTGATTCGGCGGGCGGTGGAAATTTATCGCTGGCGAGGCACGCGGCGAGGGTTGCGGCTATACCTGCATTTGTATACGGGCCTTCCACTGGAAGATGCTTCCGGCCGTCCTCCCACCATCGACATTCAAGAGCAGCCCCCCGGTGGACTCAGTCTTGGAGAGGGCCAATTGGGGTTCAACGCCATCATCGGTGGCGGGCGTCCCTTTCACTTCACGGTGACGTTGCGTCCTCCTGAAGATATGCCCCTCGACGAATCTCTGATGCGCACCATCATCGAGCAGGAAAAGCCAGCCTTTTGCACCTACGATCTGGAGATCGAGCCCTTCCACGACAGCCCGGAACTAACCACTTCTACCGCCAGATTCGAACCTGCATTGAGATAGTTCTCCCTTTGCTCTAACAAGCCAGTTCGAACCGTCCATTTATCCCACTCAGTCAGCTCATGATTCCTTCCACCCCCACTCCCCAAATTTTTGAACGCTTGCGGGTAACGGATGGGTTATTGATCGATCGCGAGCGCTGGCAACTGGCCCACAACTACCATCGCCAACGCCAAAATTTGCATTATCAGTCTTTGCAGCAACCGGGGATTGTCTGCGGTCTTGGAGTGGCGTCGATCGCAGCGCCTGCAGAGATTCCATCTACGTATAAAGACGATCGCTGGATAGAACTGCAACCAGGAATTGCCATTGACCTACTGGGCAACCCGATTGTTGTGACCGAGCCTATGCCCTTTCGCGTTTCTTCTGAAGCGCCAAAACATATTGCTACTTCTAACACCATCGCCACAGGCAATCCCCCAACGGTCTATATCGTGTTGCGCTATGTCGATCCGGATGGGTTGGACGGGCAAGGTGGCGGAGATCGCGTGCGCGAGACCTTTCGCATTGACGAAGTGGCACGCCCACCGCTCGAACACGAAATCGAAGTCTGTCGTCTGTCGTTATCTGCTGACCCCATTCGTCTATCCGATGCCTCCAATGTCTTTGCTCCCGAACTCAACCAAATTGACTTGCGCTTTCGTCCGCAAGCCAGTGCTCGTTCGTTAGGTGAGGTGCGGGTGGCTTGTATCGCCGATCGCGATGATGACGTCCCTGCCTGCTACCGCAGTGCGAGCGGTTTGCTGCGCGCGTTGCCTGTGCTGTACCCGGAGTTACAGGGGGAGCAACCGCAGGTGATTCGCTTGCCTGTCAACGTGCCTCAAACTCTAGAGTTCGATCTGGCGATCGCCGATTATCGCCAACTGAAAACCCTCAACCCTGCCGCCCGCACCTCTCTCAAGCAGTACCTCGACGCGGGTGGGGTATTGCTGGTGATGACGCAAGCACAGGGGTCGATTGACGAGCTGGCCGATCTTAAATTCAAGTTGGAGACAGCGATCGCCGAGACCCATAGCCGCGATGAATTGGGAGACATTCAGCAGCAATTAGACTGCGAGCTGCAGGCGGTGCAACGGGACTTGGAAACTCGCGTATTGGAATTGCGGCTGCAGTTGGAACAGTCACTGGGCTATTCGTTAGCCCCAACAGCAGCCGAACCCGGAGTATTGAACCGCGATCATCTGCTGCGCAATCAGCCGTTCGCGTTCGGACACCTGCCATCGGTAG
>JBCBVA010000155.1:0-6970 GCA_039817825.1 Cyanobacteria bacterium J06642_12 | reverse complement strand
ATTTTTAGCACCTTGGATTATCAAGCGCAGTTGGACGATACGTTTTCACAGGAAGCATTTATTGCAAGAGGCTTCTCTGTCGGAGCTGCCTTCACCTGGACTGCATTTGACGGTGGCGCTGCATTGGCCAATGCGCAGCAAGCGGATTTGCGGCGACAGCAGCAGCGCAATGCATTTGCCAGTACTCGCGATGCGGTTCGATTTGAGGTTGAAAATGCCTTCTTCTCTCTCAATTCGTTCCGGGAGCAGATCGATGCGGCAAAAGTGGGATTGGAGAGCGCCCAAGAGTCCTTGCGGCTGGCCCGCTTGCGATTTGAGGCTGGCGTGGGCACTCAGACCGACGTGCTGTCTGCCCAAAGCGAATTGAGTGATGCTCGCCAAAACCTAGCTGCGGCTGTGTCTAACTACAACATTGCGATCGTCCAATTGAAGCGGGCGGTAAACAATCTCTAGCGGTTTGCCAAACAGAGTTGAACTGATGTGGACAAAACAAAAACACGTCAGGAATACGGTGAGTGACGGCGTTACGGGCATGTATGGCGATGCCCGTTTTGTGGAGCCAGTTAATTGTCTAGTGCTGGAAATGGTTGGCCTCGAAGCCCCTTGGATTGGGGGGTAAAGCAAGTTTTCAGAAATGCTTGACAGAGGTTTTCTGCAGTCGCTACAGTGTTTAGGCACCAATGGGGCATCGCCAAGTGGTAAGGCAGCGGGTTTTGGTCCCGCCATTCGGTGGTTCGAATCCATCTGCCCCAGTTTTATCCATGGTTCACCTGTTTCCCAGGTATGTATTTGATTGCCAAGTAGATGATGATCATCGCCAGTATGGCAACGGCAATGCCAAGCGGGCGGTTGGTTACTATCCACAGAACGGTCAAACCTAACGCAATGGTATCTGCAAGCAATACATCCAACCGCTCTACGATTGGCCAGGAACGAATGGATGGTTGAGCGAGAGTGCGATCGGAGTCAATCGCTGGTACTGAGATTTTGGACACTGAGGTTTTGGATACTGAGATTTTGACGAAGAGATTGAAGAATAATTGACTGACCATTACGATCGCGACTCCTGCCCCAACCCAACGCCAACTCGCCAGAAGACCCAGTAGTTCGAGCACAATCGTCACGGCAAGACAGTAGCCAAATCCCGCTAGTCTTGGTGCCGCTTCTGGATTGAATCCCATTTGTTTGCGAACGCTGTTGAGATTACTGAGATCGACAATTGCCATTCGTGCAAGGTCGGTCGTAAAGAGCAATAGTGCGATCGCCATTAGTCGTTCGGCACCACTCCCAGCCAGTACCACTCTGACGACCAAGCCACTTCCTGCACATACGTAAGCCAGAATCAGCCCATATCTCATCCACCGTTCTCCCACTCAAGGTGAGTTCACTCTAATGTGTGACCGGCGGGGAAAAGGAGCTTGCCGGATCGGTGAGTTGGCGGGGCAACCCAGGCGATCGGGGCAAAAACACTTAAATATGAGGAATGTTTTTATCAGAAACTTAGCGAACCGTATCGAATTACTCTTGCAGAGCCCGAGAGAAACCTCTTAGTGTAGGGAATAGTTCGATAGACGCATCTCTCCCACACAACGATCTGCTCGTTGGCAAAATGCGTAAAGCGGGCTAACTTGAATGTGTCCGGCACGTTAATAAAAGTTTGCAATATGGCGTTAACTGCATCCGAACAGAACATGCGGACTGTATGGAATCCTCTTCGACAAGCGATCGCTGAAAGTTCGGGCTTTCAGGAATGGCGACAGTCTCAAGAGCTGGAGAGTGGAGAACGAAGCTCGACATCTCTGGACAAGCTAGTCCACCTATATTTAAAGGAAACGTTGGCAACACTGGCCTATTAGAGTGCCTCGCCCAATCTAAGGCAAGAGAGCTAGCAGCCACTCTTCGCTTTAGGACTCGTTTTTCTGCACTACTGTACCGATTGAGGGATGGTACTCCTCGGGAAGCCCTCAGCGTCATTAATTTGTACTACTGTCTTGACTTGCCAGTAGGTTGCTTCACTGCGTGCAAGCCTGTACGCGCAGAGCGGCGGGGATGGCCTGTATTCTCTAGCCGATTACCCCTTGTCCCCATATCGCTAGCCATATCGGTAGGGTGAGCAAAAAAGCAATTGAGCTGGTGGCAATTGCTGTGACCGAGGTATCTCGATCCAATCGATATTCTTCCGCCAGAATAAGGGTTGAGAACGCGCAGGGCATTCCTGCTTGCAAAATGAGTACCAGACGTACAGCCGGCGATAGCGGCATTGTCTGAACCAGCAAACCAACTGCGACAGGCAGTGCAAGTAATTTAATCGCAATGGCTGGAGCAACGTCGGGAAGGTTGTTCCAACGGCGCAGTTGAGCCAATCGCATCCCGATAATAATCAGGCTGAGTCCAACAATCGCCCATGCGAATCCTCCCAACGAGCGATCGAGCCAGAGTGGGAAAGACACCAGTTTGAGTGCAGCCCCGAATGCAAATCCCCACAGCGCTGGTGTTTGCAACAACCGCAGACTCAGCCGCTGCCACGACAGATGGCGGCTGCGACCATGACGACTAGCCAGCCAGACTCCCAAGCCGTAGGTGCCTAAGATCGTTCCGGTCAGGTCGTACAGCAGGGCCCAGCCAAACATGCTGTTGCCAACAACCGCGAGGCATACGGGGTATCCCAAATATCCGGTGTTCCCCATCATGGCTGCCAGCTTAAAGCTGCCTAGGCGTTCCTGAGTCCAGGAGCGATCGCCGTTGATAGCCAGCAACAAGCAAGCGCTTCCCCAACCCACCACCAGCGTCGTCCCCACCACCAACGGTAACGTCAGGTCAATCGGGGGAATATCGGTCTGGCGCATAAACCCAATTAAACTGACTGGCACGCCGACCCAAAACATAAATCGGCCCAGTGGTTCCGGGCCGATATACCGTGACATCTTGGAGGACATGAGTCGTTGGGCGATCGCTCCACAGAGGGAAACAGCCAACAGCAATGCATACAGACGCAAGAGGGTGGCAACCACGCGTTCAACTCAAAAGGGTCAGTCAGAATCAGTGAACGCTCGCGGGTAGAACGTCAGACTGCCATAGCAAGGGAGCAACATCTGAGCTAAAGACAGTTTTCGAATGGACGGGTTTCGAACTGAAAGCAGCCTGCGGATTGAACACCTGACTGGAAACAGCTTCAGTTCCCAGCCTAACTGGCACAGAATTAGATTGAAGTGGAGCCAACCAAGGTTCAAACGCTGGCATCCAAGCGGACAATTGCGAGCGGAATATATCCCAGAACACATTGAGATCCGGTAGATCTCTGGACACTTGGATATCGGCATCGCCAATCAACGTCCGCAAGTGTTCGACCGCCTCGTCAATCCCCCCTAACGAATCGATCAAGCCAGCATCAAAGGCTTGCTCTCCCGTAAACACGCGACCATCAGCAAAGGTACGAACGCGCGCTTCAGTCATTTCTTCCCGTTTGGCGATCGCCGCTTCGTCCAAAATTTTATCGATGTCCGGACGCAAATGTTGCCGTCCTGTGGCAACGGCCCCAATAAATTGGCCGTAGGAGTTGTCAACTAAGTCTTGCAACAACTGTCGCCCCTCAGGTGTAAGTGCTCGGGTAGGGGATAGTAAATCTTTGAACGGTCCCGTCTTGATGGTTTGGGGATCGACTCCAATATTTTCAAGCAGTTGTGCCGCATTGAAGCCCTGAATAATGACCCCAATGCTGCCCACCAAGCTGCCGGGGTTGGCAATAATCTCGTCGGTGGCACTAGCGACATAGTACCCACCACTAGCGGCCACATCGGTCACGGTCGTGACAATGGGTTTCTCTTCTCGCACCTTTTCGACAGCTCGGTACAGTTCTTGGCTGGCTCCCACCGTCCCACCAGGACTGTTGACCTGCAACACAATTCCTTTGACGCGCTCGTTGTCTGCTAGCTTGCGCAGCCGCTCTGCTAAAGCACTAGCTCCTGTCACTCCCAAGGCATCTCCAGAAATCGCCCCCTGCAATGCCACGACGACAATGCGATCATTCGTAACGCGAGAAAGAAAATCACCATTTAAGCTGGGTGGGGCAATGGCTTCCTGAGGTGGGGCCACGACTGTGGGTTGTCGTGCCGCCACGATTGCAGCGAAAAAGCACGCAACAATCAGCGTTAGGGCCAAAATCCGATTCGTCTGCATAGTGTGTGAATCTGGGGACTAGGTTTGGCAATCCGGGTGGACAGCTCAATTTCGATCGGTGAATACGAAGATTTAGGTGGCTGGTGGCGAGTGCTTAGGTCTGTACCGAGAGGCTCAGCGAACGATCGCCTCGTGAACAAAATATTTGAAGGGGTACCAAAGCGAAGTCGTTACGCATGTCCGGGCTGAACCAACACCCACACCTGCACCGCCCCAATCCTAAGCGATATCACTTGCTAACGCTTGCAATCCCTCCAATCTTCTAAAGTAAACAGGCTTTTCTGCCTCGAACTCATCCGCCCAAACCTCACTCGTCCAAACCTCACCCGTCCAGAAAAAACATAAAGAACATTTGTCTGAACCGAGATTAAGAGATCGCGATGAGCCTGAAGATGTCTCGAAAGCAGGCGATAGCATTGACGCTATGCGCTGTTTTGGAAGTGTGGACCGTGGCCCAGAAGCAACAGTTTCGCAGTTTTGCCGACATGATTGAAACGTCGGAGACTCCCGTTCTTGTCGACTTTTATGCCCACTGGTGCGGCCCTTGCCGAATCATGGCCCAAATCCTTGACCTAGTGAAGGCACAACTGGGGGACGATTTGATGGTGGTGAAAATCGACACGGAAAAATACCCCAATATTGCCTCCCAATGGCAAATCGAAGCTCTGCCAACAGTCATTTTGTTTAAAAACGGTCAACCAGCCGATCGCATTGAGGGCGTATTGCAGCCCCATGAGTTGGTAGCTCGTCTCCAACCCCACTTGCAAGCTCCAGTGGGATAGTCGGTTCCACCTGGCGTGTGTCCGAGCGCCTGTCTGTAACGAGGATCGGGGGCAGAATGCTTACGAGACCGCTTCTTGACTAGATGTGACGCTTGTCTAGCTAGTTGGGCAATGTCTAGCTTGCTTGAGACTGGTGAAGATTACCGATCGCTGCCTGATCGCAGGGCTCCGCAGCCTGATAGCATGGCAAAGCTATTCGCTCCCCCCACCATCTATGCAACCCAGGCGCGTCGCGCGAGAACTCGCTCTGCTGGCAATCGGTCAACTGCCGTCATCACCTCAAAAACTATCTACCAAGCAGTTGGACGACTACATTGTTGCCGCTGTGCGATCGCTGTCGGAAGAGGCCCGAGAGAGTTTGGAGGTGGCTGGGGAGGGGGTTAATCGCAGCGAGCGGTTGCTGAACGAATCGGAGCTATCGCTACCAGTATCTCTTGAAGCCTCTCCCAACCAAGACTCTCCAACAACACGGCGTGAGGCAGAAGGGGAACGATTGGAGTTAGCTCGCCTCAAGCAAGTGCGCCAGCAAATCGGCAAGATTGAAAATGCCCTCCGAACGGCCGACCCAACCAAAACCTCTGCCAGCGCTATCCTGAGCGAGCTGCTGGGATTTGCCGGTCAGGTGCGTACGGCAATCGATTCGGCCACTCAGTCTGTTGAAGATTTTGACCGGCGATTGCAGTCTGCTCGCACGACCATGGCAGAGTCCGTGAAATTGGCGGGTGCCGCTATCAACCGGGTTGGATCGGCGATCGCACTACCCGAATTCGTTCAACTAGCTGGTGCCCCTGATGTACAAGCCTATGCACTTCAGCTATTGACCGGCGTTCACGAGCACAAAGCCACGATTGATGAGCGGCTGCAAGAGTCGCTCGTTGGTTGGAATCTCAAGCGTATTGGTCGCATTGAACAAAATATTCTACGTCTGGCTGTGGTCGAAATGGAAGTGTTGGAGACGGTTCCCGAGCGGGTTGCGATTAATGAAGCTGTAGAGCTGGCGAAAACTTACGGCAGTGATGAATCAGCGTCCTTTGTAAATGGCGTGCTCCGACGCATCTCCACCCCCACTCAGGGATAATCCCCCCAATAAGATCGCCCTGAAAAAATTATACGTACACCAGAGCCTCACTGGATTCTATCCGGTGAGGCTCTGGCATTTAGATGAATTGAAACTGGTACAGACCGAACAAGGGCTAGTCTTTCGGTGCCCGGTTGTAGTCATCGTTGAAGCGAACAATATCGTCTTCACCGAGGTACTGACCGTTCTGGACTTCGATAATCACCAGGGGAATAACGCCAGGGTTCTCCAGACGGTGGGTGCTGCAGGGAGGAACGAACGTTGACTCGTTGTGAGACAGAACGTGCTCATTCTCGTTGCAGGTAACTTTGGCAGTCCCGGATACAACGATCCAATGTTCGCTGCGGTGGTAGTGCATTTGCAGGCTCAGCCGATGCTTGGGCTTCACGACAATGCGCTTAATTTTGTAGCCAGGCCCCTCTTCCAAAACAGTGTAGGCACCCCAGGGACGCTGCTCTGTCAGTAGACCTTCGTTCGCAAACTGGCTCTCCAGCTCAACTTGTGCAGAAGCGACCTCTTGAGTTGCGGTTGCTTTGGACATAACGCCATCCTTAACACGACACTGCCACGTGCAGTTTGCACCCATGATAGCCATGTTGCCCACGGCCATTACAGTACATTCAACCACGGCTTATAGCGGCCTACGGTAATGAGCTATACTCCGCCTGCGATCGCAGGAATAATACTGACAACGTCACCATCTTTGAGTCCGGTATTGGTGTTGTCTAAGAAACGGATATCTTCGTCGTTAACGTAGAAGTTGACAAAACGACGCAAGGTGCCGGAATCATCGCACAAACGATTCTTGATACCCGGACAATTGGACTCAAGCGAGTAGATGGCTGTTAAAGTTCTAATCCCCACCCCCCTGCAAAAACTGACCAACAATCAAGCAGAGTTAGAGTGTGAAGGTAGCACCATTAACGAGCTCCTC
>JBCBVA010000154.1:0-7010 GCA_039817825.1 Cyanobacteria bacterium J06642_12 | reverse complement strand
ACTGCCAATCGTGTGCCCGCCAGGAAAGTCATTCCAGGCTAGCTTGCCAACGTCAATCCCCTGCTGAATAATTCGCTGTTGAGCCAGAGATTGCTTGGGTTGAATTGCCGGTTCGTTACACTCAATCCACAACCGTTTGGGGCATTGCAGCCAACTGAGGTAGCGAGATTTCGTCAGTTCTAACATGTCAGAGTAGGCCGATCGGCAACGTCAAATCGGGACAGCCCTAGACCAAGACACCCCCAGATCGATGCAGAACTAGAGCGATACAACACACATCCACATCGACAGGCCTGCGATCGCATTACAGTCGCGATACGGAAAAAGGCAAGGCTTCGACCTCCTGTTCCCCCAGCTTGCGACTCCAGATTTTCGCTTTGGAGTTCCACCGAAATCCTGCGTCTTTGGCCAAGCTGCGGTCGCTATAGCTAACATTGGCCCGGTACAAGAATTTGGGTTGGCTGGCAATCGCGACCAAAGCCGGTAGATCGGTGGCGCGATCGAACAGCATGGCAATCAGCTGGCAGTCCGTCAGGGCTCGGTGGGCGGCATTCACCCCAATCCCGTAGTCCAACGCCAAACTGACCAACGAACATCCTTGTTTGGCCGCCAGCGGCCAGCGAAAGTCTGACATCGTACACAGCCAGGGCATCGGTTGGCTATCTTTGACGATCTTGGGCAAGTGCTGACCATCAAACCACTGGCGATCGAAGTCGGCGTTGTGAGCGATCGCGTAGTCCGACTCAGCCACCATTTGATCGAAAATGGCCAGGGACTGGTGAAGTAGCGCGTCTGAAATAGCTTGAGAGGCAGCAGCGGAGATACCGTTTAGTTTTTCCTGAGGATTGCGCTCAGTCGGCAGCAGCACCGAAAGCTGGTGTAGGGTGCTGTGGTGATCGATTGAATAGAGGATTGCCCCCAATTCAATGACGCGATCGCGCTGAGGATCGAGCCCAGTTGTCTCGGTATCAATAATCAGGACGTTCATACTCGCGCACCCACTCTGCACGCAATGTGTTGTACTCGATTTCGTCGGGTTTGGCTGCAATCAGATATCAAAACAGCACAGGCTAGCTAACGAAATCTACAGACTGGCAGCTCGGAAATGGAAGCACGCGCCCACAGCTCAATACAAATGCCATGCCTAGTGAACGCAGATTGACACATGTTTGGCTGAAACTCAGATGAGTATTTCCTGCAGAGACAAGCAGCATGGACTCAGCAAGCTATGACCTGCACCTCGGATGAAGCTTAGATTGGAGCCCTTGAATAAAAACAGATGTGCATTGAACGCTGCACATCAAACGGTCACTATTGTTGTGTTGATGGAGAATGGGTGATGGCTGTTAGTAAGAACTTTCTCGCCGTAGTCAGTCTGACGATGTTCGTCGCTGGTTTGCTTGCGCTACACCCGCTGGCCCCCCATTCCAGCGAGCAGACGGTTGAAACCGTTGCGGGGCAAGCCAGTAAAGTTCAGCATCTCCATTAGCCCAAAATCCAGCTCTGGCAAGGCACCTCAGGTGTTAGATAGTTTTCCGTGCTAGATAGCTCTACGACTTAAAAATTCTCGTACCTAAAAATTCTCGTACCTAAAAACTCTAAGACCTGACAACTCCCAAACCTGACATAGGGCCTGAGATTTTACGTGAAGCGTCAGTGTTGTTAGACGTACGGATCGCTGTCCGCCGCTGCAGACAAGCCACGTCTGATAGGAGCAAGCGGCATAATAGTAGTCAATGCTTCACTCCACATATCTATATGTCCTACTTCTCAATGCGATCGCTCCATTGGGCATTTCGTCAAACAGTTAGGTTTTGCCTAGTCTGCCTAGTGGCGCAGCTTGCGATCGCCACACCAGCACAGGCCAACTCAGTCTTGTCCTCTAGAGGACGACCAGGCATATTGATGGCCCAAGCTGCCCCGATCTCGGACCCTGATTTTGTCGCCGATGCAGTGGAGCGGGTAGGCCCCGCAGTAGTGCGGATTAATTCATCCCGGACAGTCGCTCAGAACTCGCCGTTTAGCGATCGCGGCTTCGAACAGCGAGGAGAGGGGTCGGGCTTCATCGTGACAGACGACGGGCTGATTTTCACCAATGCCCACGTTGTAGAAGGGGCCGACCGAGTTGAAGTAGTCCTGCAGGATGGACGCAGATTTGAAGGCAAAGTGATCGGTGCCGATCCCCTGACAGATGTAGCGGTAGTTGACATTGATGCCGACGAATTGCCGGTGGTTGATATTGGCGATTCTCGCCTGTTGACCCCAGGAGAATGGGCGATCGCGATTGGCAATCCGCTCGGGCTAGACAGTACGGTCACAGTCGGAATTATCAGCGCCGTTGGGCGATCGGCAGCAGATGTTGGCATTCCCACGCAGCGGGCACAGTTTATTCAAACAGACGCGGCCATTAATCCCGGCAACTCGGGCGGACCACTCCTCAATGAGCGCGGGGAAGTGATTGCCATCAACACCGCAATTATTCGTGGAGCCAACGGTATTGGCTTTGCAGTTCCCATCCGCACGGCTCAGCGCATTGCTAACCAGTTAGTAGCCACCGGACGAGTCAGTCGGGCCTACCTCGGCATTCAAATGAGTACCCTGACCCCCGAACTGCGCGATCGCATTAACGACGATCCCAACTCGAATTTCAATGTAGATACTGACCGGGGCGTATTAATCCAGTCAGTCGCTCCCGATGGTCCTGCAGCGTCTGCTGGCTTGAGAGCAGGCGATGTCATCCTCAGTATCGATGGAGAGGACATTACCAACTCGGACAGGCTGCAGCAATATGTCGAGTTTGCAGCAGTGGGAGACGAATTAGAGATCGCAGTGCTGCGCAACGGCGAAGAACGAACCATTGCTGTTGTGACCGGCGAGTTTCCGCTTGAACTCGTATCGGGATAACCGTGGATTCTAGTGGGTTGTCAGGCTGACGATGCGAGGTGTTAACCAGCAAAAAGGCATTGCAGCCAGCCTGAGGCAGACTGACCGCTGCTCGCTTCTGCACGGACAGAAGTATTAGCCGTCATCTCACTCCACAGAAGGCTCAATCGGGAGGAAAGCATCACGTGCTCCCCTTTTACGCTAGTGTGGCGAGAGTTTGGGTCATACAGAGGTTCCCCGGTGCAGTCGTCCTACATACTCTTGGCCATCTCAATTACGTTGGGAGCGATCGGTCAAATTTGCCTGAAGATGGGAGCACTCAAGTCGGATGCCGCACGGTTCTTTTTCCTCGAACCGAGGGTGATTGTCGGATTTGGAATCTATTTTATTTCTGCCCTCATGTACACCTACGTACTCAAGAAGTTACCGCTTTCGGTGGCGTTTCCCAGCGTATCTCTCAGCTATGTCTTGGTATCTCTACTAGCACATCTCATTTTTAAAGAAGCGTTCGGCTCCCGCCAAATCATCTCACTACTGCTGATTGCCACCGGAGTCTTTTTCCTGAACAAACGATAAACAGCGAACCACTGTCGAGTAGCCCCACAAACATACCCAGCACAAGCATGGTGCCTTCCTTCTGACGACAGAGAAAAAAGAAAGCGGGGCTGGCGGGATTCGAACCCACGACCTAGCGCTTAGGAGGCGCTCGCGCTATCCAGCTGTGCCACAGCCCCTAGATGCGTGTCCTATTAAAGTCTGTTTGGGCCAAAATCGCAATTCCCCCGGCATCCTGACAAAAATCGCTCTAGCAAATAAGCGAACAGACTGTGTTTATGCCGCCCGATCTAAGCTGCGATACTGGATTGCTTCAGCGATATGGGTGGGGCCAATCGTGCTCGCTGCGACCAAATCGGCAATAGTTCGAGACACCTTCAGCAGCCGATCGGTCCCCCGAGCCGATAAACTCAGTTTCCTAATTGCCCCTTCCAGCAGTTGACGACTATCAGTTTCCAGTCGGCACCACTCGCGCAAGTGCCGGCTTTGCATGTGAGCGTTGCACGTCAGAGTGGGTTCCTGGAGAAAACGCTCCTGTTGTCGTTGTCGAGCACTCAGCACTCTGGCCCGCACCGCTTCCGACGACTCCCCTAACTTCATAGACATCATTTCGTCTGGCTTGAGCCGGTTGACACGCACGTGTAAGTCAATACGATCGAGCAGTGGCCCCGAGAGTTTTGACCAATAGCGATCGCGTTGTGTCGGAGTGCAAGTACACGCCACTACTGGATCTCCGTAGTAGCCGCACCGACAGGGATTGGTCGATGCCACCAGCGTTGTTCGGGCAGGATACTCAACGCTGTGTCGGGCCCGAGAAATCGAGATACGGCCGTCTTCTAGCGGTTGCCTCAGAACTTCCAACACTTCTCTACGAAACTCTGTCAGCTCATCCAAAAAAAGCACACCATTGTGAGCCAGCGAGATCTCCCCCGGTCGCGGATACGATCCTCCTCCAACCAGTGAGACCCCAGATGCTGAATGGTGGGGGGAACGAAAGGGGCGATCGCGAACGATCTGCGCTCTATCCGCTCCATGATTCCCCTGCCGCAGCAAACCAGCCACGGAGTACACCTGCGTCACCTCCAAAACCTCCGACCACGTTAGCGGAGGCAGCAGGCCGGGTAACCGCTTTGCCAGCATGGTTTTACCTGCTCCAGGGCTACCCACCAACAGCAAATTGTGGCCTCCTGCCGCCGCAACCTCCAATGCCCTGCGCGCCAGAACTTGCCCTTTGACATCCGCTAAATCAAGGGCTGCCAATGTAGGAAGAGAGTTTCCATCATCGGTCTGCGCCTCTAGAGGGGGCGCTGATGCGGAATCTCCAAACCACTCGGCCACATCCTGCAACGACTCAAATGCAAAGACATCAATCTCGTCCACCATCGATGCCTCCATGCCATTAGCCGCGGGTACAACCACTCGGGCAATTCCCATCGACTTAGCGGCAGCCACAATTGGCAACACCCCCGTCACAGGTCGCAAGCTACCATCTAACGACAGTTCGCCCAAACACAACGTGGTCTCCAGCAAAGAGGTCTCCAATTGATTGGAGGCTGCCAGGATCCCTAACGCGATGGGCAAATCAAAGCTCGGTCCTTCTTTACGGACGTCAGCAGGTGCCAAGTTGATAATCACCTTGCGTTGAGGGACGGCAAACCCAGAATTTTTGATCGCCGCCCGCACCCGTTCTTTAGATTCCTGCACCGCTGTATCTGGCAATCCCACCAACACCGTTTGAGGAAGTCCACCAGCCACATCCACTTCAATGGCCACTTGTAATGCCTTTAAACCCAACAGCGTTGCCGACCAGACTTTTGCAAACATAATGCTGCGATTCACACTCGTGTGGTTGTATACAGCAGTAGCCATGCCACTGTGGATATTTCAGCGATACTCTCCCCTGGCTATGGCTGAAAACCTTGGTCCTAACTGAAAGGGCAGATGCTATCGAAAACCGTTATAAGGTCGCTCGGACTCGAAAGACTCCAGGTTTTGCAGTACAAGGAAATACGCTTGCAAAGATTCCCCAGCGGTTTGCCTGCTGCTATATCGTTGCGCTCCAGGTGATGGATTGACTACCGGGTTTCCACTCAAACTCTGGGGCAGCAATCTGCAGCAAACCGGCTGTTCGGCGATTGGTGGTTCGAGGACGGACATTCCTAGGTCTTGTCAGGCTTACTATTAGGGATGCCATGTGTCACCCACGCCTTTGCAGTAAGCCTTTAGTGGAGGTCGATCCCTACTCTTAACGTTGACAGGGCACTAGTGGCCAACTCGCTGTTTGTGGTTAGTAGCCTGCCGCCAGACTGTCAGCGACCATTGCTGCTTCTGGAATGCGCAGAACATCTGTTGTCAAACGGCCATCGGGGTAAAACCATAGTTGCCGCACTCCAGGGGCATCTTCGTCAATGGCAAATTGCTGACTGCGAGGTTTAAACTGCACGCAGGTCGACGGGCAGCCCAGAAAACGCACGGCCCCGTGCTGGTATTCCCATGCCTGGTGAACGTGACCAAACAGTACGCAACGCACGCAGTTAAACTCAGCCAATACGTCCAGAAAAGCACCAGAGTTTTCTAAAGTGGAACTATCTAGCCATTGAGAGCCCATCAAATAGGGAGGATGGTGCAAACCTACGGCCACATGTTCCTGGCAATCGCTGGCTAATTGCAGTTGATGTCTCAACCATTGCAGCTCGGATGCGGCTAAGCGTCCTCCCACTTGCTGCGGTACAGATGAATTCAAGAGAATAAATCTCCACCCCTGACGCACAAAAGCTTTATCTTCATGTACGCGATCTCGCCCGGAGCTTGTACTGGCGGGAGCGGAATGGGTAGCTGAAGCTGTAGTGCTAACCGACCCCAATGCCATCTCCATTTCCGTCAACTGGTCGTGGTTGCCAGCCAACCAGTAGGTATCGGCAGAAAACTTGGCCAACGCACATCGAAATCGTTGATAGGAAGCAAAACTCCCATCCTGCGACAAGTCTCCAGTAGCTAGAAGAACATCGGGTTGATGCGTCAAACGTGCAATCGCCGCTAAAACGGTGCGAAAGGTGAGATCTGTGGGCACCCCCAACAGTTGCGTTTCGCGACGGGCAAACAGATGCGTATCTGTAATCTGAATAGCGTAGAGGGAGTCAGTCATTCGGTACCGCGAGCGAAGAAGCCAATAACAGCGCGGACAGCTAGCCGGTGTGCAACAGTGCGAACCAAGGGACTTGGAGGATCGCGTGTCAGCAGAACCATTCAGACCGGTGCAACTCGACCTATATGTGCCAGCGTAGCTCCTTTACAACGAGAGCAAACACTCATCGAGCGAATTGAGTTGTACGCAAGTGCACAAGATTACCTTTACAGTGCCCCCAGAGTGAGCCGAGAATGGCGATCGCGATCGCTGACAAAATCAACAACATGGTTTAGAGGGGATACTTGCACGCGGGCAGAAAGCTGACATCCTTGTCTGACTTGAGTTCGATAGCCCTCATCCCCAACCCTTCTCTCACAATGGGAGAAGGGAGCAAGAGCCCCTCACCCCTAATGCTGTCGTTATACTGCCAGCCCAGTATCCCATG
>JBCBVA010000153.1:0-7032 GCA_039817825.1 Cyanobacteria bacterium J06642_12 | reverse complement strand
AGTCAATTGACAGCTTAAGAAGGGAGAAACCTACGAATCTTATGAAAAGAAAAGAATTTGAGGAAGAGTCTAAACACAGAGGGATTTTTCAACGCTCGGAGAGATGCCTGAACATAGAGATTATGGTCAATAGCATTAGCAACTGAATGGTACTGAAAAAGCTGTTTGTAATCTGTGAGTTTTTCAGACAGAGCTAAACTCAACTTTACATCTGCCTTCACTCGCTCATCCTGCAATCGTTCCTCTACTCCTGCAATGGAATGACGCAATCGATCGATCTTGCCCTCATTATTGCCACGACTCAGAGAAACAGGGGCAATCAGGTAGAAATAATGGGGGGCGGGATAAAAGAGAAAACTCCCTCCAGCGATCAAACAGTCTAAATAGATAAAAAAGTCATGGTTGACTGCAAAGTTATTTCCGTAGCGAATACCATGTTTGTTAAGGAAGTCTAGTCGCATCAAAGGCTTCAGATATCCAGGATCGCTAGACTCAGCCAAAGCCGAATTCGTCTCTTCGACGAAAAAGGACGGACTAATCTGGATTGGCTCGACGTAAGTATCGCCATTGAGTTTGGCAAACGTCGTCATCGGCTCCAGGCTTTCATGGTCGATCAAATAGTAATCATCAGCCAACAAGTCAGCCAACGGTGCTTGCTCGCTATCCAATAGCGTTGACAATCGAGTAGGTGAAAACCAGTCATCAGCATCCAACGGGCAAACCCATTCACCTTTCGCAGCATCGATACCGGCATTTCGAGCCGCTGATGCACCCCCATTCTCAGCTTGAGCAATCACAGTCACTCTAGGATCTTTTTCGGCCAAGCCTCTCGCGACCGACAACGTTCCATCAGACGAAGCATCGTCAACTACAATCACTTCGATATTCGAGAGACTTTGCTGCAGCGCAGAGTCCACTGCCCGCGTGAGACAGTCTTCAGCATTGTAAGCGGGAATGATGACCGAAACCAAAGGGTTTTCCTGCGCCGACTGATGCGATATCTCAAGCATAATTCCGGTTTCCCTCACTCATGAATTCGAGGAGCTTAGTAATCGTCCTTTACTAAAAAATATAAACCAAAATGGCACTGTCAACTTAAGAAATCAGAGACCAAGAGGTTCTTGCCGTGACGCCTTCTATGCAGATTCAGATAGAAGGGTGATCCAGGGTCATTTCCTTCCAAAAGAGCTTTGAGAGTGGTAAGTATGTGTGAACACCTGCTCAGGGCCTGAGCCATATTAGGAAATCCAAACTGGTGATAGAGGTTGGGAGCAAAATTGCGAGTCAGTGCAAAGCTCTGAACCAGCGGGTGCTGTGAACGCGAATAACACTGCAAAGTCCCGGCCAATCTGGAAGCGTCTCGATGTGACGCCACACTTGCATAAGTCGACGTTCGATGCGCCCGTGACCCTTATTGATGTCTAAATACTCCTGCTCGGGGACAAACTGTTGCTGGACGGCAGCTAATAGCTTCGGTTTCTTGCCCTTTAGGGCAGCCAGGTAATAATTGTCATTATTCACAATCAGTCGACAAGTTTTTTTGAGTGTTGATGGCATCAAAGTCCACATTCCGCATGTCGTGAAAGAGAATTGGAGAATTAAGTTATTAGCGCTTTTTGAGTCAGCAAAAGAGCATGCGCGTCCAAGCCCTAGACCACTGAGGAATCATTGCCGGAATTGTAGACCAAATAAAGCTAGAAGAACGGGTTAACGAGAGCTTGGGCACTCACCCACAGCGAATAGTCAGTCCCGGTCAAGGCATCAAAGCGATGATTTTGAATGGATTGGGCTTTGTCAGTACGCCACAGTACTTGTACGAAAGCATCTTTGCGGGTAAGGCGACCAACCATTTACTGGGGGCAGGAATCGAAGCAGCGCACCTCAATGATGATTACCTGGGGCGACTGCTGGATAAAGTCTGGGAGTACAACCCCAGCCAGCTATTCAGCCTGATTGCCATGGAAGCCTATCGTGTTATGGGATTAGAGGTACGGAGGTACCACCTCGATAGCAGCAGTTTGAGTGTGCATGGAGCTTACGAAAAGGGAGAAGAAAGTGAGGGTCGCATCCAAATCACCCATGGCTATTCAAAAGACAACCATCCCGACCTGAAACAGTTCATAGTCGAAACTATTTGTTGTAACGATGGCGAAGTCCCGCTGGCGTTTGAAGTGGCTAGTTGCAATCAATCGGATAAAGCCGTCTACTGCCGTCTGGCGCCTTCTACGCCAGTGAGAGAGAGGGCTATCGTCTCAGCAGAGTTGTAGCGTTTATGGAGATGTCAAGCAGCATTGGGTGGTCGTTGAAAACCAAGCTCGGCTCGACAGCGACTGCCAGCAGCTCAACAAGCAAGTGGAGAAACAGTGGCAATTAGCCGAGAAACAATTACGCCGTCAGCGCAAAACTGACTTTAGTTGTCGTGAGGATGCACTGACTCAACTCAAGCGTCTGGCCGCCAGTTGGCGCTATCCCACTGTGGTTGAGAGCCAGGTGATAGAGCAGTTGCACTACGGGCAGTCGGGACATCCAAAGCAGGGAACAATACCCACCCACACCACCTATCGCGTTACGGCCACGGTTGTCCCTGACTAGGCCACCCTTGCCAAAGCCCAGCGCAAAGCAGGTCGATTCATTCTCTCCACCAATTTAGTGAGTTGAAAGTTGTTGGGGAACGGCCATCCGTGTTGTCTTTGGGGGATGGGGTTTTGAGCCCCAGCGCTTCAGAAGTACGTAAGCGGCGGGGGTGAAATACAGAGCCAGAATTGGCGAGCCACCAATTCCTCCCGCGATCGCGATCGCCAACGGTTGCCAGAATGGATTGCCGTCACTCAGCAAGGGAACAAACCCCACCATTGTGGTGATCGTAGTAGTCAACACGTGCCGAGTTGCCTTCACAACAATCGCCTCGACAGCCTTGGGATCGTTGGCCCTAGCACCCACATCCTCGTTAAAGGCAGAGAGCACGATAATCGAGCCATTAATGGCAATCCCAACTAAGCCCATCGACCCCACAATCGCCATGAATCCCATCACGGAATCAAACAGCTTCAGGGAGAACAACGCCATCCCAATCGAGGCGATCGCCACCACTGCAACAATGCCAGCCTGACGAAACGAGCCCAACGACAACACCAATGCCGTCACCATAACCAGCATCAGTAACGGCACAAACAGCAGCAAATTCCCCACTGCGCTGTTACGCTCCGCCTGCTCGCCGCCGAACTCGTAGGAATAGCCGGGAGGTAACTCGAAATTAGCGTCTGCCAGTTGCTCCTGCAGGGCTGCCAGCACCGTACTCGGCAGGACACCAGAGGTGATGAATGCCTGCACCGTGTTCACCCGCTGCTCATGGCGTCGTGCAACGTTAGCCGTCTCGGGCAATAGCTCGAATTCTCCCAAAGCAGAGGTCGGTCGAAAATCGCGATCGCCCCCCTGCTCCGGCCTTAAATCGAGGGACGCCAATGCGTCCAGATCGGCTCGATTGGGGTTGGTCAGCCGCACCCGAATAGGGAGGTTTTCAGTGGATTCAAGAATGGTCCCACCGGTAATCCCTTCAGTGTAGGCAGCCAGTTGTTGGGCGATGAATGTATTGCTCAACCCGGCCTGCTGAGCCTGCTCGCTATCTACCGTCAGTCCAAATTTCGGCAATCCTTCACTCAAGTCATCCCGCACCTGAATCACATCAGGAATAGCAACCATCAGTTCTCGAACCTCTGATCCCAAGCGGCGCAGTTCTGTCAGGCTGGGGCCGTAAATTCTCATCTCAACCGGCGCGGCAAATGGTGGTCCCTGCTCCAAGCGGCGCACGATAACTCGCCCCCCCGGAAACAAAACGGTTAGCTCCCGCTGTAGCTGACGAACTAAGGACTCGGCTCCATCATCAGTAGTCAACTGCACCATGGCCTGGGCGTAGTGAGACTGGTTTTCGCGGTTACCGATCAGGTTGTAATAGAACGATGGTGCGCTTTCGCCCACAAACCAATGCACGTCTTTGATGGTGTCATGGTTGGCTAGCATGGCATCTCGCGCTAGCTGCACTTGTTCTTGGGTTTTGGCGATCGCCGTTTGGGGAGGAAATTCCACTTCAACTTGAAATTGATCGCGATCCAACAGTGGAAAAAACTGCTCCGGTAGCGTACCTGCGAAACCAAAGCCCATTAGCGGCACAACTAGGGTAAGCGCTGCAGCAATCATCGGTCTGGCAATAGTGCGGCGAATCGATTGCCGGTACCAGCGACCCAGTCGAGGGGAGTTGAACCCATCGTTCCACCATGCTCCAGGTTTCATCAGCACCATCAGCAGTCGTTCTTTCATGGAATGCTGCTGGCGAGACTGCAAGCTGAGAGAGTCCCGTTTGCTGCTGCCCAACAACCGTCCTGCCAAGGCTGCAATGACCGTTAGTGAAATCGCCAGCGATGACACGAGAGACAAAATCACGCTGAGGGCGATCGAGCCCACAAACTCACCGGCTGCACCCGGCAGCAGGTAAATGGGCAGAAAAGTCATGACAGTAGTGATGGTCGACGCCAGCAACGGAACTTGCAGGTACTTGACCACGTGTTTAACAGCTTGCAGGGAGGGGATTCCGCGCTGCAATTCCACCTGAATTTCATCGACAACCACAACGGCGTTGTCAATCAAGAGTCCGAGGGCAATGATCAGACCGGTTACCGACATTTGGTGAATCGGCACCCCCAGAACGCTCATCCACCCCAACACGGCAAATACCGTGAGCGGCAACGCAACGCTAACCACTAAAGCCGCGCGCCAACCCATGCCCACAAACGTGACGATGCCAACGAGGACCGCTCCAAAGACCAGATTGCCGGTCAGCTTGCTAATTCGCTGTTCGACATAGTGACTTTGATCGAACGGCACATCGAGGGAGACCCCAGCCGGTAGCTGCGATCGAAATGCATCCAATTGGCTGCGCACCGTTTCTGCCCAGACATCCACCCGCACCCCAGACTGCATCATCACCCCCAGCACAATGGCTGGCTGCCCTCCCACGATCGCCAAATGGTTGACGGGGTCGCGTACCCCCCGATTAACGCTGGCGATATCGCTCAAGCGCGTAAATTGGCCTCCCTCAGCTTGGATGGGAATCTGTCGAATCTGCTCCAGCGTTTCCAGCTCGCTTTCAACTTCAATCGCAATAGTCCGATCGCTACTGCGGAATTGGCCTGCCGATACCTTGGCATCATTGAGGCGAATTTGCTGGGCTAACTCCTGTGGCGATAGTCCAACCCCCACCAATTCCGGTGCCGCAATCTCCACCACAATCTCTTCATCGGGATTGCCAAACAATTCCACCTCTTCAGTGCCTCCCACCCCGCGCAGCACAATGCCCAGCTCTTTGGCATAGCGCTGCAAAACCGCGTAGTTGGGCTCGGTAGGTAAGTCCCATATCAGAGCAGCAATCACCGTGTAGGCTTTGGTGCTCAATTCATCCAGCTCTGGGGGGAGTGCATCGGCGGGGAGTCGAATGGCCGCATCATCCAACTCATCTCTGACTTTCGACCAAATGGGTTGAGCGTTTTTGACGGTTTCGGCTAGCTCAATCGAAATACTCGAAAATCCGACTCGCGAGCTGGAAGCCAACACGTCGATGTCTTCAATTTCGGACAGCTCTTCTTCAATAACAGTTGTGACTAACGCTTCCACACGTTCGGCGTTTGCACCGGGAAACACGGTCTGAACAATGGCCGTGCGCGCCACCTGCTCCGGATCTTCTTGGCGCGGTAGGGCTTGAAACGAGGACAATCCCCAAGCCAGTAGCATTACCACTGTGAGGACAAGCAAACGGGTGTTCTTGAAAAAAGGGCCAACCATATCGGGTCACGCGACGAAGAACTGGACTGAATGTCTGGACGCTGATGTTCTGTTGAATCTGAGGCAGGATAAATCTCAAACTGGATAAACCCGAGATGGGAGCAACGCTCCCTGAAAAGATTGCGGAAAAGTTGTGGCCAACGGGTAGCGTTTCCTAAAGAGGATTAACCTGCTGACCGGAGACAAGGCGGTGGGTACCGCTGACAACAACGCGATCGCCAGGTTGCAGCGTGCCTCTCACCAGCATCCGATCGCCGGTTTGGTGCAAAATTTCAACGGCTTTCTGCTGTACGGCGTAAGTATCGCGATCGCCCTCAACTGGCTGAGTCACCACGTAGCAATTCCACAACCCTCGAATTCCCTGGGTCAGCGCGTCGGTCGGTAACCAGAACCCATCGGTGGGGACAGTCTCAACCAGTTCAACCCGTGCGGTTTGCCCAGGAGCCACTTGTGCGGGAGTTACGTGCTCAAGCAGAAACACGACCGTTTGCGTTCGGGTCTCGAAATCTACAGTCGGCAAAATGGCGGCGATCGTAGCGGGGTAGACTTGACTGCCCAAGCGAATCTCTTCACGATCGCCCACTTGCAGCCGCACAGCAGTCCTAGCTGGGATACCAATGCGAGCCTCAAGATTGGCCGCTTCAACTAATTCAACAACAGACTCCCCCGCCCCAATCACCGTTCCTTCGTCGATCGATTGAGTGGCAATAATGCCATCAAACGGAGCGCGCAGCGTACTCTTGCCAATCGTCACCTCCAGATCTGCAAGACTGGCTTCGAGCTGCTGCACCAAGGCAACTTGGGCAGCAATTTGCTCCTGACGAGTGCCATTTTGCAACTCAACTAAATTGCTTCGCTCCCGCTCCAGTCGAGCTTGCAAGGCATTTTGGCCGAAACTGAATTCATCCAGCTCTTCTTCGGAAATGGCTCCCTCTTCAAACAGATATTCCCGCCGGGAGTATTGCGATCGCTGCAGTAGCAACTGTTGTTCTAGATCTCTCACCGCGGCTTGGGCGGCAGCAATCGTTTCCACTCGCGGTCCGGTCCTCAGTTCGGCCAAGAGGGCAGCAGCCCGTGCAACTTCCGCCTCCAATTGGCGGCGCTGAGCTTGCAAGTTTTGAGTATCCAGTTGAGCTAAGGGCTGATCGACGACCACAACCTGACCTTCTCGAACCAGGATGTCCACTAGCTGACCGCTAC
>JBCBVA010000152.1:0-7153 GCA_039817825.1 Cyanobacteria bacterium J06642_12 | reverse complement strand
GAAGAATTCCTGACAAAACTCCACCAGTTAACGGGTGCTAACGTGCACATGTCCAGTCGACCGGATGGAAACCATCGCTGGAAGGTCGATATGTCCGTGCCCTCCACAACCGCTCCATACCGTTCTCCTTTCAGCGTTTTACCATTCAGGGGGGACTAGATAACAACAGTTGAGGCACCATTGCCCCTTGGGACGTTAGCCAGTATCCCATAACTCTCCGAGCCAGCATAGCGTTCAGCCGTCCAACAATTTCATCAGAACCTTACACAACCGAAACGGATGGCCTTCCATCGTGTTGTTGCAGAAAATAACGATCGCCAGCGAGCCACCATGAAAATCGGGCACATACATCGCCCACGTATTGAACCCCGGCCCACTGCCACCGTGACCGTACAATCCACCAAACTTCCAGTCAGGATCGACCATTAATCCCAGTCCATAGCTGGGCTTAGAAAAGAATCCATTGGGGTTACGTTGATTTCCAGCATTGCGATCGCACGGCGTCCACTCCAACATTTCCGCTAACGATGCCGGACTCAACAACTGTCCCGCAAATAACGCCTCGTACAACCGAGCAATCTCCTCAGTCGTAGACACAATCAACCCCGTCAAGCACCAATCAGGGTGATACACCTGAGAAACATTCGACATTACATCCAATTCCAACAGCTCCGGACAATATCCAGGAATTAACCGCCCGTCATCCACATCCGTCGCGACATACGTGTTTGTCAGCCCCAAAGGCTCGATAATCCCCGCCGCGATCGCCTCAGCATAGCTACCCGCCGTAACGTTCTCGATCGATCGCTTCAGCAACATGTACCCCGTATTCGAGTAATGCCAATCCTCCCCCGGCTCAAAATCTAGCTCCCCCAAACACGTTCGGCCCAGCACCTCCTCATACGTCCAAGGCTGCGATGGACTTGCCCGAGTCGTCGGTACGTAATCCTCCAACTGCGTGTAATTCGGAATGCCAGCGGTGTGATTCAGCAATCGCCTGATTGTAACGGTAGGAGGTAGAGACAGTTCGGGGAGATAGTGGGCGATCGTCTCGTCTAACGAGAAGCTCCCTCGCTCCGCAAGCTGCAAACAGCAAATAGCGGTGAAGGTTTTGGTAATGCTGTAGATGTAGCAGGGCGCATTCACAGGCATGGGTGCCATCAAATCCACATCCGCATACCCACTCGCCCCGCTCCAGCTCCCAAGCCGAGAATCCATCACCGTCACAGTCGTCCCCACAAACGGGGCAAATAACCGCCAGCGATCGAGCGCCTTTTGAAGCTGGCATTGCAGATTGGCATTCATCCCTATCATCCCAACTAGAGTGTCCTCTCAGATGCTACTGACCTCGAACCAGCAGCAATTTTAGTTGAAACACCAGAAACATTTCGATCGACATATTGACATTTACCTACTAGATGGTAGACATTACGTTCATGAGGAAAAATACCGCTCAAGAGATCTTGGATATCGCCCGAGGCATGGTGCGGAATCGAGGATATAGCGCCTTCAGCTACGCAGACATTTCCGAGCAAGTCGGTATTCGCAAAGCCAGCATTCACTACCACTTCCCCTCCAAAGAAGATCTAGTGAAAGCCTTGGTCGAGCAATACCGAGACGCAATGGTGCGGGCCTGCGATCGCATCGCCCAATCCGGGGAAGCTCCTGAAACGCAATTAATGCAGTTTGCCAATCTCTATCGAGACGGTCTCAAGCAAGATCAAATCTGCCTGTGTGCCATGCTGGCTGCCGATTTCGCCGTACTGCCTCAATCCATCCACGACGAAGTTCAGGTGTTCTTCAAGCAAACCGAAGCATGGCTAACCTCATTGCTTCAATCAGGAAGCGATGCCGGTATTTGGCAGTGCGCACCCTCCGCAGAGCAAGAAGCCAAAGGGTTGATTGCCATGCTGCAGGGGGCACAGTTGTTAGCCCGACCAGCCACCGATAGCTGCGCAGCATTCGAACAGATAGTCTATCCGGTGTTGCGCAGCAAGTTTTCGGCGGCTTAATTTTTTGCCTGCGTATCTACCTACTAGTAGATAATATTTGTTTCCCCCAGGAGACCTCTCGTGACAACCGAATTCACCAACCAAACAGTCCTAGTCATTGGCGACAGCAGCGACATTGGCCAAGCGATCGCCAACTTCCACAGTATTGGTGAGTCGCAATCAGTACAACGGAAGCCCGCACAAGACGTAAACGAGCGAGATCCGCCCCAGAAGCCTGCCACGACCAACTGCAGCCTTCAAAGTACTTTCTTGACAACTACCTACTAGATGGTAGAAATTAAAATCATGATGTTCCTTTGCTGGCGATCGACGCCACTGCTTTCAGCCAAACTCTGACCACTAATCGAACCTAGGACGCCAACAATGATTGCTTACACCTTGCTGGGCACCAACAACCTCGAACAAGCCACTACCTTTTACGACGCTTTGCTGGCAGAGGTCGGAGGGAAAAAAGCTGCAGAATTGAACCGAGTCATTCTCTATGCCGGTGCAAAAGGAACGCCATTCTTCGGTATTGCTGAACCGTCTAACGGTCAACCTGCAACAGTCGGCAATGGTTCAATGGTGTCGCTAGGGGCAAAAAATCCTGAAGAAGTCGACCGGCTGTATGCCAAAGCGATCGAACTGGGCGCTACCGATGAAGGTGCCCCAGGCCCACGAACCAACAAAACCCTGAGTTTTTACGCCGGTTATTTTCGCGATCTGGACGGCAACAAGCTCAACTTCTTTTGCATGAGCTAATCGCAATTCCATGCAACCGGTATCAATTCGAGTCGCTCCATGTCCTTGTCAACGACTCAGAAACGCCAACGCTCTAAAACGCCAGCGCTCTGAAACCGCCAACGCTCCAAAACAGTGAGCGATGGCAAACAAAGCATCTCTACTTGAGTTGATACCGCAAGCTTGAGTCGTCAGTTCTACGTCAAACCATGAAAATCAATGCTGACTTAACCAAACGCGCTGTCATCCAAACCGCAGACCTGCCCTGGATTGACTCTCCGCTACCCGGAGTTCAACGGCGAATGCTGGATCGGGATGGAGATGAGGTCGCCCGCGCCACCTCAATTGTGAGATACGCTCCCGGCAGCTACTTTTCTGCCCACACCCACGGCGGCGGCGAAGAAATTCTCGTTCTAGACGGCATTTTCTCTGACGAGTCTGGGGACTACGGCCCCGGCACGTACCTTCGCAACCCTGTGGGTTCCAGCCACACTCCCTCCAGCAAGGATGGCTGCACAATCTTAGTCAAGCTATGGCAGATGAGTCCCCAAGATACTCAACAGGTGACCGTCAACACCACCGACGCCGTCTGGTCCCTCGGTCTCGTCCCCGGATTGCAGGTCTTGCCGCTGCACAGCTTCCACACTGAACAAGTGGCCCTGGTGAAATGGGCTCCAGGCACGGTGTTTCAACCCCACAAACATTGGGGTGGTGAGGAAATTTATGTGATGGATGGCGTCTTTGAAGACGAGCAAGGGGTTTACCCTCAGGGCACATGGCTGCGCAACCCGCCCGGAAGCGTTCACACTCCATCCAGCCCTCAAGGCTGCACAATTTATGTCAAAACCGGTCACATAGAATCTCAGGTGTCCCCTACTGCAGTCAGGTAACACCTACAGTTCTTACGACTGGGGCAGCATGTGTTCTTGGATGAAGTTGGTGTAGACCTCAGCGGCCAAGAACGCCGGATTTTCTAAGATGCGCTGGTGGAATCCAATCGTGGTAGAGACGCCAGTGATAGCAAACTCCCCACGAGCGCGCTTCATCCGTAAAATGGCTGACTCGCGATCAGGTCCCCACACGATCAACTTGCCAATCAGCGAATCGTAATAGGGAGGAATGGAATAGTCCGTGTAGATGTGGGAATCCATGCGAACACCGGGGCCACCGGGGGGCAGATAGGCATTAATCTTGCCGGGGTTGGGGCGAAAATCTTTGTCCGGGTCTTCGGCATTAATCCGACATTCGATCGCGTGACCCAGCAACGGAATATCCTTTTGTTCTTTCCCCAGCGGATCTCCCTGCGCAATTTGTAACTGAGAGGCAATCAGGTCAATGCCCGTAATGGCCTCCGTCACCGGATGCTCCACCTGAATGCGGGTGTTCATCTCCATGAAATAGAACCCCCCAGAGCTATCTACCAAAAATTCGACCGTACCAGCGCCGATATATCCAATCGTTTTAGCCACCCGTACGGCTGCAGTCCCCATCGCCGTGCGCAATTCGGAGGTCAAGGCCGGACTGGGAGCTTCTTCCAATAGCTTCTGGTGACGGCGCTGAATCGAGCAATCTCGCTCGTGTAGGTGCACCACATTGCCGTAGCTATCGGCCAAAATTTGAAATTCGATGTGGCGGGGATTCTCCACAAATTTCTCGATGTAGACGCCACCATCCCCAAACGCCGCCTCAGCCTCCCCCTGAGCGGTGCGCATCATCTCTAATAAATCTTCAGGCTGGCGGGCCAAACGCATGCCACGACCACCGCCACCAGCCGTAGCCTTAATCATGACAGGGTAGCCAATTTGCTCGGCAGTGGCGATCGCCTCTTCGTCAGTCTCAATCAACCCTTCGCTACCCGGCACCGTTGGCACCTTGGCCGCCTGCATCGTCGCCCGTGCCGTCGCCTTGTCCCCCATCTTGCGAATGGAGTCGGGGCTTGGTCCCACAAACACTAGATTGTGATCGGCGCACATCTCGGCAAACTTGGCATTTTCTGCCAAAAAGCCGTAGCCGGGGTGAATGGCATCAGCCCCCGTGGTCAGCGCAGCAGAAATAATGTTGGGCACGTTGAGATAGCTGCGGTTGCTGGGGGGGTCTCCCACACAGATGGCTTCATTCGCCAGCTGCACGTGCAGCGAATCGCGATCGGCAGTGGAGTAGACAGCTACGGTAGAGATGCCCAGTTCAGCACAGCTACGAATAATCCGCAGGGCAATTTCGCCACGATTGGCAATTAAAAGCTTCTTGATGGGCTGCTTGGACAAAGCTGCGAACTCACTGGGAGGAGACAGAGGTAAATCGTATCACGCAGGGCTTCCCCGTCTGTTGGACGATCGCCACAATCGACCAGTGACTTGTCAGGCTTAGGTTGAGGCATACAGTCCCACAGTTCAGACGCCGCGATCGGCTAAAGGACAGTCTTCAACGTCTCAATGTCGAATTGACAGAACGTGCAATTTGAATGGGAGAAATTTGAACGGAACTACAGTAAGCGCAATTGCAAGCCCCACGCTCTCCAGCATCAAAGCAGCGATCCTATCCAGGCGTTCGGTGAACGTCCTCAGGTTTGGGGCGGTCACTACCAATCGCGCAAACAATCGAAGTCCGCCGCCAAATAGCTACCGCTGGCGATCTCAGCCTGAAATATTTCAACACATTGCGAAACTGAGAACGGAACAGTAGGGAATTGCTGAACGCGAAGACCGGCCACATCGAATCGCTCTCAATCAACAGCCGCCAGCACCATGGTGAGATCCACTGGAGCACTGACGGCACTGCGCCTATTCATGTTGCCATGTTGCCGCGAGATCGCAAGAAAGCACTGAGAGATCGCTAGTCTTCGTGCATTTCGTAGGGGTCTTCCAGCTCTCTAGCTGGCGGGCCGAATGCAGTGTAAATGCCGAAAGCAGTAATGCCGACCAAGACGACGGCGACGCCAATGATAAGAGATGTTGCTGGTTCCATCAGAATTCATTCCGATTCTGTGTGACTTCATTTATAGTATTACGTAAGTTTACAAATGACGTCTCGACGGGCGGAACTATAAAAGAACTATGGCAATCAAGACCAAGCTAGGCAACCTTCTGCGTCCCTTGAACTCCGAATACGGTAAAGTTGCTCCCGGCTGGGGCACCACCCTTGTCATGGGCGTTTTCATGGGGCTGTTCGCCGTGTTCCTGCTGATCATCCTGCAGATTTACAACAAGTCCCTCATCCTCGATAACGTTCAGGTGACCTGGCAAAACTTCAACTAGCGTCCAACCTGTCCTAGTTGTATAGCCATCTTGAAGGTCTCGGTTTAGCTGCCGGGACCTTTCTCGATCTGTGCCCCCTTAGTAAAGGTGACGTGAAACTGAAAAGGTTTCCCCGGAGATCGCAAATCGGTCCGGGCTGAGACACTTAACGAGGGGCAATTGGTGTTGTGTAGTGTAGAAAAGACAGGGTGCGAGTAGTTCTATGAATATCTTTGGTGTTGGCCTTCCCGAGATGATTTTGATCTTGGCGGTAGCGCTGCTGGTGTTTGGCCCCAAGCGCTTACCGGAAATCGGACGAACGATCGCCAAAACCCTGAAGATGCTGCAAGATGCATCCAAAGAATTTGAAACCGAGCTGAAGAAAGAAGCTGACACTCTTTCGTCGATGGTGGAAGACAAACCGCAGCCCAAATCCGTGCCGGAATCTGCGAGCAGCACGCAAAACAGCTCCCCGGAATCATTGCCCGAAGTCGAGCCAGAGCCCAATGGCGAGGAAACGACAGAACCTGAGTCAGCCGCGGAAGCTAGTGTCGCGACTTCAGAGGGTGAATCGTCCACTGAAGAGGCTTCACACGAGGACGACTCTCCAGCAACAGACGGAAACGGAACAGAACAGCCTGAAGCCAACCAATCTGAGGAGTCCGCGGCCACTGTTCCCGAAGTCGAGCAAGATTCTTCAGTAGAGACTGAGGTGGTCTAGAGCGACTGAACCATTAGGGGTAACAGCATGGGAAGCGCGAGATGGGAGACTGCTTCCGCCTGCGCCTGACAAACTCGAACGCGAATATATACCTGCGCAAGTATGTGGCGAAAATTGATCCTTAGTCTTGTTCTTGGAAACTAAAGGAGCTGTGCCAATCCTAAATATCACTTTGATAGTCTCCGGATAGACTTCCACGCACTTGACCAATGTTCGGATCACCTCACGCTTATCCGTCCAACTTAACGTCTCCAGTCCCTCGGCAACTTTGGCGGCAAATTCCTCCACCCTGCTAATGACTAATTTCAGTTCATTAGCAAGAGCCTCCTCATCTTGAAGGGTTTTAAGCTGGGCTTCTAAGACTTTGAGACGCTCTCTCATCCCCCGTAATCTAGGCTCAAATTCGCTTTTTTCAATCAGATCTTCAGCATATGCATCAATAATCCGTTCAATACCTTTGTGTAATT
>JBCBVA010000151.1:0-7192 GCA_039817825.1 Cyanobacteria bacterium J06642_12 | reverse complement strand
GGAATACACAAAAGAACTTCGAAAACGCACATTTGATGCACGTGCAAAACAGAAAGGGATACTCGTATAGACTTTATAAATTTTGAGGCACTGACATCTCAGCGGCATAGTTGGCTAACCAATTCCACTAGAGTTATCAAATTCTGATAGTAAATGCCTGAGTGGCTCAGCATGAGAGGTCGCGCCTCATATCCTGCGCATTCAATTCGTTTGGACTAAATGCTCTGCTTCGAATCTGCAAACGTAGATGTGATGGCGTCACCGGGATGACAGAATAGAAAGACTTGTTTGTCAGTAGTTCCCATGTTGAAGCCACTCTCCGGTAACGAAATCCGTCAGAAGTTTCTGGATTACTTCGCCAAGAACGGCCACACCATCATGCCCAGCGCATCCCTGGTGCCTGAAGACCCCACCGTTCTGCTGACGATCGCCGGAATGCTGCCCTTCAAGCCCATTTTTCTGGGACAGCGGGAAGCGGAAGTTCCCCGCGCTACGACATCCCAAAAATGCATCCGCACCAACGACATCGAAAACGTCGGTCGCACCGCCCGCCACCACACCTTCTTCGAGATGCTGGGCAACTTCAGCTTTGGCGACTACTTCAAAAAAGAAGCGATCGCCTGGGCCTGGGACCTAGTCACCAACGAATTTGGTCTCCCCCCCGATCGCCTCGTGGCCAGCGTCTTCCGCGAAGATGACGACGCCTACGCCATCTGGCGCGATGACATTGGACTGCCCGAAACCCACATCCGCCGCATGGATGAAGCCGATAACTTTTGGGCTGCTGGCCCCACCGGCCCCTGCGGTCCTTGTTCCGAGATCTACTACGACTTCAAGCCGGAGGAAGGAGACAAAGACATTGACTTAGAGGACGACTCTCGTTTTCTAGAGATCTACAATCTTGTGTTCATGGAGTTGAACCGCGACGCTGAGGGAAACACCAAACCACTAGCCAAGCAAAACATCGACACCGGCTTGGGACTAGAGCGGATGGCCCAGGTCTTGCAAGAGGTGCCCAATAATTACGAAACCGACCTGGTCCTCCCGATTGTCAAAGCAGCAGCGGACGTTGCTGGACTCGACTATTTCAAGAGCGGTGAAGACACCAAAGTCTCTCTCAAAGTAATTGGCGACCACGTGCGGGCCGTCGTCCACATGATTTGCGACACCATCACCGCTTCCAATACCGGTCGCGGCTACATTCTGCGCCGTCTGATTCGTCGCATCGTTCGTCACGGTCGTTTGATCGGCATCGATCGCCCCTTCATCGCCGAAGTTGCCGATGTGGCGATCGCCCTCTACAAGGATGCCTTCCCAGACCTAACCGCCCGAGCCGATCTAATCAAGGCAGAGCTGGTACGCGAAGAAGCCCAATTCCTCAAAACCCTCGATCGCGGCGAGAAGCTGCTAGCTGAAATCTTGGCGCGTCCCAAAACCAAGAAGAGCAAGACCATCTCCGGCCAAGACGCCTTTATCCTTTACGACACCTACGGCTTCCCCTTCGAACTCACCGAAGAAGTGGCGGAAGAACAGGGCTTTACGGTGGATAAAGCTGGCTTCGATGTGGAAATGGAAGAGCAGCGTAAGCGGGCCAAGGATGCAGCCGAAACCGTTGATGTGACGGTTCAGGGGGCGATCGATAAGCTGGCTAACGAAATGGCTGCCACCCAGTTCTTGGGCTATACCGAACCGGTCTCTGCTGCGACCGTTAAGGCGATCGTGTCTGCTGGTGGCAGCGTCACCTCAGCTACGGCTGGAGACGAATTGCAGGTCGTGCTCGACCAAACACCGTTTTATGCGGAGTCGGGGGGGCAAGTGGGCGATCGCGGCTACTTACTCGGTGATGACGTGGTGGTCCGCGTCGAAGACGTCAAAAAGCAAGAGAACGTATTCATCCATTTTGGCAAAGTGGAGCGTGGAAGTGTCGCAGTCGGCGATAGTATCAACGCCACCATCGATCGCGATTGTCGTCGCGGTGCCCAAATCCACCACACCGCCACCCATCTGCTGCAAGCCGCACTCAAATCGATTGTGGACGAGTCCATTTCTCAGGCCGGTTCTCTAGTGGCTTTCGACCGCCTGCGATTCGACTTCAACGCTCCTCAATCGCTGACTGCCGAGCAAGTGGAGCAAGTAGAAGCTCAGATCAACACCTGGATCGGCCAGTCCCACGGCACCGAGATTGCCGAAATGCCGATCTCCGAAGCTAAAGCGAAGGGCGCGGTGGCGATGTTTGGAGAAAAGTACGGGGACGTCGTTCGCGTGATCGACGTACCGGGTGTGTCAATGGAATTGTGTGGCGGCACCCACGTCAATAACACAGCGGAAATTGGCGTAGTCAAGATTATCTCCGAAGCTGGGGTATCCGCAGGAGTACGCCGGATTGAGGCGGTGGCTGGTCCGGCAGTGCTGCCGTATTTGAACGAGCGGGATGTAGTGGTTAAGGATCTGACGGCTCGGTTTAAGACCAAGCCTCAGGAGATTCCCGATCGCGTCACCGCCCTGCAAGACGAACTGAAAGCAGCCCTGAAAGAAGTGGCTCAGTTGAAGAGCGAGCTGGCGATCGCTAGTGCCTCTTCCTTAATCGAACAGGCCGAGGACATCGGAGACTTTAAGGGATTGGTGGCTGAAATTCCCGGTGCGGATGCGGATGCCCTTAAGTCGGCTGCTAGTACGCTGCTACAGAAATTGGGGGATGGCGGCGCGGTGGTACTGGGCTCGTCCCCTGCAGATGGCAAAGTTGCTTGGGTGGCGGCGTTTAGCCCTGAAGTCAATAAAGCCGGGTTGCAGGCTGGCAAGTTTATTGGGGCGATCGCCAAAATTACCGGCGGTGGTGGCGGCGGTCGGCCCAATTTTGCCCAGGCAGGTGGTCGGGATGCTAGCAAACTCGCTGAAGCTCTGGAAGCCGCTCGTACCCAACTCTCCGAGTCTCTGGCCTAATCAATTCGGGCTACATCTCTACATGCAGTAGTTCTCACCAACACGGTAGGGGTCAGGCAGCCTCTACCCTCCGGTTTGGAGAGGCATGTAAGCTGGTTCCAGCGAGCGTCTGACGTGAATCCACACGATGCATCCACTCAAAAAATTTGTGTTATGCCGAGTACTAGGCAAGCAATACGTCCACTTTCTGCACATTAATAAGACTGGTGGAACAGCAATCAAAACTGCTATCGGAGGTCATACCGTGACTTCCAACACGGCGATCGAGCTACACCACCACAGCACAACGCTGCGGGATATTCCAAACGGTGAAAAAGTCGTCTTCTGCCTGCGAGATCCCGTATCCAGATTCGTGAGTGCGTTCAACCATCGCTTGCGGAAAGGGCAACCGCGCAAATATCTCCCCTGGACAGCTCGGGAAGCAGAAGCCTTCCAGCAATTTCCCACGCCCAATCAACTGGGGCTAGCGCTGTCAGCCGATTCCACCGCAATCAAACAGCAAGCAGAGCTGGCGATGCAGCGCATCTTGCATGTCAACACCTCTTACTGGCAATGGTTCGAAAACGAAGACTATTTCACCCCAAGAATTGATGATGTGTTACTGCTGGGATTTCAAGAAACCCTTGCACAGGATTTTGAACAGCTCAAACATCTAATCAAGCTACCCAATCGCCTGCAGTTGCCCACCCATGCTCGTGACACCAACAAGGCACCCGACACCGCTGATCGCTATTTGGAACCAGAAGCCATCCGTAATTTACAGACGTGGTACGCCCGCGATTACGACTTTATTCAGTTGTGCAAGCATCTCTTGCCCAGTCACACTGAAATGCAGTGACCTTGAAGCGTGACGATCCGCTGTTCGGATAGCACTGTTTAGATTGGCCCCTCTCCGACCGGAAGAGCGCGTTAAAATTTGGAAGCTACGGCGATCGCAATCTAGTTTGAACCAATTGAGACAAACCGCTCTCACCCTCAGCTTTGCGATGATGTAATGTCGGCTGAAAAGAACGACTGCCTTAGCCCAATATCAAGGGCCACGCCGCCCAAAGCGGCTGCCACCATACCGGAGCCTGACTGTGCTGCTTTGTAAAGGGTTTGAAGTGGAAATGTACACGGGAACTCCAGAGGGAGAAACGGTGGGCTTTTCCGATCGCATTGCTGCCAATCTGCCTGGCTTTGTGCGCGAACCGGATAATCGCAACGTTGAGTACACCACCGCTCCCATCGCCACCTACGATCGCCTCCCCTGCGCCTTACTCAAACCTCGTCAGCAACTGCGCCAATATCTCGCATCACTGGGGAATTACACCTTATTGCCAGGCAGTACCCTTGCTTTAGGAGATAGCAGTCAGTTCCACCGCTCCGACCCCAACAATCCCTATCACGCCTATATCGAACAGACATACAGTACCGATGTTGTCACCGCTAGCGTCCACATCAACATTGGCATCAAAGACACCGAACGGCTGATCCAAGCTACTCGATTATTGAGATCGGAAGCCGCTCTCTACCTCGCCCTCAGCGCTGCATCTCCATTCCTAGATGGCGAGGTTACCGGTTATCATTCCACCCGCTGGCATCTGTTTCCTCGTACCCCATCTCAAATACCGTTATTTCTCAATCACCAGCACTTCATTGATTGGACCGACGAGCAACTCCGCCTCGGCACCATGCAGAACGTACGCCACCTCTGGCTATCCGTTCGCCCCAATGGCCCCGTTCGCCCCAAGCTGCTCAATCGCCTAGAAGTCCGGATTGCCGAAATGGTGGGAGATCCAATCGCTCTGCTGGCCATTACGGCATTGTTAGAAGCGCGAGTGTGGCAGATGTTAAGCGATCCCGAACGGTTCGATCCGCTAGACGGTGCCTTTACCCCCGCAGAGATGGCCAAGATTTGCGATCTAAACGAAGCGGCGGCGGCAGAACATTCACTGGATGCCACCTTGCTCCATTGGCAAACCGGTAAAGAAATCCAAGCGGCAGAGTGGCTGGAACAGCAATACGACGAGGCGTGGCTAACCGCGCACCCTAAGGGATTTAGCTGCTTTCTGTCTCCCCTGAAGACGATCCTGCGGGATGGTAACGAAGCTCAGCAGTGGCTGCGTCAGGTGAATGGTGGTCAAACCGTAGAAGACGTGTATCGCGAGGCGATCGTCAAACTGGAAGAGCGGGAAATTGAATTAGCCCAGACGTTATGTTCGCCCCTGCCGGTCTAACAAGATTTTCCTTACAACATCGGGCAAACCGCTAGACAGTTATAGTGTTTGCTATATCCGCTTGGACGCTGTCTGACGACAGCGTCTTCCCGTCTTCAGGGGCGCGTTAAGTTGTTAGCGATTTACCGCCCAGCTGGGCTCGTAGGCGCTTGAGATTGCGGGGCAGAATTTTCAGAATTCCCTGCTCGATCGCCATCTTCGGCATCGGCCACAGCAGCTCGGCGCTAACCGAGTACGTTAGCAATACACCCTCTTCGCACTCTTGTAACGCCAACTCAGCCTGAAAGGCTTTGAAGCTACCGCTAACCCCTTCAAACACAATTTCGCGCTCCGGTTGCTCCCGCACCAGCATCTCAATCTGTACTTGGGGCACGAATCCAAACATCTGAAAACCAGCCGCTTGGCGAATGCGCTTGGGATACCCCTCCCCTATCGCCGCACTGGCCACAATATTGGGCAATAGTTCAGTCCAGTTGTCGTAATCTGTCAGTTGCTGCCAAATCTCTCGCCGAGAGCGATTCAGGATGATATTCACCTGGACTTTAGCTTCGTGATTGGATGCAACGTGGTAATCCATCAAGATGTCCCCTGCCCGCAACTTCTGGAGTTGTTCGGCAGTCTTTGGTCGGTGCCAGCTCCCAACAGAATTGGCGATAGCGCGTTCCAACGTCAGCAGGCTGCAGGTTTGGGTCAAAGTCATCACAATCTGGGGGTAACGACACAGGGACATTCTTGGCGAACATTTGCCCCGAGGCAATAGTGAAAGACGCACCATTGAGGTCGATTTTCAACAAAAACATCCATTCTGACTGTCCATCGGTAACCGAAATTCAGCCTGATGGCTTGCGAATGGCAACCCTGTTCGTCACAAGATGCAGCTTGGATGGACCGAGCCAACCAGCATTAACGGCGGGCTCGCATCACAATGCGCAAAATGTACCAAAACAGCAGAGCAACAGAGGCAAACAGTTGCAGTGATGCAGCAACATATTGATGGGGTTGGTAGTGGTGCATCACCTTCGAGGTGTCATACAGAATAGCTGCAGATGCAAAGGCAACCATGCCGACAGAAAAGACCAAGCCCAGGGTGAAGTCAAACAATATACTGCATACGATCAGACCGAGGGCCACAAACCCCGTCAACTTGAGGATGCCACCCAAGAACGAAAAGTCTTTGCGCGTAGTGAAGGCGATTGTCGTTAACCCCGCGAACATCAGTAACGTCAGGATGGCAGCCGTCGGGATAACCGTAGGATCGGAGTAGTAGGCCGCGATGTAGAGCAGCGGAGCAAAGAGCAGAGATTCTCCCACAACATAGAGAGCTAAGCCCGCATATTGGAGGTTGATGTCGTCTGAGCGAGAGGCTAGACCACGCGCGATCCAACCCAACACCATAAAGCCGCCAAGAATCGCCAACCATGCATACTGGGACGAAGCCACAAGCTGCAGGAGAGATGCAGCAATTCCCAGTTGGAAAAAGAGCCACTCCAACACCACAAAGGCGGCAACCGCACCTGCTAAGTGAGTGTAGGTTTTGCGAATGAATTCAGCTTTGGCGCTGGGTGGAGATTGAATGACAGAAACCATGTCTAGACTCGAGGTAGAGGGGTAAAGAGGGTGTTAACACTGAGTATTTTTGAAGAACGATACCAGTTTGTATGGTTATTCGGCCTGTTTTTTACGGCACACTGCCCCGTGAGAAACGACTCGGCTCGCAGTTAGCGAGATCGCCGAGCTTGCGAACACTGCATCGAGCCCCACAGCAGCAATCAACAAACATCGAGATCGTTCGGTAATTGTTAGGCAGTACTGTCTAGGTTGCACGCCTGCACTGCTGTGATGCTGTTGTTGTTGTTGTTGTTGTTTTGAGCGCTCGTTATTACGTTTACGAGATGATGATGAGAGAGATTGACGTAATTTTGATTTCAAAGATGGTGTTTTCGGTTGCTGCTGTTGTTGCTCTCCTCCGGTGGTTGAAACTGATGATAACGAACTATTTCTGGAATCATCTTCATCTCCGTCGTCGTGCTGAT
>JBCBVA010000150.1:0-7237 GCA_039817825.1 Cyanobacteria bacterium J06642_12 | reverse complement strand
CTTACCCTGGCATAACAACCCTATTGCTATGCAGCAATTTTCACCCGTTTGGGTCATGCAGTGGCACGCGATCGCCTCAGAAAATCTCTTGCCCAATCCCTTTCGTATTCTGCGATACAGGCGATCGCTCAAAAAACGACATTGATGTCGAAACCGAATCCAGAGCCCTCGAAGTGGGTAAGAATGGAGATCCAGACTGAGAATGTCTCCACCTCCCACCCCTTGTCGACTATGACAGCCTCTTCCCGCAAAAAAATTGCAGATTCCAGCTCCACACCAGAGCCCGATGGCAATGGTGTTGTCCCTAAAGACGCAGCAAACTCAACTCCCCCAGATACCAATTCCACCACTCGAAGCCAGTCAGCGCGAAAAGGCCAGTCGACCCGAAAAAGTCAATCAACCCGACAAAGCACGACTGACCGCACCCGCCGCAAAACCAGTACCCAAGCCAATCGCAAAACTGGCACCACCGGTACCCGCCGCACCAAGATAGCCCCAGTCCTTCCCCCACTAGACCCCGTCACTGGCCCTGTCGAACGCGAAGCGCCCGAGCACTATTTCAACCGCGAACGCACCTGGATCGAGTTCAATGCCCGCGTCTTGCACGAAGCTTTGGACGAGCGTACTCCTCTGCTGGAGCGCTTAAAATTCCTAGCTATCTTCTCCAGCAATCTGGACGAATTTTTCATGGTGCGTGTTGCCGCCGTAAAACAACAAATTGCGGCCTACGTCACCTCTCGCACCCCCGATGGTCTCACCCCCACCGAACAACTGAAGAACATCAACGAAGCTGTTCGCCCTTTGGTGACTAAACAATACGAGTGTCTCAACGAGCTACTGCTCCCCGAACTGGCCAAACACGACATCCACCTGCTCTATTACTCAGACCTCACCCCTACCCAGCGGGACTACCTCAAAGACTATTTCGATCGCCACATTTTCCCTGTCCTTACCCCATTGGCTGTCGATCCTGGCCATCCGTTCCCTTACATCTCCAACCTCAGCCTCAACCTAGCCGTCACCATCTACGACCCGAGCGATCGGCAAGAGCATTTTGCTCGGGTCAAAGTCCCCAGCAGCTTGCCCCGTTTTATTCAGGTGGGAGACGAGCATTCGTTTGTGTCGCTTGAAGACGCGATCGGTCACAACCTAGCGCCGTTGTTCAAGGGGATGGAAATTCGGGAGTACTACCCCTTCCGAGTCACCCGCAACGCCGATTTAGAGATCGAGGAAGAAGAAGCCTCCGATCTGCTGCAAGCGATTGAAGAAGAACTGCGCAAGCGCCGCTTGGGGGGCTCGGCGGTGCGGATGGAAATCTCTTCTTACACGCCGGACAGCATTGTCAGTAAACTGCAGCGTCAGTTGGAATTGGATGAGGGCTCAATTTACAAGATCGATGGGTTGATCGGGCTCGATCGCTTGTTCTCGTTGGCCAGCCTGAATGTTCCCGACCTCAAAGATAAGCCGTGGTCGGCCAGCATTCCTCCTCGACTGCGGATAGCGGATGCGGAAAACCCAATTGGCATCTTCGATGAAATTCAAAAAGGGGATATTCTGCTGCATCACCCCTACGAGTCCTTTAACGCCAGCGTCCTGCACTTTATCAAAACCGCTTCCACCGATCCTGATGTCGTCAGCATCAAGCAGACACTGTATCGCACATCCGGTGATTCTCCCGTCATCCGCGCTCTGATCGAAGCCGCTGAAAAAGGCAAGCAAGTTGCCGTGTTGGTGGAACTCAAGGCTCGCTTTGATGAGGAGAATAATATCCACTGGGCCAAGCGATTGGAGCAATCTGGCGTTCACGTGGTCTACGGGTTGGTCGGTCTCAAAACCCACACCAAGCTGGCCCTTGTCGTTCGGCGAGAGAACGATCGCCTGCGTACCTACGTCCACATCGGCACCGGCAACTACAACCCCAAAACCGCCAAACTTTACACTGATTTGGGCCTGCTCACTTGCGACGAGCACCTGGGGGCGGATGTCACCGACCTGTTCAATTACCTCACCGGCTATTCCCGTCAAGAATCATTCAATAAGCTGTTGGTTGCTCCGATTACGCTGCGATCGCGCATGACAGAGATGATTCGGCGCGAAGCCGCTCACCAAATGCGCTTTAACGAAACTGGCTTGGGCCAACCCGGTCGTATTATCGCCAAGGTCAATTCTCTGGTCGATCCGTTGATTATCTCGCTGCTGTACGAAGCCGGTCGGCTGGGGGTAGACATCGATCTGATTGTGCGGGGGATGTGCTGTCTCAAGCCAGGCATTCCCGGCATGAGTGAGAGCATTCGAGTCATTAGTGTTATTGGTCGTTTTTTAGAGCACTCTCGCATTTTTTATTTTGGCAATGGCGGAGAGGAAGAACTGTACCTCGGTAGCGCTGACTGGATGAGGCGCAACCTCAGTCGTCGGGTGGAAGCCGTGACTCCCATTACCGATCCGAGCTTGCGGCGGGAACTTAAAGAGCTGTTAACCATTATGCTGTCTGACAATCGCCAAGCTTGGGAACTGCAACCAGACGGCACCTACATTCAGCGACAGCCCGCCGAAGGAGAGGCTCCTTGTGGAACGCATCAGGTGTTGATGGAGAAGTACTCTCAGGAGGCTCAGTAGGCCGAGTGGGAGCCCTTAACTAGCTGCTCTCTAACATGCACTCTCTAGGAATAAGCAGCCAAGCTGTTAGCCTCTAGCGCACTTCAACCACCATCAAATCCCTGACGATCGCGTTCCCCGCCCCCAGCAGTAGCTTTCTGGGAGGTGTCGGTTGCGCCTGCAAGTGAAAGGACATAATGGTCACTTCGTCCCCCTCCTGCACCAGATGGGCGGCTGCACCATTCATACAAATGGTGCCAGACCCGCGTTCTCCTTCAATGACGTAAGTTTCTAACCGATTGCCATTGGTGTTGTCCACCACCAGCACCTTTTCATATTCCAGTAGCTCGGCAGCATCCATCAGGTCGCGATCGATGGAGATCGATCCCGTGTACTGCACGTTGGCCTCTGTGACGGTTGCTTTATGCAGTTTGGACTTAAGAAAAATGCGCATGGACACAGTGAATGGAGCCTAGGTAAGAGTGACATCTTGACTCGATCCTACTCGGCAACCTGCCGCAACCGCGACCGTATCGACTACAGTGATAGCCAATTGCATCGTCCGAGTCGTTCTGTCGCTGATAGGCGATCGTTTCTTCGTATCGACTCACGAATAGGTCGCTCGCTATTTGAGCGCTTAGGTGCGAGTCACTCTCCTGTTACTCACCGATCGGTCACTTGCCAATAGTTCGACCATTCACGGGGCATTCACCCGTAACTCTCTCACCCATGACTGATGCATCAATCACCCAGTGTGGAAAAGGAGAAATTGTTCGGTAAGAACAGACGAGCCTTCTCTCTCTCTCAAACACTGGTGAGCAAAGAAACGGCTGCGCTACTCTGGTGGCACGAGATGGCTCGCGATTCGCTCTCCATCGTGCTTCTGCCCCACCCTTACCAGAGGTCTCCCTCTTCAAGTCGCAATCTTTGAATTGGTCGGCGCTCACAGAGTGGCGATCCGCCAACATTCGAGAGGTGGTGGCAATTGCACAGTGCTCCCGTGGTGATGCGATCCCATGCATATCGATTTAACGTCCCGCCAACAGCAAATTCTCCGGGCAACCGTCCGCAGCTATATCGCCACGGCTGAACCCGTGGGGTCCAAAACCCTTTCGCAGTCCTACGATCTCGGGATCAGTACCGCCACCATTCGCAACGTGATGGCCATCCTCGATCGCACCGGATTGCTCTATCAGCCTCATACCTCTGCTGGCCGCGTTCCGTCCGACTCCGGCTACCGGGTTTATGTCGATAACTTAATTGACGAGCGCAAAGATCTGCAGCTCCAGCTCCTCGATACTCTGTCCGAGCAATTGGGCGCGCAACTGCAAGAGAACCTCGATCGCCTCTTACATCAAGCCACCCAAATCCTGGCTTCCCTCAGCGGCTGCATCGCCTTGATCACTGCTCCACCCGCCGACAGTACAACCATTCGTCACTTGCAACTGGTACCGGTAGAGAGCGATCGGGTCATGGCCTTTTTGGTGACCGACTCGTACCAAACCCACACTGTATTGTTCAACTTTGGGGGCGAGGCTAGCGAGCGGGACTGTGAGTCTGCAACCAACTATTCTGCTACGGCGACCTCTCCGAATGAAAGCTGCGCGAATGCCCTTTCGACTCTCAGCCAGCGCGATCGCGAGCAATTGGAGCAGGAGTTGCAGCTCCTCAATAACTTCCTGAACGTGGAGCTGAAGGGCAAGACCTTCTTCGATATTCTCAATATCGATTGGCAAGAAATGGATCGTCAGTTTCGCGATTACGGCGACTGGCTCAAGCAACTGCTGGGGACCATCAAACAAAATTACTTACGTCCCACCGTTGGACAGGTATTTGTTGGGGGCATGACCGGACTGTTACGGCAACCGGAGTTCTCCCAAACCGAACATATCCAGGAGGTCGTACAGCTTCTGGAGCAGAATCAGGCGGAGTTGTGGCCTGTCATCGAACCTACTACCCTCGATCGCTTGGTTCTCTATATCGGGAGTGAAAATCCGCTTGAGCCCATGCACCAATGCACCCTAATTTCGACGGGATATTCCTGCGGCCCATTTGCGATGGGCAGCGTGAGTCTGCTTGGCCCCACCCGCATGTCCTACGAACGGGCGATCGCATCGGTAAAAGCCACCGCCAGCCACCTATCCACCCTGGCATCTACGGGCGATGTGTCTTAGGCTATCTCGCCTGAGCAGGCTTCAACAGCTGTGACCTCCCATCTGTTGTCAGAGGTATCTATGGCAGCGCTTGTCTCAATCTGTAATTGGGTGTCTCATGCTAAATCGAGCGCCTCACACCAAACTAAATAATGTGTAGATGGGGTCTGAATCGGGCCAACCCGCAATTTGATACTTTCCAGGGCGTGAGTCCCACCAGACTTTGCGGGTACAGTAGCTAGACAGAGTCGCAGGTTTGGGCCTCACTGGATTGCCTGACGGTATCCGCCGCCCCTATTGCGCTGACAAGCTGCCGTGTTTGCTCGCCACATGGAAATCGAAGAACTTCTGCAAATTTATCGTTCGGCTCGCCAGCAGTTCGAGGAATTGTCCCTCGAACATGTCGATCTGAACGGGACGGCATTACCGGGAATTTCCTTACTCCGCTGCAGCGTGAGTCAATCTAATCTGCAGGATATTGACTTATCGGAATCTGACTTATACAAAACTGAATTTAAGCTGTGCAGTCTGACCCGAGCCAATCTCAGTCAGGCCCGTTTGCGCAGAGCCCGGATTCAGGATGTGGATTTGACTGAGGCAAATCTCAGCGGAGCTGACCTCAGCGGCTCGTTTTTAGTCAGCACTAACCTATACATTGCCAATTTTTCCGAAGCTTTGCTTGTCAACACCTTTTTGAAGGGATGTCACCTGAGAGAGACAAACTTTCATAAGGCCGATCTCTACAAGGCCAACCTCAGTCGCAGTGATGCGAACGGGGCCAACTTCACCGAGGCCACCCTCAAACGAACGAACTTGTCGGAATCCAATCTTTACCAAGCCAATTTAGTCAAAGCTTCTGCACCCTATGTCAATCTGACTGAGGCCAAGCTAGGAGAAGCTAACTTAATCGAGGCTAACTTAACCGGATCTATGCTGACGGGGGCCAATCTCGCTGCTGCCAATCTCAGCCATGCCATGTTGGTGGAAGCTAATCTGAATGCTGTCGATCTCAGCATGGCCACCCTAAACGGCACCAAACTGTTAGGAGCTAATTTGGGAGGTGCCGATCTCGACGGAGCCGATCTGAGCAATGCAAACTTGAGCGGAGCCAATCTCAGGTTGGCTAATTTAGACGGTGCGAAATTTCGCAACACCGTTATGCCAGATGGCAGTATTCGCTCGGATGCTCCGGTGGAATTACCGGAACTGGCCTCTCCTCTGGTGATTCCGACCAATCCCCAGGGCAATCGCGCCCACATTAGTGTGGAACAGTTATTAGAACGTTTTGGGTCCGGCGAGCGGGACTTCCCTCGGCTAGAAATGCGAAAGGCTCTGTTGTTTGGAGCTTATTTGCGGGCGATCAATCTGCAGGAGAGCGATTTGCGCGAGGCTTATTTGCGACAAGCAAACTTGTATTCCTCAAACTTACAAGGGGCAAACTTATCGGCGGCGTCTCTGGTCGGGTGCGACCTGAATAGTGCTGATTTGCAGGGGGCCGATTTGCGAGATGCCGATCTGCGCGGGGCCGATCTGCGCGGGGCCAATCTGAAAGGGGCTTTGCTTTACCGAGCCAATCTCACCAATACTCGTCTGCAGTCGTCAAACTTACGCGACTGTGATTTTCAAGAGGCCACAATGCTGGGGGCTCAATTATCTGGAGCCGATCTAACGGGGGCCAATTTATTCGGGGCTGATGTCATGCTGGAGCAGCTCAAAACGGCTATTCGCTGAGTCTTTCACAACCTGAGTTCGATCTCCCTCATTCCCAGCCCTTATATCAACCTGAGTTCGATAGCCCTCACCCCCAGCCCCTCTCCCACATTGGGAAAGGGGAGTAAGAGGCTTCAAAGCCTAATGGCTTCGTTGCACTGCGAGGGGTTTATCCAACTTGAACAATTCTGTCGAACTGACGTTGGGCAAAAAGCGTTTGGAAGCTTTGGTATTACGTTTGACATCAGTAAGAAGTCCAGCTTGTTTTGATAGTTGACTACCTCAACCTCCAAAAAGCCATGCAATAATTTGCAATGCGATCCAGGCTACCTAAGCGCAATTCGTTATTCTCCTGCCGACATTGGGTGCTCTCACTATGGAACATACCGAGCTATCGCTATCCAGCTCTGCACTTCAGCGAAAAAAATCTGCGAAAAAACTTTATTTCATTAAGAAATGCTCTTGAGCTGTATCTCTCAACGGATCTCAACCTGATGTGTCTTGTATTATCCCCTAAATACCAAGCAAGTGAAAACTGTAACTACTCAAACAATAAGTTCAATTGGCTAATCGTTGACATATATTTATGTGACAGCTGTTTTTAGCCTATAGTAACTAATTAACTGTGCAAACAGTTGGTATGAGTGTATATCTCTGATAGCTACTGAAAACTTTGGTTTGAAATTAAGCGCTATGAACGAGAAAGTTGCATTGATTTCGGGAATCACTGGACAAGACGGTGCGTATTTGGCCGAATTGTTACTCAGTAAAGGCTATGC
>JBCBVA010000149.1:0-7326 GCA_039817825.1 Cyanobacteria bacterium J06642_12 | reverse complement strand
TGAATCGAGCAACGTTAACTTGCAGCAGTATTCCACGCAATCCGCCAGCATATCGAGCTTGCTGAGGTAGGTGTCTTGATATTTGAACAAATGATCGATCAGTCGCTGGCGGGAGTGGAAGCACGTGCCAAATTGCAGGGGGATCAGGGGCACTTGCTCGAACACGGCACACATGACGCGATCGTGGGCCAGCGCTGCTTGGACTAGTGCATTGTCGTCCTGCTGCACCTGTTCGAAATTGACGTCGGGTTCGGTTAATGCCGCCATGCGTTCGCTGTGAACCAGCTCGAGACGACCAGAGATTCCGGTGGGAAGTTGTAGCGTAGTCTTGGGCCCAGCGAAAAAAGCATAGGTGTACATGGGAACACCCGGTAGAGATGGCGGACAAGCAATATCAATACCCTATGCAATGGCAACCCTGTTTGCGGTCCCTGAGGGCAATCGGTAAACAATCGTCAGATTATCGATACGTTTTGTCAGATTTCGCGATTTCTGCGCTCTGCTGAGGGCATGGGTCGTGCACTGCAAAGTATGGACTGTGGAGATAGCCCAAATCCTTGGTTTGCAAGGAATAATGATTGTCGAAGACTCCATCGCTGATTGCCGAATGCCATGCTATATCGGCAACGTAACTAGACTGATAACGTGACTAGACGTCAGTTCGATGGAACGACTGAAGCGAAATAATCCCCCTTCAGCACGACGACAGCATTAGGGGTTAAGCCTCTTGTGTCCTTCTCCCAATGTGGGAGAAGGGATGGGGATGCGGGCTATCGAACTCAAGTTAACTAGATTAGCAACGCAGTGGCTGGCAATGCCGTACTCAGCCCATCCGACATAACAGGCTTGAGAGAGTTCTTGCCCTCTATTGGGTTGCTAGATACGCTACCGGAAACAGTAGATATTCAACGTAAAACAATTTCCAAATCAGTTGGTAGTAGCCGTACATGCGATCGGACGACCAAGAGCTGAGCCGAGAACGGTACCACCATAGGAGAGCCACAGCGATCGCGTGACCGAATCCCAGAATTCGAGCATCGAGGGTGAATAGCTGCAAGGCAGCCACTGTGACAGCAATGTAGGTGGCAGTCAACAGCCACAGGCACAGGTGAAAGGTTTGTTTTGCTCCCAACAAGATGGAGATGGTCGCGACATTGAATTGCCGATCTCCTTCCATATCCGGGATGTCTTTAAATAAAGCGATGGCTAGCGTGAAGACCAGTACGAACCCCACTAGTGCCCACAGTTCGGGAGAGGTTTGAGGGGTCAGTGACTGCTCGGAGCGGAAGTAGAGGTACAAGCCGATATTGACCACCAACCCCCGCACCGTGTAGATACAGAGAGAGGCCGGGAATGGAAAGCGTTTGAGACGAATGGGGGGGAGAGAGTAGGCCGTACCGATAATGCTGCTGATCGAGACAGTGGCCAATAAGTATGGGTTGGTGACAGCAGAGAGTGCAACGCTGAGTATGCCGGTCAGACCTACAATCCAGCATCCTTGCTGCCAACTCAGGGCTTTAGATGCCAACGGTAGGTGGGGTTTGTTGATGCGATCGATCTCGATATCGTAGAGCTGATTGAGCCCGACAATGTAGATATTGGCGCACAGGCAGGCCACCAGCGCGATCGCCAGGGTTGAGAGCGATGCCAGCCCTCCCATTTCCGAAGAGTTATATGCAAGTAGGTACAACCCCAGAATGCTGGCGGACGTGCCGTAGATCGTGTGCGGGCGGGAAAACCGCCACATTGACAAAAGCGTTTTCAACACAAGGATGCTAATCGCGAGTTCTACGAGTTTCAAGCTCTGCAACTTACACGCTCTACTGATTGCAGGCGGTGAAGGTACCGGCTCTCTTTACCAGGGGAAAAAAATACCGCCGATTTTTGGCCACTATAGCGCGAACGTTTTTACTCCCCCTGTCAAAATGTGTGTGTTTCAATCTAGGGCTGCTTTCGCAGCTGTGGGAGTTCATTCGTGATTCGTTCTATGCGTGGAGTCCACGAAGGTGCGTTGTTGCTAGTTTTAGATGTGTTTGTGAATCCATCCCAGCCGGGGTTCCCCCTGCCAAATTTAACGCCTCAGTCGTTTGGTGTGCCGGTCTCACGTTGAGGGATGCGTTAATCCTCACTCGATCGAGTAGATAAGAGAGCAACTGCAGGAGTCGTCGAAATTTCTCCGTACAACGTCGCCCAATCTGCGACTATTCAGGGCTTTGTCGCGTTTTTCAGTTCAGTTAGGACAACGCTTCCCAAGCACAGTCAGGGGTGAACATAGCTGAAATGTCTGCAGTGGTGTGGCCACTGCCATATTCACACTCACTGTACGAAACGCGAGTAATTCTAAAGCATAAGCCGGTAGGAGCAAGAGAGAGGCTACACTACTAGCTCGACATACCGATGTGTATTGGCATGAGCGACTCAAAGCATCCGCAGTACTCCAAAGATCGTGCCCTCCTCACCTCCATCATCAAAGATGGCACCCCTATCGACCTTAATTTGGTTGAGGTGGCACGCTTACGCATCCGCTATGACGGGTTTCCAGGGGCTCGCGATATTCAGCAAGATTTGGAGCGCATGTTGGAGACTTGGGACTTGACTGAAGAGCAATTGTTCGAGAAAACCCGCGAGCTTCATGCCACTGGAGACGCATACAAAGAAAGCTTCAGCAATCGAGATGATTGGGCTTAGTGCTCTGTCAGCTTAGGACCAATGGGTGTTGCTTTTCCTCAGGCTAGCTGCAATCCATTCGTAGTCTGATGCCCTCTCCTAGCAAGCCTGACAGACGACTAGTGCTCATCCACACAAAACAATTCATCACGAGCGACTGCGACTAGCTGAAATCTGAGTTCGATACCCCTCATCCCTGACCCTTCTCTCACATTGGGAGCCGGAATCTCTCAACTCTAATGCTGTCGTTGCGCTATCAGGCAACTATCCCGCTCAAATCCACCATCGAGCTGCCGTCGCTGCCAGTCGAACCTTGTCCGTTTGGGCTGTTACAGCGTGCTGTTTGAGAGCGCATCCCCTATCAATACTCGATACCACTGGAATCGAGGTGGTTTCCAACCTTCCTCTCTCTACCCATAGGCTGATTTACCTATGTCGATTCCTAGGCCATAATGCTTAGCCGTGGTGTGTAATATTTCTTGATATGTCCAACTTTGAGACGGGCCGCGAGGCTCGACCGGTTTATGCGGGTGTGTCTCGTGCGTTGCATTACATTGCGTTACGGTGCCATCGGGGGCTAAATCATCCCGTTCGCAAGCAGACTCACCAGGCTCGGTTTGCCACTCTTGGCGCTTTGGGGATGGCCCTCAGTTCAGCCGCAGTATGGGGTAGTGTCTCGCAAGCTTACGAACCTACCTCCTTGGCGACAACTGTCGGTTTCTCGGTCCTCGATCCTGCTGAACGAAGGGATTCTAATTTCTCAGATGTGATCGCGGCAATCGTGGGGCCGGAGATTGAAGTGACCACGGCGATCGCAGCAGATGGCAGCACCCGCAATCAGGTGATCGTGAACGACACCGCGATTGTTTCATTTGGGGAAGATGGCGGCGAGCGGGCACGGATCGTAGCCGAGCGGCTGACCGATCTCTCAGAACTTGCTCTCCTGTCTGCCGACAATACGGCCCCCGACACGGTGAATGACTTGCCGGTTGGCAGTGTTGATGGGGAGGTTGTGTTTACTGTCGATCCCGATACGGCCACTTGGTACGGTCGCACCCCCGAAGATCTCACAGTGATGTGGGTGAACAATTTGCGAATAGCCCTGGATGGCGGTCCGTTAAGCGAGGCCGAAGCGAATACTTATCGGAATGAATTTAACCCCAACCCGATCGATTTAGAAGGGCTGGCATCGTGGTATGGCCCCTATTTCTACGGTCGTCCTACGGCTTCGGGGGAGTTATTTGTTCCCGGCACCATGACGGCAGCTCACAAGACCCTGCCCTTGGGCACCATGCTTGAGGTCACATCCCCAGATACAGGTCGTACCATCGTCGTTCGCGTCAACGACCGGGGTCCCTATATTGGTCCTAGAATTCTGGATTTGTCTGAAACTGCGGCTCGCGAATTGGGGGTTCACCATATGGGGGTAGCCAACGTGCAAATTCGCATTCTGGATGCTGTCCCCAATAGCTAGCGCCAATGGTGTCGTGGGCGATCGCCTTCAGATTGACTGTAATAGGGGAGTGGCAACCCGCCCCACAATCAAGACCACGAGCGGGATACAACCCTTGTGGGGTAAGACAATCATCCGAGACACCTGTCTGGCGGGTTACCCTCCGGCTATCGGCCTGACATACCACTGATGCACAAGCTGAGTTCGGTAGGTGTGATGTCCGACCGCTAGAGAGTGCTTCGCTTTTGTCGGGGACGAACTCTGTCGGGAGGGAATCTCCCTGGAGGACCGAGTCGGCAATCACTATTGGTATTCTGAGTCGGGTTCGGCAACGGATTCCCCTCACAGACTGCTAGGATCGATAATGGAACTGAGCGAACGTGGAATGAGGATGAATTGATGGGTAACAACGATATCTTGCAGGCGCTGTTAAAAAATCCCATCCCGTTTTTGGGGGGCTTTGCCGCAGGAACATTGCGCCTCAATCTAAACGAAGATCCGTTGAAAGGATGGCTGGAGTCTCAGGGTATTGACGTATCGGATGATGACTCGGACGATTCCAACGAGCCTCCCAGTAATGGGCCTCAAACTATTTCCATCGATTAAGCCATTGCACTCGATTCAGTAGAGTGCGATCGGTCGTCCTATTCATATTCAATCGACGGATGTCATCAATATTGGATAGCCTTAGAGGCTGGGCAGCTTTCACGAGACAGTGGGTTGTCCGATCTCGCGCCACTTTTTCAGTGGCTGCGATCGTACTCTGCCTATCTGAGATATTTCGATAGACAGACTGTGTAGAAGCACTGTACCCAGCCTCTACGTGTGTTAGTTTCTCCCCAGTGCTATTGAAATGCGAGCTCCCCTACTAGTGGAGCCTGGGCATAGAGTTTGACTGGGGGCTTGCAAAATTATGACTAATCAGCGGCTGAATTCAGCTAGGAGACTACGGTGCCACCCGTGACAGTAGAGGAACTCAATCAGTGGGCCAGCTCTGAGGATTGGGGCGATCGCATTAAGGCCATCAATCAGGCTCGCGAACTAGCAGGAGATGACGCCCTGCCGCTGCTGTCTACCCTGGCTACCGATACCAACACTCGCGTTCGGTATGCTGCTGTCAGTCAGATAGGCACGCTAGACCTGAGCGATAAGGGCATACCCTTACCGTTACTGAAAGAACGCTTGGAAACCGACCCAGAAGTTGATGTTCGGGCTGCCGCTGCCGCTGCCTTGGGAGATCTAAAGCAGCCTGGAACCCTGCAGGATTTGTTGGCGGCATTGGAGCGAGAGGAGGAATGGTTGATGGTGCTCAGCATCATCGCGGCGTTGGGGGAATTAGGGGATCTGGGGGCGATGGATGCGGTATTGGCCGCTGCTACGGACGAGAATGTGTTAATTCGGGCAACGGCGGCTAGCGCTTTGGGGGATTTAGGGGACGAGCGCGGGCTGGAAGCATTGCAACTGTTAGCGGCCGATTCAGACTGGCAAACGCGTCACAGGGTTTGTATCTCGCTTGGGAAAATTGCTGGGGACTCTGCCCGCACGCTACTAAATTCCTTAGCTCGAGATGAGGAAGAACAGGTGGCCGCTACCGCACAGGACATACTTGAACAGACTGTTTAATCCTGTGTTCTGCAGTGCGATCTACTACAGAGTCCCCCAGTGGGTGGAGTGCTAGGATAGCCATGCTTGGAACCATGTGTTGAGATTTCTAGAGCACGTATGTATACCGTCCTGTTTACCTATGGTCTGAATCCACTGAAGGGATTAAAGCTGATGGTGCGATCGCAGCAGAAAGGGCTGTTCAAGCAAGTTTTACAGAAAGGTAGAGACGCCAATTTGTCTGTGGGGGCTCTGGTTCCCGAGAATTCTAAGTCAATGTCAGTGTTGGAATTGGCTACTAAGCTCAAATTTTTTGTTGCCCTTGAAGGTGAGGAGCCGCAGGAAGAACAACGACTTTTGCCTGGCTCGACGTCGGTGGGCTTACAGGTCTACGAACATGGAGACGGTGAAACAAAATATAAAGCAGAAGTTATGCGTTGGAAATTAGGCAAATCTCGCAAGCGTACTCGCCGCTATCGTTAGCCCCTGTTCTCACTACCGGCTTGTTGAGATTTTACCAATGGGGCGTTACAGATAATGGATACATAGGCTACTGGTACCGATCTACTAGTACAACTTTCAAGCTGCATCCTGGGGCCATCCAAACGGTGAACCACTGCACTGCGTTCGCAATCTGCCAAACAAGTGGCTACTGTTTTGTGCCAACAACGCGGGATCTTCAGCTAGCCATCCCGGATTGATGCAGTTATCCCAATCATCCATGCGCCATTCCCACCAACGATGATCGTACTGCTGGTACAGTCGGGTCGTGCGTCCGCGCCACTTAAACTCAACGTGGCTCGCATCCCTGTAGATTCTTGACTCAATTTCAACAAGTTCGGGAGGCAATTTTGCCGCCTGCCAACGGAAATATGTCTGCATCGAGCGAGGCTCGAAAAGTTTGTCGTAGATAAGGCCATTAATTGGTGTGGTAGGACTAGTCAGAGGCTTACGCGTTGAATAGCAATCGTTCCGTGCGTTCCCAGACAAATAGTGTCCTTGAATGCGAGTACTCCATATTCCGCCTAACTGTGTTGGTGTCCAGTCAGCATCTAAATAACCAGATGGCTCTTCTAATCCACCGATCAAGATTTCGTCAAACCCGTATTGACACAATTCGCATCGCAGCTTGTTCTGCGACCGTTTGTAGGGCTGGTACTTCATAGTGCCGGGGCCAGAGAAACGGGAGAGGACATCATAATCATCGCCATCGTTGTAATAGCGAACCCAAATGGCCTCAATGAATTCCGCATATGTAGCCCAGGCATGGGTCATCCCGCCCACTCCCCACCTCTCACCATGCTGCGTATAGATGCACCCTGACGAGTAATCTGCGTAGTACCAGGTGGGCACGCAATAGGTACGGCCGTAGCTCCTGGTCATGGCCTGCAAAAGCTTGCGGGGAGAAACTTTTCGAGGGTCGAGATCGGCTCGCACTATCGTGACCGCCATAACTGTTGCAATATTGGCCATGTCTATCGAACTGCTTAGTGGTGCAGAATCTGCTTTAACGAGACTTCACCTACACCAATCTTTAGCACGAATAGCGGAAATCAAATATTGATAGCCAGTAGATCTTGTGCGGCCATCTCTTGCGTTCTAAC